>NZ_JBGLYQ010000022.1:0-122327 GCF_047304105.1 Duganella sp. Dugasp56
TTTTGGGGGGGGTTCGCGCCCCCCCCAAAATCCTTTTTCATTTTTTTTATTAAAAAAAAAACAAAAAACCCCCCCCGGGGGGGTCCCCCCCCCCCCGGCCCCCCCCCTTCATGATACCAAAACTGGCGGAAATTTATTTTAGGCCAGTCTCTAGCTTGGGACGGAACCTCAGTTTGGCAAGTCAAACACCAGCACTTCGGCCGCTTTGGCGTCCTGCAAGGTCACCAGCGTCTCCGCGGTGATCTTCAGCGCATCGCCGCCCTGCAGCGCCACGCCGTTGACGCTGACCTCGCCACGGATCACGTGGACATACGCATTGCGCCCGGCGGCCAGCTCATGCTTCAGGCTGTCGCCCGCGGTCATGATGGTGGCGTAGATCGCCGCATCCTGGTGGATCAGCACCGAGCCTTCGCGGCCGTCGCTGGAGGCGATCAGGCGCAACTGGCCCAGTTTGCTCTCAGGCGTGAAGTTCTTTTCCTCGTAGCTCGGAGGAATGCCGGTCACGTTGGGCTGGATCCAGATTTGCAGGAAATGCACTTGCTCGCTGCGCGAATGGTTAAACTCGCTGTGACGCACGCCGTTGCCGGCGCTCATGCGCTGGACGTCGCCGTAGTGCAGCACCGAGCCGGTGCCCATGCTGTCCTTGTGCTCCAGCGCGCCGCTCAGCACGTAGGAGATGATTTCCATGTCGCGGTGGCCGTGGGTGCCGAAGCCCTGGCCGGCCTGCACCTGGTCTTCGTTGATCACCAGCAGCGGACCGAAGCCGACATGTTCCGGATCGTGATAGCTGCCGAACGAGAAGGTGTGGCGCGACTGCAGCCAGCCGTGGTTGGCGACGCCGCGTGCTTCACTTTTACGAATTTGCAACATGATGGGGCTCCGTTTCTAGTTTGTTAATGTGCGATAATTTCGCATCCATGAATCACAGTGTACGCCTGTGATTCGGAATGAAAAAACGGAAAATTTACCCTTTTACTATCGAAAAAATCGAATGCTAAGACTGAGCCTGGAAGCGCTGCAGATTGTCGATGCGATCGACCGCCGCGGATCGTTCTCGGCGGCCGGCAAGGAGTTGCACCGCGTGCCGTCGACGATTTCCTACACCGTCAGCAAGCTGGAGGACGACCTCGGCGTGCAGGTGTTCGAGCGCAACGGCCCGCGCGTCGTGCTGACGCCGGCCGGCGTCGAGCTGCTGAAAGAGGGGCGCTACCTGCTGAAGGCGGCGCAGGACCTGGAACACAGGGTGCGCCGCGTGGCCTCCGGCTGGGAGACCGAGCTGGCGGTCGGCATGGATTCGATGTTCTCGGCCTGCATGTTCCACGACGATATCAAGGCCTTCTACGACGTCGCCCAGCAGACCCGGCTGCGCATCGTGCAGGAGGCGCTGTCCGGCACCTGGGAGGCGCTGCTGGACCGGCGCGCCGATCTGCTGGTCGGCGTGGCCGGCGACGGTCCGGCCGGCGGCGGCTACGTGTCCCAAGCCATCGGCAAGATCGGTTTCGTGTTCGCGGTGGCGCCCGGGCACCCGCTGGCCGCCGTCGAAGGCAGCCTCGACCGCGTCCAGCTGCAGCAATACCGCGCCGTCAGCGTGGCCGATTCGGCGCGACAGATGGCGCCACGCACCGTCGGCCTGCTGCTGGGCCAGGACACGCTGACCGTGCCCGACATGCGAACCAAGTTCCAGTACCAACTGGCCGGCATGGGCTTCGGCTTCCTGCCCGAGCCCTGCGCCCGCGCCGCCATCGCCGCCGGCTTGCTGGTGGAAAAGCAGGTGGACGAGCCGAAACCGGCGGAAACCTTCTACCTGGCGTGGCGCAGCGGCGAAAACGGCGCCGCGCTGAAGTGGTGGATAGATCGCATGGTCCGGCCCGGCCTGTTCGAGCGGCTGGTGGGGCATTTGCCCCATCACCAGCTCGCCGTTTGATACAGAACACGGATCGGGCGCGTGAATTGCGGGCTTACGCGGCATAATGTTGGCAAATGCCAATAATTTCGGAGTACCATAGCGGGATCGCAGATTGCTTTCGCTGGAACAATATCATGACCGCCTCGACCGCCATGCCACCTGTGTTCTTGCATCCCCTGGCCGACCGTCACGGTACTCCGGCGGCGCTGCTGTTCGATGTCGCAGGCCTGGAGCAGCCGGAAGCGGTGCCTTTGGCCGCCCTGCAGGAGCTGGCGGGCGGCAGCATGGGCTGCTACTACCGCGCCGGCCAGGCCGACGCCGTCCACCAGGTGCTTGACGAGGCCGGCTGGAAACCGCTGACCGCCGACAAGATCCAACGCGTCGACAGCGCTTGGAGCGCCGACCTGCCGGCGGCGGTCGCCTGGGTCGAGGGCGACTGGTTCCTGGCGCCCCCGCCCAAGCCGGTCGGCAACCAGGCCGCCTCGCGCGCGCTGGCGATGAAGCTGGTGCAACTGGTCTCGGCCGACGCCGACACCCACGAAATCGAGGCGCTGCTGCGCCAGGATCCGACGCTGTCCTACCACCTGCTGCGGCTGGTTAATTCGCTGGGCATGGGCACCGGCCGCCGCGTCACCAGTTTTTCGCAGGCCATCCTGATACTCGGGCGTTCGCAGCTGCGGCGCTGGCTCAACCTGATGCTGTTCTCGTCGCGCGAAGCGGACCAGCGCTCGGCCATGCTGCTGGCGCGGGTGTCGGTGCGGGCGCGCGCCATGGAGCTGCTGGCCAAGGCAGCCGGGCAGGACAAATCGCATCAGGAGCAGGCTTTCATGACCGGCATGTTCTCGCTGCTGGGCGTGTTGTTCGGCATCCCGCTGGCCGAGGTGCTGCAGCCGCTGACCATCAGCGAGGCGGTGCAGCAGGCGCTGCTGATGCGCGACGGCGAACTGGGCCAGCTGCTGTGCGTGGTGGAGGCTGCCGAACGCGGCGACGCCGCCTGCCTGACCGAATGCCTGCAGGCGCTGCAGATCGAGCCCGACAGCTTCAACCAGATACTTGCCGACTCCTACCTGTGGATGCAGGGCGTGGCGGCCGGCAAGACGGGATCCGCCCATGCGTGACGCGATCGAGCGTTGCCTCGCACTGAGCCAGCAAGCCCGCAGCGAATCGGGCGAGGCGCTGACACGCACGCTGGCCGCGCTGGACGCCGCGCTTGCCGAGGCGCGCGGGCTGGCCGAGCCGGATGCCGATGCAGGCGACGCCGTGCTGGAGCTGGACTTGACCGGCTACCTGACCGCATGGAGCCTTGGCGCGCAGCAGATGTTCGGCTACGCGGCCGCCGAGGCGCTGGGCCAGCACATCCTGTTCCTGTACGCCGAGGACGACGACGACGGCAATATCGCCGAACTGTTTTTCGAGGACGACGGCAAGGAAGGTGGATACGGCGGCGCCCACACCGAAGTGCGGCGCCGCAAGAAGAGCGGCGAAATCATCTGGGTCCAGCTGCACATCACGCTGCGCCACGACGAGGCCGGCGATCCGGTCGGCATGCTGGTGCGGCTGGCGCAGGTGGACGAGGCGCTGTCCGATGCGGACAAGATCCACCTGCACGCCCGCATCATCGAGGACAGCGACCAGGGCGTGCTGATCACCGACGCGCATGAACGCATCGTCTCGATCAATTCCTCGTTCACCCGCATCACCGGCTACACGCCGGAAGAATCGATAGGCAAGACGCCCGACCTGCTGCGCTCCGGCGTGCACGACGCCGAGTTCCGCGCCAAGGTGCGCTCGGCGATGCAGGGCGAGGGTCCGTGGCGCGGCGAGATCATCGGCAAGCGCAAGAACGGCGAGCTGTTTCCGCAGTCGGTGACCATCAGCGTGGTGCGCGACGAGCAGGGCAAGATCAGCCATACCTTCTCGCTGTTTTCCGACATCAGCGTGCACAAGGACGCCGAGGCGCGCATGCAGCGCATGGCCAATTACGACTCGCTGACCGGCCTGCCCAACCTGTGCCTGCTGAACCAGCTGGTCAGCCAGGCGCTGACCGAGACCAAGCGCTCGAAGGAACACGGCGCGCTGCTGGTCATCGACATCACCCGCATCGGCGCCATCAGCGACACGCTGGGCCACGACATCGGCAACGACCTGCTGTGCGAGATCGGCCGCCTGTTCCGCCTGTCGCTGCGCGAGGCCGACGTGCTGGCGCGGCTCGACGGCCACAAGTTCGCCGTGGCGCTGCTGCATATCGAGAAGCGCGAGCACGCCGCCATCGTCGCGCAAAAGCTGCTGGCCGCGCTGGCGCAGCCGATCGTGCTGGCCTCGCACAGCCTGCAGGTGGGCGCGCACATCGGCATCACCGTGTACACCGAAGACGGCACCGACGTGCCGACCCTGATACGCTACTCCGACGTGGCGATGAGCAAGGCCGCGCAGAACATCGAGTCCGGCTTCCTGTTCTACAGCGAGGAAATGAACCAGCGCGCCAAGGAGCACCTGCGCATCGAGAGCGAGCTGCGGCAGGCGTTGCTCAACAACGAGCTGATGCTGTACTACCAGCCCAAGGTCAGCCTGCGCAGCGGTCGCATCGTCGGCGCCGAGGCGCTGCTGCGCTGGCGCCATCCGGTGCGCGGGCTGGTGTCGCCGGGCGTGTTCATCCCGGTGGCGGAAGAGACCGGGCTGATACTCGACCTCGGCACCTGGGTGCTGGAGGAAGCCTGCCGCCAGGTGCGCGAGTGGAAGGACGCCAACCTGATCATGCCGCCCATCGCCGTCAACCTGTCGGCGCGGCAGTTCGACAGCCAGCTGCCCAAGCGCATCGCGGCGGTGCTGGAGCGGCACGGCGTGCAGCCGGACCAGATCAACCTGGAAATCACCGAGAGCCTGCTGGTGCGCGGCACCGACAATGTGATCGCCATCATGAACGAGCTGGTGGCGATGGGGATGGCGCTGGCGCTGGACGACTTCGGCACCGGCTATTCAAGCCTGGCTTATCTGAAGAAGTTCCCGATCAGCACGCTGAAGATCGACCGTTCCTTCGTCATCGGCTTGCCTTACGAAGAAAACGATTGCGCGATCGCGCGCGCCATCGTCACCATGGCGCAGCAGCTGCGCCAGGAAATCGTGGCCGAGGGCGTGGAGACGGCCGAGCAGATGAGCTTCCTGCGCGAGCTCGGTTGCGACCAGCTGCAAGGCTATCTGTTCAGCCAGCCGATACCGGCGGCCGACTTCGCCGGCATGCTGCGCGAAGGCAAACGGCTGGCGTTCGGCGGCCGTTGAGCGTTGTGCGGCCCTCCCTAAGGCGGATGGACGCTGAGCGCAGCGGGTGCTAGGCTGGTCAAGCTGATTTTCGGCGACCACCATCGGAGGCTCACATGCAGCAACTGGTCCGCACTCCCGTTTTTCTTTTCGTATCGCGGTTCATCCGGCGCCCGATAGCGGCCCGTGCGGCGGCCGTGCTGCTGGCGGGCTGCGTCGCGGCCTCCAGCCATGCGGCGCCTGCCGCCATGCAGTCCGCCACCAAGCTCGCCTTTGGCGGCGCCGGCACCCTGTTCGTGGCCGACTGGAAGGGTGCGCGCATCTACGCGCTGCCGGTCGCGGCGCCGGCCAGGGCGGCCGGCAAGACCTTCAACCTGATGGACGTGCAGGCGCCGATCGCCAGGGCGCTCGGCGTGGCGCCGTCGGCGCTGCGCTTCGAGGACCTGGTGGTGCAGCCCGACAGCGAGCTGGCCTTTGTCGCGCTGACGGTGCGCGGCGCCAAGGGCAAGTCGTCGCCGGCCATCGTCAGCATCGACGCTAGCGGCAAGGTGGCGCGGCTCGACCTGGCCAAGGCGGTCAGTAGCGCCAGCTCGGCCGCGATCACCGACGCGCCGTCGGCCGACCTGGCCTTCTGGCGCGACCTGCCTGCGCAAACGCTGACCGTCACCGACATGCGCTTCCACCAGAACAAGCTCTACGTGGCAGGCCTGTCCAACCGCAGCTTCGCCTCGACCCTGCGGGTGTACGACTACCCGTTCAGCGGCAAGGCCCAGGCCACCACCATCGAGATGTACCACCCGGTGCACAACGAGATCGAGACGCGGGCGCCGATCCGCAGCATGGCGGTGATGACCATCGCAGGCGAGCCGTCGCTGCTGGCCGCCTACACCTGCACGCCGCTGGTGATCATCCCGCTCAAGGACCTGAAGGACGGCGCCCACATCGTCGCCAAGACGGTGGGGGAGATGGGCTGGGGCAGCGCGCCGAACGGCCTGGTCACCTTCAGGCAGGGCGACGTCGAGTATGCGCTGCTGGCCAATTCCAGCCGCTCGGCCGACCTGATGACGGCGTCCGACCTGGGCGCCGCCGCCGGCGCGCCCGGCGTGACCACGCCGATCGACTGGCCGGCCAAGCCTTATCTCGGCGTGAAAGGGATGATGACGCCGCTGGCGCCGGTGATGCGCATCGATAACCTGAACGCCGGGTTGCTGCTGGCGCTGCGGCGCGAGGATGCGAGCGGCAATATGCAGCTGGTCTCTATCCCCAAGGGGGCCTACCTGCGCCTGAGCGATTTCGTCAACGAATACGACTTCCCCGACTACAAATATCCGGACGGCGACAAGTTCCGCGATTTCCACAAATATGCGCGCGGCCTGGAGGGCTATCCTGAACTGGCGCGCTAGCGCCGGGGTGCTGGCGCTGCTGCTGCCGGGACTGGTGATAGCCGGCGTGCTGGTCACGCCGTCGGGGCCGGAAGTGGCGGAAAACCTGCTGCGCATCGAGCTGCATCTCGACACGCCGTTGTCCGCGCCGCTGGACATGCGGCGCGTGGTCCTGCTCGACAGCGCCGGCGTCCCCATCGACGGCGCCTTCCTCGACCTGCCGCTGGCCGACCCGGACGGCAGGGCGGTGGCGCTGCTGCTGCATCCCGGACGCATCAAGACCGGCGTCGGCCCGAACCTGGCGCTGGGGACGGCGCTGCACGCCGGCCAGGCCGTGCGCCTGCGCATAGCCGACGCGCAACTGGGCCGGGTGGTGGAAAAACAGTGGCGTGTGGCGCCACCTTTGCGGCAGCTCATCGATCCCCAGCGCTGGACGGTGCATGCTGTCAAACGGGGTAGCAGGCAGCCGCTGCGGGTCGCGTTTCCCACCGCGCTCGATGGCGATGCGGCGCCGCTGATCGCGCTGCAGGGACCGGATGGCCGGCGCGTGGCCGGTGCGGCGCGGCTGCTGTCCGGCGAGCGCGAGTGGCGCTTCACGCCGGCGCCGGCCTGGCGTCCCGGTACCTATCTGTTGCGCGTGCACCCGAGGCTGGAAGATCCGCAGGGCAATCGCCTGTGCTCGGCGTTCGAACAAGCCGGGCAGAGCAGTCAGGCGTGCGCTGAGGAAGGGCGACTCGAGTTTATAATCAATTAATAGTTTGCCACGCCGCAACTGCGGCACATTTTGGAGACTGCCATGCAAAAACGTACTTTCCTGCTTCGTTCCACGATCGCCCTGGCGCTTGGCCTGGGCCTCGGCGCCTGCACTACCACCACCACGTCCGGCAAGGCCGATTCCGCGGCGGTCCGCACGGAGATCGAGCAGGGCGCCCACAGCACGCTGGAGCGGCTGTATTCGGAAGTGAAGGGTTCGCGCGAGCTGGTGCGCAAGGCCAACGGCGTGCTGGTGTTCCCGCGCGTGCTGGCGGCCGGCCTGGTGGTGGGCGGCGAGTACGGCAAGGGCGTGCTGCATAGCGGCAGCCAGACGGTGGATTACTACAGCGTGGCGTCGGTGTCGGTCGGCTTCCAGGCCGGCGCGCAGTCGAAGGCCGTGGTGCTGTTGTTCATGACCAAGGATGCGCTGGATAAATTCCGCAACAGCAAAGGCTGGACCGCCGGCGTCGACGGCTCGGTGGCGCTGCTGAAAGTGGGTGCCAACGGCGAGATCGACACCACCACCGCCAACAATCCGGTGCAGGCGCTGGTGCTGACCAACGCCGGCCTGATGGCCAACCTGAATCTCGAAGGCACCAAGATCTCCAAGCTGGAGCTGTAATCCCGGCGGCCGGCGCGGAAAAGGCTTTGCCGCCGCGCCGGTTGCGGCTAACCTATGGTTTTTGACCACAGGGATACCCCGATGAGCCGCAACATCCTCGACGAAGCGCATATCCACCCGGCCGTACGCGACTATGTCAGCGGCTACCACCGCGACCTGGTGGCGGAAGTGCAGGCGGCCGTGGCGGCCAACACCGTCGTCGTGGTCGGCATGGGACTCAATCCGTTTCCGCGCAAGGCCCGCAAAATCCTCGACGGCCTGGGCACGCCTTACGCCTACCTCGACTACGGCAACTACTTCACCGAATGGCGTCCGCGCATCGCGCTGAAAATGTGGACCGGCTGGCCGACCTTCCCGATGATCTTTGTAAAAGGCACGCTGATCGGCGGCGCCACCGACCTGCAGAAGCTGGTCGACCAGGGCGAATTCGCGCGCATGGTGGCGTGATGCAAACGCTGGCGCTGCGGCTCAATCCCGGCGACGACCTGCGCGCCTCGGTGGTGGCGGCCTTGCTGGCCAGCGGCCACGAGGCCGGCTTCGTGCTGCAGGGAATCGGCAGCCTGAACGTGGCGCAGCTGCGCTATGCGGGCCTGCCGCAGCCCGACGAACTGCGCGGCGACCTGGAAATCCTGACCGTGGCCGGATCGATCTCGGCCGACGGCGCGCATCTGCACATGTCGGTGTCGGATGCGCAGGGGCGGGTGCTGGGCGGCCACGTCTGCGCCGGCTGCCTGGTGCGCACCACGGCGGAGCTGCTGCTGGCGCTGCTGCCCGGCCAGCGCTTCACGCGCGAGCTGGACCCGCGCACCGGTTATCCGGAATTGAAGATAGCCTAGTCCGGATCGGTTTCGTTGATCTTTTCCGTCAGCTCCTTCAGCGGCGCCGGCGCTTCATCCAGGTGATAGCGCACGCAGTGCGGCTGCTTGCCGTCTTCGCAGACTTCCAGGTCGTATTGAAAATCCCAGGACTTCGGCGCCGACTTGGTCAGCGTAGGCGGCAGCGCGAAAAAATCCGTCGCATGGATCAGGCTTTGCAGCTCGGCCGCCTGGTCTTTCGGCAGCCGGGCCAGGTCCAGCGTGCGCGTCTGCGCGCCGGCGGGGCCGGTAAATCCGCCGGTACATCGTAACTTCAACAGCATCTCATTCTCCTTTAAACGACGCCCACCACTTTCCATGCGGCCTGTATCGCGTGCTGCTCGGCCGAATCGGCGCCGTACAGCAACGTGGCGGCCTGGGTGGTGGCCTTGGCCATGTCGGCAAACGTGGCGTTCGACGTCAGCAATCCCAGCGCCTTGTACCAGATCGGCGCCGCCTTGTCCCAGGAGTTGCCCTTGAGCGCGACGGCCGCCGCGTAAAACGCGTGGTTGGGTATGCCGGAGTTGGTGTGGACGTCGCCGCCTTCCACATATCCCGCCATGGTCTTGGGTTGATCGTCGCCGGACCAGGTTAGTTCCCGGTTGCCCGGATCGGCCATCGAGCGCAGCGCCTTGCCGACGCCGGGAGCCATCAGGCCGGCGCCGATCAGCCAGTCGGCCTGTTCGACGCTCTGTTTCAGCGCCCACTGCTTGACCACGCTGCCGAACACGTCGGAGATCGACTCGTTCAGCGCGCCGCTCTGGTTTTCGTAGACCAGGCCGCCCGGCACCGCGTACTGGGTGACGCCGTGCGTCAGCTCGTGGCCGATAACGTCGATGGCGCCGGTGAAGCCGAGGAACAGCTTGCCGTCGCCGTCGCCGTAGACCATCTGCTGGCCGTTCCAGAAGGCGTTGTTGAACTTGTTCTGGTAATGCACAGTGGAATCGATGCGCAAGCCCTTGTTGTCGATGGAGTTGCGCTTCAGTACTTCGCGGTAGAAGTCGTAGGTGGCGCCGGCGCCGTCATAAGCCTGGTTGACGGCGACGTCGGCCACGGCCGCCGCGCCTTCGCCGCGCACCAGCTTGCCGGGCAGCGTGGACTTGTGCCTGGCGTCGTAGACGGTGCGGCGCTTCTCGCCGGCGGAGGCGATACCCATCGCGACCGGCGTCACCGAGCGCTGGCCGCGCAGGTGGGCCGATATTTCGCACTGATCCAGCAGCAACTGACGTTCGGCAGGCGTCACGGCCGCAGATTCGGCCAGCTTGCGCAACATTTTCGACGGGATAATGAAGCAGGTGCAGTTGAGCGGCTGTGACGACATGGCGATCTCCTTCGCGAAAGCAATAGTGTCTTTATACACTTGTTTCCGCTGCTGGGATGTCACGATTCGGCAGAGCCGAAGACGATGCGGCACACCGCCTCGCATTTGGCGAGGTCGAACCGGTTTCCCGTGCGCACGCCGGACTCCATGTCTATCCAGTAGGCGGTGTCGGCGTCGAGCGGCAAGTGCGCCAGCACCGCGGCCACGTTGTCCGGATTCAATCCTCCCGAATAGCCGCAAAACGCCTGCCGCGCGCCGATGGCGGGCCATACCTCCGGCCGTTGGCCGGTGCCGAACGAGACGTCGTAAAGCCAGTCGACGCGTGCATCCACGGGAAACTCCCCCTGGCACTGCAGCGCCGCGCGCACGCCGTTGCGGGCCGCGTACAACTGGCTGTTGCGGATCTCGCTGTCGCTGCTGCCGGAGCGGCTGTGGTTGATCTGTATGCGGGCGTAGCCGCTCAGGTCGAGGCCGGGATCGCCGCCTTCCACGATGGCCCTGGCCGCCGCGCCGCACACGTGCGCCGACAGGCGCAGCGGCGCGCCTTGCAGGGCCCTGCGTACCGCCGGAAGCGGAAACAGCGGCGCTCCTTCCTGTGCCACATCCAGTAACACGCCCCATTCGACCGGATAGCGCGCCGACAGCGCCAGCATGCCCGGCAGCAGGACGCTGTCGTCGATGCCGGTGAAGGTGATAAAGGACGGTGCCGTGAAAAGTGCTGTCATGATTGTCTTTGGTTTTTTATGGTACGTACCATTGTATTTATAAAAATTCAAAAATCAAGAAATTTGCTCAAAAAATACAAGATAAAATAAATTTATTGATAATTGGTACGTACCATTATATAGTTTTGTCAGGTGGCTATTTCGATCAATCAAAGACAGCGAGGGAGGTGGTGGGCATGACGATCTTGAGGCAAGCGTGGGGTATATGCGGGGCCGTGGCGGCGTTGGCGCCGTCCGGCCTGGTCCTGGCGCAGGATGCGGTACCGGCGACTGCGCCGACGCCGGCGCAGTTGCAGACGGTGACGGTGAGCGCCGAGCGGCGTCAGGAAAATATCAAGAACGTGCCGGTGTCGGCATCCATCGTCTCGGACGAGGCGCTGGCTGCGCTGAATTCCGGCAACCTGGACATGCAGATGCTGGCGGGCCGCGTGCCCAGCCTGAACGTGGAGTCGTCGTTCGGCCGCTCCTATCCGCGCTTCTACATTCGCGGCTACGGCAACGTCGATTTCCATCAGAATGCGTCGCAGCCGGTATCGCTGGTCTACGACGACGTCGTGCTAGAAAGCCCGGTGCTGAAGGGTTTCCCGGCGTTCGACCTGGAACGCATCGAAGTGCTGCGCGGTCCGCAAGGGTCGCTGTTCGGCCGCAACACGCCGGCCGGCGTGGTCAAGTTCAATTCGGTCCAGCCCTCGTCCACGCCGGGCGGCTATGTGACGGTGTCGGATGCCACCTATAACACCGCCAATCTGGAAGCGGCGCTGAATGTGCCGATGGGGGACGGGCTGGCGGCGCGCATCTCGGTGCTGGGCGAGCACCGCGACAACTGGATCGGCAATCCCCATACCGGCGACGCCAAGGCCTACGGCGGCTACAACGACAACGCCGCGCGCTTCCAGCTGTCCTACAAGCCCGACGCCAATTTCAGCGCGTTGGCCAACCTGCACGGACGGACGCTGAACGGCAGCGCCTCGGTATTCCGCGCCAATATCATCCAGAAGGGCAGCGACGCGCTGGTGCCCGGCTTCGACGTGGCCAGCGCCGCCACCGACGGCGACAATGGGCAGCACCTGGAAAACTACGGCGGCAACCTGCGCCTGCAATGGCGCCTGGGCGGTGTGACGCTGCATTCGATCACCGGTTATGAAACCGTGCGGGTGTTCAGCCGCGGCGACATCGACGGCGGCGTGGGCGCCGCGTTCGCGCCGCCGTCCGGACCGGGCTTGATCCCCTTTCCGGTCGAATCGGCCGACGGCACCTCGGGTCATCATCAGCTGACGCAGGAGCTGCGGCTGGAATCGAACCTGAAGGATGGACTGCGGTGGCAGGCCGGCCTGTTTTATTTCGATGAGCGCTACCGGATCGACAGCTACAGCTACGACTCGCTGAACCACGGGGTACTGACCGCCGATGTCCGCTCGCACCAAAAGAACGACGCCTATGCCGCATTCGGCTCGCTGAACTACGATGTCAACGAGCGCGTCAACCTGCGCGCGGGCCTGCGCTACACGCACGACAAGAAAGAGCTCTACACCGAGCGCGCGGACAAGCCTGACGGAGGCAGCGACGTCGACGCATCCGCCGGCCTGGCCACCGGCACCAGCGTCTCCAAGGTCAACTGGGATGCCAGCGGCGTCTACAAGCTCAATGAGGACGCCAACCTGTATGCGCGCGTCGCCACCGGCTTCCGCGGCGCCACCATCCAGCCGGCGGCGACGTTCAATCCGATGTCGGTGGCGCAGCCGGAAACCATCACCTCGTATGAAGTCGGCTTCAAGTCGGACCTGCTGCAACGCCGGGCGAGGGTGGCGGTCGACCTCTACGACTACACGGTCAAGGGCCTGCAGCTGACGGCGGTCGGCGGCTCGTCGAATTCGGCGATCCTGCTGAACGCTCAGAAAAGCAAGGGGCGCGGCGTCGAACTGGATCTGGAAGCCTATCTCGCCGACGACCTGCTGCTGACGTTCGGCGGCAGCTATAACTTTACCCGCATCGACGACCCCAATCTGACCGTCGGCGCCTGCGCCGCCTGCACCATACTCAATCCGACGGTGGTCGTGGGCGGTTCGAGGCTGGTGCGCATAGACGGCAATCCGCTGCCGCAGGCGCCACGCTGGACCGGCAATGTCACGCTGCGCTACAGCCGCCCGTACCGCAACGGCGAGCTGTTTGCCTATACCGATTGGGTGTACCGCAGCGACGTCAATTTCACGTTGTACCGCTCGAAGGAGTTCGTCGGCAAGCCCTTGCTGACCGGCGGCCTGCGCGTCGGCTACAAGTGGGACAACGACCGCTACGAGGTGGCGCTGTTCGGCCGCAACATCACCAACCGCGTCCAGCTGATCGGCGGCATCGACTTCAACAACCTGACCGGCTTCGTCAACGACAGCAATCCGCGCATCGTCGGCCTGCAGCTGAGCCGGCGCTTCTGAGCCCGACGAAAGGACATAGCGATGATGACCACATTGCCCGAACTGGCCAGGCGCATGCCCAAGGCCGAACTGCATCTCCACCTGGAGGGGACGCTGGAGCCTGAATTGATGTTTGCGCTGGCTGCGCGCAATGGCATCGCTTTGGCCTGGGACTCGGTCGAGGCGGTACGCCAGGCTTATGCCTTCGACGACCTGCAATCCTTCCTCGACATTTACTATGCGGGTGCCAGCGTGCTGCTGACGGAGCAGGATTTTTACGACATGACCTGGGCCTATCTGCTGCGCGCGCGGGCCGGCAACGTGCTGCATGCAGAGATGTTTTTCGATCCGCAGACGCACACCGCGCGCGGCGTGGCTTTCGCTACCGTGGTGGAAGGCATCGGCCGCGCGCAGGACGACGCGGAAGCGGCATGGGGCATGAGCAGTGCGCTGATCATGTGCTTCCTGCGGCACCTGAGCGAGGATGATGCGTTTGCCACGCTGGAGCTGGCCATGCCGCACCGGCGGCGCATCATCGGTGTCGGCCTGGATTCCTCGGAGCGCGGCCATCCACCGGAAAAATTCGCGCGGGTCTTTGCGCGCTGCCGGGAACTGGGACTGAGGCTGGTCGCGCATGCGGGCGAGGAGGGGCCTCCGGCCTATATCTGGAGCGCGCTCGACGTACTGAGGGTCGAGCGCATCGACCACGGTGTGCGCTGCCTGGAAGACGCGGCGCTGGTGCGACATCTGGCGGAGCAGCGCATACCGCTGACGGTTTGTCCGCTGTCGAACATCAAGTTGCGCGTATTTCCCGGCATGGCCTCGCATAACCTGCGCCGGATGCTGGACGCCGACCTGGCCGTGACGCTGAACTCGGATGATCCGGCATATTTCGGCGGCTATATCGAGGACAACTTCGCTGCCGCCTTCGAGGAACTGCCGCTTGATGCCAGTCACGCCTATCAGCTGGCCTGCAACAGCTTCGACGCCGCCTTCCTGCCTGCCGAGGTCAAGGCGCGCTTCCGCGCCGAAGTGGCGGTGTTCTTCGCCGGCCATATGTGGCCCGATCGCGACCACCTCATTTGTCGAACACCGGAAGGAATAGCTTCATGAACCAGTTGGACCAGCTCAAACAATACAGCGTCGTTGTCGCCGATACCGGCGACTTCCTGGCGATGCGGACCTACGCGCCGCGCGATGCGACCACCAATCCATCGCTGATACTGAAGGCCGCGCAGGCGCCGGCCTACCGCCCCCTGCTCGAGCGGGTTGTGGAAGCCAACCAGGGCCTGGCCTGCTCGGATCTGGCCGATCATCTGCTGGTGGCGTTCGGGGTGGAGATCCTGCGCATCGTCCCGGGGCGGGTATCGACCGAAGTCGACGCGCGCATGGCGTTCGACAGCGCCGGCACCGTGGAAAAGGGCAGGGCCTTGATTGCCCGCTATGAGGCGGCGGGCATCGCGCGTGACCGGGTGCTGATAAAAATCGCCGCCACCTGGGAGGGCATACGCGCCGCCGAGGTGCTCGAACGCGACGGCATACACTGCAATATGACGCTGGTGTTCGGGCTGGCGCAGGCGGCCGCCTGCGCCGAGGCCGGCGTCCGGCTGATATCTCCGTTTGTCGGCCGCATCAGCGATTGGTATCGGCAGCATACCGGCTTGACCTATGCCGCCGACGACGACCCGGGCGTGCTGTCGGTAAGGCGCATCTTCGATTACTACGCCAGGCATGGCCACCGCACCGAAGTGATGGCGGCGAGCTTTCGCAGCACGGCGCAGATTGCCGCGCTGGCCGGCTGCGACCTGCTGACCGTCAGTCCCGAGTTGCTGGGGCAGTTGGGGGAGTCGGAGGCGCCGCTGGCGCGCAGGCTCGATCGCGCTGCTTTGGACGCGGAAGCGATCGAGCGTGTGCCGGTGGACGAGGAGTCGTTCCGCCGCATGCTCGACGGCGACGCCATGGCCAGCGCCAAACTGGCCGAAGGCATACGCCAGTTTTGCGACGATACCGACCGGCTGGAGCGCCTGATCGGCGCCGTAGCCGGTTGAGTGGTCATGCCGGCTGGCCGATGCTCCACTTGCTGATGCGGGTCTTGTAGCGGTAGGACGGAAGATATTTCATCTCGCAGTATTCGACCGGCTCGCGCCGGCTCGACAGCATGATGCGTTCGCATACCAGAATGGGCGTGCCGGCCGTGATGCCCAGCAGCTGGACCTCTTCGGCGCCGGCGGGAATGGCGCCTATGCTTTCAAGGCTCTCCGACGGCTCGATGCCGAACTTGTCCACCAGCAGGCGATACAGCGAACCGGCCCGCTCCAGGTCTTTGCGCGCCAGCTGTTCCCCAGGCGGCAGACGGACGTAGGAATCCTGGATGCCGATAGGCGCGCCATCCATCAGCCGCAGCCGCTTCAGGTGCAGGATGGGCGTCTCGCTGTCGATGTTGAGCAGGCTGGCGATGGCCATGCTGGCGATGATCTCCTCCATCACCAGGATCTTTTGTCCAGGTACGCCGCCGCGTTTGATGGTGTCCTCGGTAAAGCTGTCCAGGAAGCGTGACATCTTGCGCACCGCAGCGGGTGCGGCAAACGTGCCACGACCGTGGTCGCTGTACAGCACTCCCTGTTCTTCCAGTAGTTTGATGGCCTTGCGGACAGTGTCGCGGCTCACCTCGTGCGTGGCGGCCAGATCGCGTTCGGCCGGAATGGCGTCGTTGGGGGCGATATGGCCGGATTCAATTTGCATCCGCAGCATGTCGGCCAGCTGGCGGTAGATCGGTGTGGAATTTGAAAAGGCGGTCACGCTGTTCACCTTCATGTATGAGGGACGGTAGTTATTTTGCTCGGCATGTTAACACGAGACGCCGACATGTCACGCGGCGGTCATGATGGAATTATATCTTGGTTCGTACCATTTTTTTGATCGCTGTGTTGTTTGTGTATGTTACGCAGAGATTTTATGAAACGTGTTGCATTTTTTTATTGAAGAATGGTACGTACCACTATACAATTCAATGCATGGGGAAGCATTAGTTCAAAAACAGGTATTTGTCCATTACTCAGGGGGTATCGTGTATAGAAGAATCGGATTGCTGGCAGCCGGATCGGCCGCCATGCTGCAGTGGGGCGCTCCGGCGGCGGCACAGGAAGCCGCGGTCAGCACGGACGACAAGGCGCCGACCGTGATTGAAGTCACCGGCCATGTGATGGGCAAGGGCGAGGCGCGGGCCAATAGCGTCATCGACAAGGAAACCATACAGCAGCAGCCTGCGGGCCTCGATCCGCTCAAGCTGCTGGCACGGGTTCCGGGCCTGCAGGTCAGCTCCAGCGACGCCTTGACGGGCAGCTTCTCGATGCGCTTGACCATGCGCGGCTTGAACAAGGAGCAGATCGGCATCTCCGTCGACGGCATCCCGAACGGATCGACGCTGTCCAACGGCGGCACCATGCCGAACCGCCTGCTCGAACCGGCCAACCTGGTGCGGGTCGACGCTTCGCAAACCGCCGGCGACCTGGGCACGCCGTCGAACCAGGCGCTGGGCGGCTATATCGACTACAAGACGCGCGATCCGGCCAAGGAGCGCGGTGGCGACGTGGAACTGTCGGCCGGCAGCTTCGGCTACCAGCGCGAATTCCTGCGCGTCGACAGCGGCAAGTCGGCGCTGGGGACCAGCGCCTACCTGGATTACTCTCACGAATACGTGCGCACCTGGCCCGGAGAGCAGGCCGGCCGCAACCGCCGCCAGCACGCCGACCTGCGTGTGCTGCAGGATCTGGGCGGCGGCTCCAGCCTGCGCGCCACCGTCAGCTACAACTCTTTTTCCGATAATGACTACGACGCGGTCGCGTTGCGCGCCGTCGCGGCGCCGTTCTACAAGGCCACGTTCGAAGGCAATCCGAACACCGACGCGCTGACCGACCGCTGGACCGGCGACCCGGCCATCGACCAGAACTACCGGGGCACGCGCGGCATCAACAGCGAGGATACGCTGGCTCACGTCGACTGGACCCAGCGCTTCGGCGAAACCGGCAAGTTCACGCTCAAGCCTTATCTGCACAAGCAGAACGGCAATGGCTGGTTCTACGTCCCGTATGAGCAGCTGCCCAGCAATGGCCAGCAGTACAGCGTGGTCGCGGCGGGCGCCTCGCCGACGGCGGTGGTGCAGGAGTGCTACAAGAATCAATATCAGCGCACGGCCAGCGGCGCCCTGGTGCCGGTGGCGGCGGTGTCCATCCCGGCCGGGTCCAGCGCCGCGGCGCTGAAGACGGCGGGCTGCCCGGCGGCGGCCAAGTATGCGATGAATCCGGTCGGCACGTGGGGCGCGCGCGAGGCGACCACCCGCCGCAGCGACAATGCGATCGACCGCAAAGGCACGCTGGCCGAAGTGGCGATGACCTTCGACGAGGTGCATCGCGTGCGCCTTGGCGGATGGTACGAGCACATCACGCGCGCGAAGGTGCGCAACTGGTTCGACGTCACCGATCCCAAGGTGAGCGGAGCCTATGCCGACAGCGCGCTGTATTCCGTCACACAGGACCGCCACTACACGTCCAACACCGCAATGGCCTATGCGCAGGACAAAATGAGCCTGATGGGCGACCGCGTCGAACTGGATGTCGGTGCGACCTTCCAGCGCTTCAGCGAGTCCTATATGTCGCCGGTGGAGTTCGCGGGTTCGCGTTCGCTGCGGGTATCGTCCAAGCTGCTGCCCAAGCTCGCCGCGCTGTACCGCATCACCGACGAGTGGGAAGTCTTCGCCAGCGGTTCGAAAAACTTCAGCGCCATTCCCGACAGCGTTTTCGAAGGCACGGCGGCGGTCGATTCCAAGAACGGCATCAAGCCGGAAACCTCGATCAACAAGGACCTGGGTTTGCGCTGGGTGCGTGACCGCTACGGCCTGGCGCTGACGGCGTATTCGATCGACTATCGCGACCGCATCTCCATCCAGAACGGCAATCCGAACGGCGACATCTTCTCGCGCGACGCCAAGACCACCTTCCAGAACCAGGGCGGCATCAGCTCGCGCGGGCTGGAACTGACCGCGCGCGCCACCGGCGACACCTATGAGCTGTATGCGAACGCCGCCTACAACGATGCGCACTACGTCGCCGATACTGTGGCCGAAGGCATCAAGTCCGGCGATCCGGTGCTCGGCGCACCGCGCCACTCGGCCTTTGCGGAAGCGGTATGGAAACCGATGGCCGCGTGGCGCGCCGCCGTCAACGCCAAATATGTGGGCGAGGCCGCCGGCACCTACGGCGTCGTGCCGAATACCGTGGTCACCGGCGGACCTGCCACCTATCCGCGCGAGTACATGCCGGCCTACACGCTGGTGGGGCTGTCCCTCAGCTACCGTCCGCAGGGGCAGTTCCTGGGCTACTTCCGCAACGCCGAGCTGTCCTTCAACGTCGACAACCTGTTCGACAAGCGTTATCTGGGCGGCGTGGGGGCGGAGCTGACCACCTCCAATCCACTGACCTCCGGCCGTTATTTCCTCGGCAGTCCGCGCACGCTTTTCTTCACGCTGCGCAGCCACTTCTGAGCTATCCCGGCTGGCGCCGCAGGAAGTCGCATAATATAGACAGGGACCACCTTTGGGAGGGGTTGTGAAGCAAGCCGGTTTTCTTTTGCTGCGGCAGTTGTGCTGGTTGGGCCTCCTGGTGCTGGCGCTGTATGCGCTGGCCTGGGCAGGGCGGCGCGCCTATGCGCCGGAGGCGGCCGGCGCGCGGTTGCGGGTGGCGTTGTTCATCAACGGCACCCGTGGCGACAAGTCGATGTTCGACTCGGCCGCGCACGGCATGGCGCAGGTGGCGGCGGCGCTGCCGGTGCGGACCCGGGTGATCGAGGGCGGCACCGATCCCACGCGCTGGGAGGCGGCGCTCAGCGACCTGGCCGACAGCGGCGACTATGACGTGGTGGTGGCCGGCACCTTCACCATGGTTCCCTATGTGCAGAAGCTGGCCGCGCAATTCCCGGCGACCCGTTTCATCGTCTTCGACGCGGCGGTCGACTATGCGGCCTGCCAATGCGGCAATGTGTATTCAATGCTGTTCCGCCAGAACGAAGGCGCCTACCTGGCCGGCTACCTGGCGGCGCGCCTGATGCAGCAAGGCCTGCCCGGCGCTCCGGCGGGCAGCGCGCTGGGCGTGGTGGGCGGCATGCAATTCCCCGTGATCGAGGATTTCATCATCGGCTTTGGCGCCGGCGCCAGGGCCGCCGTGCCGGGCATCGCGATACTGAGCCAGTACGCCAACGCCTTCTCCGATCCGGCCGCGGGCAAGGAGATCGCCAAAGCCCAGTTCGGACAGGGCGCGGGCCTGATCTTCCACGCCGCCGGCGCGACCGGCCAGGGCGTGACCGAGGCGGCGGCGGAGGCCAGGCGCTACGTGATCGGCGTCGACATGGACCAATACCAGCTTTACCGCACCAGCAATCCCCAGCGGGCCGCGGGCATCGTCACTTCGGTGCTCAAGGAGGTCGACGCCGGACTGCTGCGCGCGGTCGGTTTGCAGCTGGAGGGCCGGCTGCCGTACGGCCGCGCGGAATCGCTCGGCCTGGCCGAGGGCGGCATCCGGCTGGCGCGACATTCGCAGGTGATGGATGCGGCGGCGCCTGCGCTGTTGCGCGAAGTCGATGCGCTGCAGGACGCCATTGTGCAGGGCCGCGTGCGCGTGCCCGGCGCTTTCGCCAAGACGATGTGAGGACCGCAAAGAACATGAAGCACACGATGCACGACATTCAGCCGCCGCGCCTGGAATTGCGCGCGGTCTCGAAGCGCTACCCGAACGGCACGCTGGCCAGCGATGGCGTCAGCCTGCAGGTGCGGCGCGGCGAGATCCATGCGCTGGTGGGCGAGAACGGCGCCGGCAAGTCGACGGTGATGAAGATGCTCTACGGGCTGGAACAGCCGAGCGCCGGCAGCATCCTGCTGGACGGCCAGCTGCGGCAGCTGCGCGATCCCGGCGAGGCGATCGAGGCCGGCATCGGTCTGGTGCCGCAGCACCTGCAACTGCTGCCGTCGTTTACCGTGGCACAGAACGTGGTGCTGGGCAGCGAGCCGTCGCGCTTCGGCCTGCTCGACCGCCAGGCCGCCATCGACCAGGTGCGCGCCGTGTCGCGGCGTTTTGGCCTGGAAGTCGATCCGCAGGCGCTGGTGTCCGGCCTGTCGCTGGGAGAGCAGCAGCGGGTCGAGATACTCAAGACGCTGTACCGGGGCGCCAGCCTGATCCTGCTCGACGAACCGACCGCCGTGCTGACGCCGGGCGAAGCCGAGGCGCTGTTCGCCGCCTTGCGCGCGTTGACGGCCCAGGGCCTGACCGTGCTGCTGATCACCCACAAGCTGACCGAGGTGCTGGACGTGTCGGACCGCTTCACCGTGCTGCGCGGCGGCCGCGTGACGGGCCAGGACGACGCCGGCGCCGTCGATGCGGCGCGCCTGACCGAGATGATCGTCGGCCGTCCGCTGGCGCCGTTGACGGTGGAGCGAACCGGCAAGCGCGGCCCCGGCACGCCAGCGCTGTTCAGCGCGCGCGGCGTCGGCCTGCGCCGGCCCGACGGCAGGGCGCAATTGAACGGCATCAGCTTCGAGATCGCGGCCGGAGAGATACTCGGCATCGCCGGGGTCGAGGGCAACGGACAAGGCGCGCTGGCCGATGTGCTGAGCGGCCTGCGCTCGCCCGATCATGGCCAGGCGCTGCTCGACGGCCGCGTCGTCACCGGCGCCGGCGTGCGCGCGGCGCGTGCCGCCGGCGTGGCGGCCATCCCCGAGGACCGGCTGCACAACGGCGTCGCCGCGGACATGAGCATCGCCGACAACGCGATCGCCGGCGCCTACCACAGACAGCCCCTGTCGCGCATGGGCTGGTTGAGCGCCGCAGCCATCCAGGCCATGGCACAGCGCCTGATGGCGCGCTATGGCGTGGCCGCGCGCGGACCCGGCCAGGCGATCGGCGCTCTCTCCGGCGGCAATATGCAGAAGATCGTACTGGGGCGGGAGCTGGACGCCGCGCCGCGCTTCCTGATCGCCAGCCAGCCGACGCGCGGCGTCGACCTCGGCGCGGCGCAGGCGCTGCGCCGCTGCCTGGTCGAATTGCGCGACAGCGGCGCCGCCGTGCTGCTGATTTCGTCCGATCTCGATGAAGTGCTGGAGCTGTCGGACCGGATCGCCGTGCTGTCGCAGGGCGAGATCGTCGGCCACTTCAACGGCGGCGCCACCGCCGCGCAACTGGGCGCCTACATGACCGGCGCGCGGCGCCAGTCCGGCGCCGCCGCGCTGCTCGAATCCCCGTTCAGCGGCGAGGTGGCGGCATGACGGCCGAAACCCTGAGCCAGGCCTCGACGGCGCTGCCACCGGCCGCGCTGCCGCTGCCGCCACCCGAGTTGTCGCGCGGCTGGCGCCTGGCGCTGGCCGTGGTCGCCGCGCTGCTGGCCGGCCTGGCCATGACGGCGCTGGTCAGCCGCGAGCCGCTGCGCGCCTACCTGGTGCTGTTGACCGGCGCCTTGCCCGATGTCGACTGGAGCCGCGCGCACGGCTGGCAGCTGCACCGCATGGTGCGTTTCGGTACGGTCATCGAGGATGCCGTCACGCTGACCTTCCTCGGCCTGGCGGTGGCGCTGCCGTTCCGCGCGCGCCAGTTTTCGCTGGGTGCCGACGGCCAGATGTTCCTGGCCGCGCTGGCCGCCACCGCCACCAGCCTGTATTGGCTGCAACTGGGCGGTCCGGCGTGGCTGCTGCTGCCGGCCGCCGCCTGCGCCGCCGTGCTGACCGGCTTTGCCTGGGGCCTGCTGCCAGGGCTGCTGAAGGTCCGCTGCGGCGCCAACGAAATGGTCACCAGCCTGATGCTCAACCTGATCGCGCTGCAGTTCTACCGGCTGGCCGTCGCCGACTGGCTGCGCGATCCGCATGCCGGCTATCAGGTGACGCCGCTGTTGCCGGCGGCGGCCGTGTTCTCGCCGCTGCTGGAGCACACCAACGTGACGACGCTGCTGTTCGCCGTGCCGCTGGCGGTGGCGGCGGCCGCGCTGCTGCTGACACGCACCACGCTGGGCTACGAGATCCGCGTCACCGGTTCGGCGCCGGCGTTTGCGCTGCAGGCCGGCCTGCCGGTCGGCCGCGCGGTGGTGCTGTCGATGGCTGCTGGCGGCGCCTTCGCGGCGCTGGCCGGCCTGCACATCAGCAACGGCCTGCTCAAGCGGCTGCCGGTCGACCTGTCGCCGGGCCTGGGCTACGACGGCCTGCTGGTGGCGCTGTTGGCGCGTAACGATCCGCGCGCGGTGCCGTGGGCGGCGCTGTTCTACGCCTGGCTGCGCACCGGCGCGCAGACCATGGAACGCAGCACCGACGTCTCGCGCGAGACGGTGCTGGTGATCCAGGCGCTGATCATCCTGTTCGTGGTGGCCGAGCGCCTGCTGCCGAAGCGCGTCAGCGATGTGCTGGCGCGCTGGACCGGAGGTGCGCGATGAGCGCCGACATCACCGCCGCCGGCGGCGTGGCCGGCATGGGCGCGGTCCTTCTGCTGATCGCGCTGCTGCGCGCGGCCACTCCCATCCTGCTGGCGGCGCTGGGCGGCCTGGTATCCGAACTGGCCGGGTGCGTCAACGTGGCGCTTGAAGGCATCATGCTGATCGCCGCCTTCTTCGGCGTGATCGGCGCCTTGTATGCCGGGCGCTGGTTCCCGGGACTGGCGCCGTGGCTCTATCCCTGGCTGGGCTGTGCCGCCGGCCTGCTGGCGGCGCTGCTGCTGACGGCGTTGCTGGCGGTGTTCCATCTGGAGCTGGGTGCGGACCTGATCGTCGGCGGCATTGCGATCAACCTGCTGGCGGCCGGCCTGACGGTGTTCCTGCTGGTCTCCCTGATCGGCGACAAGGGTTCGACGGCCGGCATCAACACGCCGTTGCTGCCGTCGGTCCACGTGCCCGGCCTGGCCGGCTGGCCCCTGGCCGAGTTGCTCGTCAACGGCGAGGCGGGACACGGCCAGCATGTGCTGCTGATCGCCGCCTTCGCGCTGGTGCCATTGCTGTCGCTGTTCCTGTCGCGTACCCGCTACGGCGCCTGGCTGCGCGCCGTCGGCGAAAACCGCGCCGCTGCGCTGGGGGCCGGCATCCCGGTGCGCCGCATGCAGTATGCGGCGTTGCTGCTCAGCGGAGCGCTGGCCGGCATGGGCGGCATTTATCTGAGCATGGGCTATCTGTCGCTGTTCCAGGCCGACATGACAGCCGGCCGCGGCTTCCTGGCGCTGGCCGCGGTGTTCCTCGGCGCCCGCAAGCCGCGCGGCGTGCTGGCGGCCGCGCTGCTGTTCGGCGCCGCCAGCGTGCTGGCCACGCGGCTTGGCGCGCTGAACTGGCCGACCCAGGTCATCTACATGCTGCCGCCGCTGGTCACCATCCTGGCACTGATGCTGGCCGGCCGGCGGCGCACGCAAACCTCATTATGAAAGAAGGATACAAGTGAATTACGATATGGTGAATCCCGATCAACTGCAAGACCGCATCCACGCCTCGCTGGCGCTGGCCGGCATGGGCGACGCCCTCGGTGCGCCCACCGAACAATGGACGATCGATGAAATCGCGGCCAAGTACGGCGGGCTGGTGACGGCCTTCGACGATCCGCCGGAGGACACCTTCGCCGGCGCCAACCAGGGGCGCCGCGCTGAAGTGACCGACGACGCCAGCCAGATGTACTATCTGGTGCGGGCGATGCTTGCCGCCGGCGGGGAATTGGACCGCCAGCAGTGGGTGGCGTGCCTGCTGGACTGGGTGGCGCACAGCCCCAAGGCCGGCTTCATGGGCCCGAGCACGGCCGGCATCGTCAAGGCTTTGCAGGAAGGCAGCGACACCGCTCTGGTGGGCGTCATCGGCCGCTCACGCCGCAAGATGACGACGGTCGGCACCACCAACGGCGCGGCGATGCGGGTGGCGCCGGCGGGCCTGCTGTACCCGGGCGACATCGATGCGGCCTGCCGCTTTGCGCTGGTCACCTGCCTGCCGTCGCACGATACGGACGTGGCCATTTCCGCCGCCTGCTCGGTGGCGGCCGCCACGGCACAGGCGCTGGCGACCGATGACCTGGACCGGGTGCTGGAGGCGGCGGTGCAGGGCGGACGGCAGGGCGAACAGCTGGCGCAGCGGCACGCGCGCCTGGTCGCCGGCCCCAGCTACCTGGCGCGGTTGGAGATGGCCTTGCGCATCGCGCGCGAATCGCACAGCGACGATGCCTTCCTGCGGCGTATGGAGCGGGAGGTCGGCAATTCGGTATTGGCGGCGGAGTCGGTGCCGGCGGCGCTGGGTGTGGTGGCATATGCGCAGGGCGATCCGCTGCGCACCATCGCCTTGAGCGCCTCGATCGGCAACGACACCGACTCGATCGCCACCATGGCCGGCGCCATCGTCGGCGCGCTGCGCGGCACGGCGGCCTTGCCACAGCAACTGCTGGCTGAATTCAAGCGCACCAACGGAGCCGAATTCGATCTCGATGCCATGTCCGCCGGCCTTGCCGCACTGGCCATACGCAATGCAAACGTTGCATGCACGGAGGATGCACCCCAATGAAGCCGGATATCTCACAAGGCTGCGCGCGGCGCTGGCAGCTGCTGTCGTTCGGCGATCCCGTCGCCGATATCGTTATCGCCGCCAACCAGCCGCCGCCGCTGGGCGAAAAAGTGGTGGGCCGTCCGCTGGGCATGCTGGCCGGCGGCACCACCGCCAACGTCGCTTGCGCGGTGGCGCGGCTGGGCATGTCCAGCGCGGTGTTCGGCCGCACCGGCGACGACGCGGCGGGCCAGCTGCTGCGTGATTCGTTCGCCGATTTCGGTGTCGACGCCGGCTATCTGCGGCGTGAACAGGGGGCGGTGTCGGCATCGGCGATCGTCATCGTGACGCCGGGCGGCGAAAAGTCCATCATCTACCAGCCGATGGATACCGTGACGCCGGACCGGCAGGCGCTGGCAACTGCGCTGGGCGAATCGCGGGTGGCTTACGCGATGCCCTATGATATCGAGGAGTTCGACGTACTGAGCACCGTCGCGCGCGAGCAGGGCGCGCTGGTGGCGATCGACCTGGAGTCGGCGGTGGTGCCCGACGTTGCGGCCATGCGCGCACGCGTATCGCGCGCCGACATCGTGTTCTTCAACCAGTCCGGTTTCGAGGCGGGCGCCGGCTGCGCGCCGTCGTTCGATGCGATGCGCGCCTTGCTGGCGCTGGGGCCGCAGCTGGTGGTGGTGAGCTTGGGCGCCGCCGGGGCGATGGCGGTGACGGCCGGCGAGGAAGCGGCGCAGGTGGCGTTTCCCGCAGCGGTGGTCGATACCGCCGGCGCCGGCGACAGCTTCAACGCGGCCTTTCTGGTGGCCTGGCTGGAAGGCAGAAGCCTGCGCGCATCGCTGGGCTTCGCCTGCGCCGCGGCCAGTTGCACCGTGGCCGCGATGGGCGCCCGCACCGCGTTGCCGGACCGCGCGACCGTCGAGCGCCTGCTGGCGCGCCATCAGTCGGGGAGCGGGCGATGATCACGGTATTCGGTTCGATCAATGTCGACATCAGCGTTGCGGCACAGCGCCTGCCGCAACCCGGCGAGACGGTGCTCGGCGGCCAGTCCCTGCTGTCGCCCGGTGGCAAGGGAGCCAACCAGGCCCACGCCGCGCGCCGCTTCGGCGCCGAGGTGCGCATGGTGGGCGCGGTCGGCGACGATGCCTTTGCCGCACCGGGCCTGCAATACCTGGCCGGGGCCGGCGTCGATATCGGCGGCGTCGCAAGCATTCCGGGACAGAGCACCGGCATGGCCCTGATCGTGCTCGATGCGGCGGGAGAGAACACCATCGTGGTGGCGCCCGGCGCCAACCTGCTGGCCAGCGCGGATCAGGTGTCCGAGCAGGAGTTGCGCGGCAGCGGCGCCTTGCTGCTGCAGCTGGAAACCGATGCCGGCGCCAGCATGGCGCTGGCGCGGCGCGCCAGAAGCGTGGGCTGCAAGGTGATCATGAATGCGTCGCCGCTGGACCAGGGCGCGCAGCTGGATCCGCATGCCATCGATACGCTGATCGTCAACCACGACGAACTGCGGCAGCTGGCGCAACGTGCCGGAGTCCAGGGCGCCACGCCGGCGGCGCTGGCGACGGCGCTGGCAAGGCGCTATGCCAACGAGGTACTGGTCACGCTGGGAGCGCAAGGCGCGCTGCTGGCGGGCGCCGACGGCGGCGTGCTGTCGGTGCCGGCTTTCGACGTGAAGGTGATCGACAGCACCGGCGCCGGCGACACCTTTGCCGGGGTGTTCGCGGCCGCCGTCGCCGACGGCGCCGGACGCCGGCAGGCGCTGACCTATGCCAGCGCGGCGGCGGCACTGGCCTGCACGCGGCGCGGCGCGCAGGCCGCGCAGCCGGACCGGCGGGAAATCGAGCAACTGCTGGCTCGCCAACAACAAGGAGTATCCACATGAAGCACATCATTATCGACTGCGATCCGGGTATCGACGATGCCCTGGCCCTGCTGCTGGCGGCCGGCAGCCCGTCGCTGCGGGTGTTGGCGGTGACCACCGTGGCCGGCAACCGGCCGGTGGCCACGACGGCGGTCAACGGCAGGAAAATAATGGACCTGGCCGGACAGCGCCAGGTGCCGGTCTACGCCGGCGCCGCGCTGCCGCTGGGTTATGCCGAGGCCCGGTGCAATCTGGTGCATGGCGAAGACGGTTTGGGTGGCGTCGATGTCGGCGCCGCCTCGCCGGTGCAGGACGGGCATGCTGCCAACCGCCTGATCGAGCTGCTGCTTGAACATCCGCCGCACACCATCGAACTGGTGGCGACGGCGCCGCTGACCAACCTGGCCCTGGCCGAGAGCCTGTCGCCGGGCATCCTGCGGCGCGCACGGCGGCTGCTGATCATGGGCGGAGCGCTGCGCTTCCCCGGCAATATCACGCCGGCGGCGGAGTTTAATTTTTACGCCGATCCGATCGCGGCCGGGATGGTGCTGGCGGCCGGCGCCAACACGGTGCTGTTCCCGCTGGACGTCACCAGTTCGGCCATCATGACGCCGGCATGGATAGACTCCTTCCTTCAACTGGGCAGCGCCTGCGGCCGCGCCGCCGCCGGCATGCTGCAGGCCTATGCGGAACTGGACCCGCTGCTGCACGACGCCTGTCCGGTCGCTCACCTGCTCGACGAGACGCTGTTCACCGGCGAACCTTGCCGCGTCGAAGTCGACTGGCGTCCGGGACCGACGGCGGGCCACGCGCTGGCCTGGTTCGGCGAGCAGGTCGGCGCCGCCCATCCGCCGAACGTGCTGGCGATGACGGCGGTGCGCAACGACGCCTTGCTGGCACTGGTGCGCGGCGCGATCGCGACCTTGCCGTGAGGGCAGGGTGGGCGCTGGCCGCCGCCCGGGTCCTCGCGCTGGCGGCCGCGCTCAGCGCCTGCGCCAGCGTGCCGATGGGCGCCTCGGCGCCGTCGCGGCATGCGTCCGGCGCCAGCCTGCGCTTCATCGGCGAACAGCGCCTGGCCTGGCGCCAGCCGTTCGAAGGCACCATCGTCGGCGGCCTGTCCGGCATCGACTACAGTCCGCGCAGCGGCCAGTGGATCATGGAAAGCGACGACCGCTCGGAGATCAATCCGGCGCGCTTTTACACGGCCCTGCTCGACTATGACGAAAGCGCCTTCCGCTCAGTCACGCTGACCGGCGTGCACTTTTTCCGACAACCGGACGCCAGCCTGTATCCCGGCGCGACGACGCTTGCGGCGGGCGGCGAGGTGCCCGACATCGAGACCATACGCTACGATCCACTGGACGACAGCGTCTGGTATGCCAGCGAAGGCGACCGCAAGCTGGGCTTCCATCCCTTCGTACGGCACGCCGCCGTCGATGGCCGCTATCTCGGCACGCTGCCGATGCCGGCCATGTTCCGTGTCTGGCCGGAGCGCGAATACGGGGTGCGCAACAACCTGGCGTTCGAAGGGATCAGCTTTGCGCCGGATGGCCGCTCGCTGTGGCTGGGCATGGAGGCGCCGCTGTACCAGGACGGTCCGCTGCCCACGATCGCGGCGGGCGCCTTTGCGCGCATCAGCCGCTTTGGCCGCGACGGCGGCTTGCTGGCGCAGTACGCCTATCCGGTCGATGCCATTCCGCAGCCGCCGGCGCCGGGAAAGCTGGCCGACAACGGCGTGTCGGAGATCCTGGCCGTCGATGCCCGGCACCTGTACGCCATCGAACGCTCGGGCGCGCAGGACGCCGGCGGGAACTTCAGTTTCCACATCCGGCTGTATGAGATGGACGTGGCCGGCGCCACGGATGTGTCGCAGCTGCCGGCCTTGCAGGGCGCCAGCTATGTGCCGGCCCGCAAGCGCCTGGTGCTGGACTTCGATACGCTGCCATTGCCGCGCATCGACAATATCGAAGGCATGGCCTGGGGCGCCAGGCTGGCCAATGGACACGATACGCTGGTGCTGGTCTCCGACGACAACTTCAACCAGGCGGAAGTGACGCAGTTGCTGCTGTTCGAGGTCGTGCCGGATTGAAGGCTAGCGGCTTGCGCGCAGGGGATCGAGCAGGGCGCGCAGGTTGTTGTGGTCGAGCTCGTACATCAGCGCTATCAGGCCGCCCAGCTCGCCGGAGGGAAAACCCTCGCGCGCAAACCAGCCCAGGTAGTGGCCGGGCAGGTCGGCGATGAGGCGGCCCTTGTATTTACCGTAAGGCATTTCGCGGGTCAGCAGCAGGGCAAGTTTTTCGGAATTCATGGGATAGGAGTGCACACAATCGGGTTGCTGATGCAGCTATCTTACCTTTCGCCACATCGAAAATATTTACAAGATTCTCTAGACGACTGGTCTAATCGTTGATATATTACAGTCCATGAGTACAGCGACTACATCCCAACCCGTAGATGTCCGTGAGAACATCATTGCCACCGGCCAGCGCATCATGGCTGGCAAGGGATTCTCGGCCGTCGGCCTGAACGAGATATTGACGGGTGCCGGCGTGCCCAAGGGTTCCTTCTACCATTATTTCGGGTCGAAGGATGCGTTTGGCGAGGCGCTGCTGGATAGCTACTTCGATGATTACCTGGCAGAGATCGACGCCACGCTGGCGCAACCCGGCCTGACGATGGCGCAACGGCTGATGAACTACTGGCAGGCGTGGCAACAGGCGCAATCGTTTTTCGATTGCCAGGGCAAATGCCTGGCCGTGAAACTGGCGGCCGAAGTGGCGGACTTGTCGGAGGCAATGCGGCTGGCGCTCAAGCGGGGGACTTCGGGCATCGTCACCCGTCTGGCGCGGGCGATCGAGGCCGGGGTGGCCGAGGGATCGCTGTCCATCGACGATGATGCGGACAGCACGGCGCACAGCCTGTATCAGCTGTGGTTGGGCGCCAGCGTGATGGTGAAGATAGGGCGCACTATGGAACCATTCGAGACGGCCTTGTCGACCACCCGCAGGATTCTTCATCTTCCCCCTGATTAAGGAGGGGATCATGGCATTTCTGCAGAAATGCTTTTTTTTGCCAGTCATCTAGACGACTGGTCTACTAGCAATACCTATTTTTAATCACTCAAGGAGAAACAACATGAAAAAAGTTCTGATGGTTCTGACTTCGCACAGCGAACTGGGCGACACCGGCCGCAAGACCGGCTTCTGGCTCGAAGAGCTGGCCGCGCCGTATTACGCTTTCAAGGATGCCGGCTTGCAGGTGGTGCTGGCCTCGCCGCTGGGTGGACAGCCTCCGCTGGACCCGAAGAGCAACGAGCCGTCGTTCCAGACCGAGCTGACGCGCCGCTTCGAAGCGGATGCGGCGGCGACCGCGCAGCTTGCCGCCACCGTGCGCCTGGACAGCGTGACGCAGGCCGATTTCGACACCGTGTTCTACCCGGGCGGCCACGGCCCGCTGTGGGACCTGGCCGAAGACAGGAACTCGATCGCGCTGATCGAATCCTTCATCGCCGCCGACAAGCCCGTCGCGCTGGTGTGCCATGCGCCTGGCGTGCTGCGCCACGTCAAGACGCCGGCGGGCCGCCCGCTGGTCGAAGGCAAGAAAGTGACCGGCTTTACCAACACCGAGGAGGAAGCCGTCGGCCTGACGAACGTGGTGCCGTTCCTGGTCGAAGACGAACTCAAGGCCAGGGGCGGCGTGTATTCCAAGGGCGAGGACTGGGGTTCGTACGTGGTTCGCGACGGTCTGCTGATCACCGGCCAAAACCCGGCATCGTCGGCCGCCGCGGCAAGCCTGCTGATGCAACGGATCGCCTGAGCGACGGCCCGTCACGCTAACGAACAAGGAAAGGGCAGTGCCATGCTGGAACATATCAAGTCCTCAGGTTGGTTGCGGGATGCAAACTTCATCAACGGCGCCTGGGTGGCGGCCGACGATCGCCGCGTCCATGGCGTGGATGATCCGGCCAGCGGCAAGTCGCTGGGATCGATCGCCTGGTCGGGCGCTGCTGAAACGCGGCGCGCCATCGACGCCGCGCAAGCCGCGTTCGCCGATTGGTCGATGACGACCGCCGCCGAGCGGGCCGGTTTCCTGCTGAAGATCGCCGCCATCGTCCGCGAGAACCTGGATGACCTGGCTGGCCTGCTGACCCTTGAACAGGGCAAGCCGCTGGCGGAGGCGCGCGCCGAGATGAAGCTCGGTGCCGACTACATCCAGTGGTTTGCCGAGGAAGCCCGCCGCATCAATGGTGAAATCATCCCGTCGCCATGGAAGGGCCGGCAAATCCTGGTGACGCGCGAGCCGGTCGGCGTCGTCGGCGCCATCTCGCCCTGGAATTTCCCGTTCTCCATGTTGGCGCGCAAGATCGCCCCGGCGCTGGCGGCAGGCTGCACCGTGGTCGCCAAGCCGTCGGAGTTCACGCCGTATTGCGGCCTGGTGTGGGGCGTGCTGGCCGAAAAGGCCGGCTTGCCCGCCGGCGTCGTCAACGTGGTGACGGGCGACGCTGCGGCGATCGGCGGCGCGCTGGTGGCGGATGCCAGGGTGCGCAAGCTCACCTTCACCGGCTCGACCCGCGTCGGCAAGCTGCTGTATGCTCAGTCGGCGGCGACGATGAAAAAACTGTCGCTGGAATTGGGTGGCAACGCGCCGTTCATCGTGTTTGACGACGCCGACATTGAGCAGGCGGTCGAAGGCGCCGTCGCCGCCAAATTCCGCAACAGCGGGCAGACCTGCATCTGCGCCAACCGCATCTACGTGCAGGACGGCGTCTACGACGCATTTGCGCGGAGGCTGAGCGAGCGCGTGGCGGCGCTGAAGGTGGGCAACGGTTTCGTTGCCGGCGTCCAGCAGGGGCCGTTGATCAACGCGGCCGCCGTGGAAAAAGTCGAGGCGCACGTCGCCGACGCACAGGCCAAGGGCGGGCGGATCCTGGCCGGCGGCCGGCGCCATGCATTGGGCGGCACCTTCTTCGAGCCGACCGTCATCGCCGATGCCACGGCCGGCATGTTGATTGCGCACGAGGAAACCTTCGGCCCCGTCGCCGCCTTGTTCCGCTTCCATGACGAACAGCAGGTCATCGACGCTGCCAATGCGGAACCGTTCGGCCTTGCCGCCTATTTCTACAGCCGCGACCTGGCCCGCGCCTTCCGCGTCTCCCGCGCGCTGGACAGCGGCATGGTCGGCGTCAACGAAGGCCTGGTAACGACCGAGGTGGCGCCGTTTGGCGGCGTCAAGGACAGCGGCATAGGCCGCGAAGGATCGAGCCACGGCATCGACGAATACCTGAGCCTGAAGTACGTCAGCCTCGGCGGTCTGTAATCACCTCAAGTTTGTTGATCTGGCAGCAAATATGTTTGCGATTTTCGTGTCTTTTTCTCAGTAAAGAAAGTCCCGATACTGCATGACATCAACTTTTCAGGAGTTAAGTCATGCCTATTGCCTTGCTGGCGCTGACCATCAGCGCGTTTGCCATCGGGACCACCGAGTTTGTCATCGTCGGCCTGCTGCCGACCATCGCCGCCGATCTGGGCGTGAACCTGCCGTCGGCCGGCCTGCTGGTCAGCCTGTACGCACTGGGCGTGGCCATCGGCGCGCCGGTGCTGACCGCGCTGACCGGCAAGGTGCCGCGCAAGGCGTTGCTGGTGTCGCTGATGGTGCTGTTCACCCTCGGCAACCTGCTGGCCTGGAAAGCGCCCAGCTATGAATCGCTGGTGATCGCCCGCATCCTGACCGGGCTGGCGCACGGCGTGTTCTTCTCGATCGGCTCGACCATCGCCACCTCGCTGGTGCCGAAGGAAAAGGCGGCCAGCGCGATCGCCATCATGTTCACCGGCCTGACCGTGGCGCTGGTGACCGGTGTGCCGCTGGGCACCTTCATCGGCCAGCACTTCGGCTGGCGCGAGACGTTCCTGGCCGTGTCCGCGCTGGGCGTGCTGGCCTTCGTCGGCAGCCTGCTGTTCGTGCCGTCGTCGATCAAGCACAACAAGCCGGCCTCGCTGCTGCAGCAGGTCAAGGTGCTGGGCGAGCCGCGCCTGCTGCTGGTGTATGCGATCACCGCGCTGGGCTACGGCGGTTCCTTCACCGCCTTCACTTTCCTGGCGCCCATCCTGACCGACATTTCCGGCTTCAGCGCCAACACGGTCGGCCTGGTGATGCTGGTGTACGGCGTGTCCGTCGCGGTCGGCAATATCTGGGGCGGCAAGCTGGCCGACCAGCGCGGTCCGATCGGGGCGCTGAAAATCATCTTCCTCGGCCTGGCCGCGGTGCTGCTGGTGGTGACCTTCGCCGCGCCCTACAAGTGGCTGATGGTGGCGACCGTGCTGGCATGGGGCGCCGTGGCCTTCGGCAACGTGGCCGGCCTGCAAGTGTATGTGGTGCAGCAGGCCGAGCACTACACACCGCGCGCCGTCGATGTGGCCTCGGGCCTGAACATCGCCGCCTTCAACCTCGGCATCGCCGGCGGCGCCTGGGGCGGCGGCCTGATCGTCGAGCACCTGGGCCTGCTGCACACCGGCTGGATCGGCGGCCTGGTGGTGCTGGGCGCGCTGGGCCTGACCGCGCTGAGCGGCCGCCTCGACCGTTTGAGCCCGCGTCCGGCCAGCGCCGGCGGCGAAAAGTCGATTCATGCCGTGGCGCACTGAGCAGTGTATATTGGCGGCGAATTGAATCACTCGCCGCCGGAATACCCTTCATGTCTGCTGTTTCCCTGTTCTGCCTCGTCTTCGCTTATTTCGCCTTGCTGCTGGCCGTGGCCTGGCGCACTTCCCGCAACGCCACCAACGACAGCTTCTTCATCGGTAACAAGAGCAGCAACTGGATGCTGGTGGCGTTCGGCATGGTCGGCACCACGCTGAGCGGCGTCACCTTCATCAGCGTGCCCGGCGCCGTCGGCCGCGACGGCTTCGGCTACCTGCAGGTGATCCTCGGCTACGTGCTTGGCTACATCGCCGTCGCCGCCATCCTGCTGCCGCTGTACTACCGCCTCAAGCTCACCTCGATCTACCACTATCTCGACATCCGGCTGGGCCGCCGCTCGTACCAGAGCGGCGCCGCCTTCTTCATCCTGTCGCGCACGCTGAGCGCCTCGGCGCGGCTGTACCTGGTCGTCAACATCCTGCAGGCCACCATCCTCGACAGCTTCGGCGTGCCGTTCTGGCTGACCACGCTGGCGATCCTGGCCATGATCCTGCTGTACACCTATGAAGGCGGCGTCAAGACCATCGTCTGGACCGACACGCTGCAAACCGCCGGCATGCTGCTGGGCCTGGTGATCTGCGCCGGCTGGCTGCTGTCGCAGCTGGACCTGAGCCTGCCCGCCAGCCTGGCTCAAATGCAGGCGCAGGGACTGGCCCGGGTCGTCACCAGTTCGGTCGACAGCCCCGCCTATTTCTGGAAGCAGGTGCTGGCCGGCTTCTTCATCGTGCTGGCGATGACCGGCATGGACCAGGAAATCATGCAGAAAAATATCTCGGTGCGGACGCTGCGCGATTCGCAAAAGAACATGCTGCTGCTGACCGTCGTGCTGACGGCGGTGCTGGTGCTGTTCATGTTCCTCGGCGGCCTGCTGACCCTGTACGCGCCCACCGTCGGCCTGGCCGCGACGGGCGACAAGCTGTTCCCGGCCGTCGTCATGGGCCATATGCCGGCCGCCGTGCAATTGGTGTTCTTCATCGGCCTGGTGTCGGCGCTGTTCCCGAGCGCGGACGGCGCCATGACCGCGCTGACGTCCACTTTCTGCATCGACATCCTCGGCATGCAGCGCCGCGCCGATCTGGCGGCCGAGGCCCAGGTGCGCCTGCGCCATCGCGTGCACCTGGGCTTCTGCCTGCTGTTCCTGCTGCTGGTGCTGCTGTTCAAATGGGTGGACAACGCCAGCATGATAGGCCTTGTATTGAAGCTGACCGGCTATACCTATGGGCCATTGCTTGGCCTGTTCGCTTTCGGCATCCTGACCCGCCGCGCGCTGCGCGACCGCTGGGTGCCGCTGGTGGCGCTGGCTGGCCCTTGCTTGTGCTATGTCATTGATATCAATCAGAAATTGCTTTTCGGCAGCTACCGCCTGGGCCTGGAGCTGCTTATCATGAATGGCTTGCTGGTGTTTGCCGGCCTGCTGCTGATTTCCCGACCAAGCCAAGCACGCTAAGCACAGCAAGCGCGTCATGCGCTATTATTCTTGCAAATTACGCAATCACCTGGAGTATTGATGAGCAAATCCCCGTTTTCCTATATCCGCAGCGGTTTTGCTTTCTTCTGGCGGGCGCTGGACACCGGCCGCCGCACGATACTGAACCTGCTGTTCCTGGCGCTGTTGATCGTGCTCGCTTACGCGATCTTCGGCGGCGGCGCCAAGCCGCTGTCGTCCAAGACCACGCTGGTGCTGGACCTGAAAGGCCAGCTGGTCGAGCAGTCGAGCGCCAACGCGCGCGACGCGCTGGTCAACAGCGTGCGCGGCGGCGAGACCCACAAGATGATGCAGCTGCGCGACGTGCTGGCCGTGCTGGAAACGGCCGCCAAGGATCCCGACATCAGCGGCGCCGTGCTGCTGACCGACGAGATGGAGGGCGGCGGCCAGGCCATGCTGCGCGAAGTGGCGGCCGGCATCGACCGCTTCAAGGCCGCCGGCAAGCCGGTGGTGGCCTGGGGTTCCAGCTACGACCAGCGCCAGTACCTGCTGGCCGCGCACGCCAGCGAGGTCTATCTGCATCCGATGGGCATGGTGCTGCTGGAAGGCTTCGGCCGCTACCGCAACTACTACCGCGACGCGCTCGACAAGCTGGGCGTGACGGTCAACCTGCTGCGAGTGGGCACCTACAAGAGCTTCGGCGAACCGTACATTGCCAACGGCCCGTCGCAGGCCGCCACCGAGGCGGAATCGTATCTGAACAACGCGCTGTGGACGTCCTACACCGGCGACGTCGAGAAGGCGCGCAAGCTGCCGGAAGGTCAGATCATGAAGACCATCAACGATCTGCCGGCCAAGGTGGCCGAGGCCAATGGCGACCTGGCCAAGGTGGCGCTGTCGGCCAGGCAGGTCGACGGCCTGAAGACCAAGGATGAAATCCGCCAGATGATGATTACGCGCGGCGCCCGCGACACCGACGGCAAGACCTTCCGCCAGATTAATTTCGACGACTACCTGGCCCGCGTTCATCCGAAGCTGACCGGCGATGCCATCGGCGTGGTGGTGGCGCAGGGCGAGATCAGCGACGGCACCGCCGGTCCGGGCTCCATCGGAGGCGACTCGACCTCCAAGCTGATACGCGCCGCGCGCGAGGACGACCGCATCAAGGCCATCGTGCTGCGCGTCGATTCGCCCGGCGGCAGCGCCTTCGCCTCGGAGCTGATCCGCCGCGAACTGGAACTGACGCGCTCCGCCGGCAAGCCGGTGGTGGTCTCGATGGGCAATGTGGCCGCTTCCGGTGGCTACTGGATTTCCATGTCGTCCGACGAAGTGATCGCCGACCCGAACACCATCACCGGTTCGATCGGCGTGTTCGCCATCCTGCCGACCGCCGACAAGGTGATCGACAAGCTGGGCATCCACACCGCCGGCCAGCCGACCACCTGGCTGGGCGACGCCACCAATCCGCTGCGCCCGCTGGACCCGCGCTTCGGCCAGGTGATCCAGGGCAGCATCAACCACGTCTACGCCGAGTTCACGACGCGCGCGGCCAAGGCCCGCAAGACCACGCCGGAAAAAATCGACGCGGTGGCGCAGGGCCGCGTGTGGACCGGGGCGCAAGCGAAGGATCGCGGCCTGGTCGACACGCTGGGCGGCTATCGCGACGCGCTCAAGTCGGCCGCCAAGCGCGCCAAGCTGGGCGACGACTACCGCGTGGTCTACATCGAACGCGAAACCAGCAAGTTCGACCGCTTCATCGAAATGATAGGCGGATCGACGGCGCAGGCTGTGGCGCAGGGCATAGGCGCGCAGATCGGCGCCCAACTGCGTCTCGGCGCAGTCGCCAGCACCGGCCTGCCGCCTAGCGTGGCGAGCGGCATCGTCAACGACCTTGGCTGGCTGTCGGATATCACGGTGGCGCACAAGCCGTTCACCGCGATCACGCACTGCCTGTGCGAATCGCCTTGATGAACGGCGAAATCGGCATCCGCGCCGCCGCGCGCGGGGACGAGGAGGCCTTGTCCGCGGTGGGCAAGGCCAGCTTCCTCGAAGCGTTCGCCGGCATCCTCGATGGCGGCGACATCATCGCCCACTGCGAGCGCCAGCACGCGCCAACCGTCTATCGCGACTGGCTGGCCGACGCCGGCATGCGCATCTGGCTGGCGGAAGCCACGCCGGGCAGGGCGCCGATAGGCTACCTGGTGCTGGCGCCGGCCAAGCTGCCGGTGGCCGAACCGCGCGCGGATGACCTGGAGATCAAGCGCATCTACCTGCTGCACCGCTTTCACGGACAGCGCGTCGGCAAGCGGCTGATGGATGCGGCGGTGGACCATGCGCGCGCACGCGGCGCGGGCCGCGTGCTGCTGGGCGTCTATGCGGGGAATGTCGATGCGCTGGCGTTTTACCGGCGCTGCGGCTTTGCGCAAATCGGCCAGCGCACCTTCCGCGTCGGCGACACCGATTACGACGACGTCATTTTGGCCCTGGAGCTGGGGCCTGCAATAACGGCAGCGTAATCTCGAAGCTGCTGCGGCCATCGTTCATCATGGCGCAGCGCGCTTCGCCGCCGTGGCGGCGGGCGATCTGGCGCACCAGCGCCAGGCCCAGTCCCGCGCCGCTGTTGTCGCGCGTCGAACGCCGGCGGTAGAACGGCTCGAACACCCGCTCGTATTCCGTCTCCGGTATGCCGTGGCCCAGATCCCATACGGTCAGTTTCGCCATGCCGTCCTGGTTGGCGATGCGTACCTGCGCCGGCGGTATGCCGTGGCGGTGCGCGTTTTCCAGCAGGTTGCGCAGCAGCCGGCGCAGCAGGCGCGGATCGCCGTTGACGACGGCCGATTCGCCTTCCAGCACGGCGCCGTCGTAGCGCGCGCATTCCTCCGCGGCCAGCGCCAGCAGGTCCACTTCTTCCAGCTCGGTGTCGTCGGCCACCGCGTCCAGCCGGCTGGCCAGCAGGATCTCGTCGAGCAGGTCATTCAGTTCGGCGATGTCCTGTTCCAACCCGGCGCGGCGTTTCGGATCGATGCCGTCCTTGATCAGCTCCAGCGCCAGGCGGATGCGCGCCAGCGGCGTGCGCAATTCGTGCGAGGCGTTGGCCAGCAGCGTCTTGTGCGCGCCGACCAGTTCCTCGATCTGGTCGGCGGCGCGGTTGAAGCTGCGCGCCAGCCGCGCCACCTCGTCCTTGCCCTCGATCTGTACGCGCGCCTTCAAGTCGCCGGCGCCCAGCGATTCCACGCCTGTCTGCAGCCGCTCCAGCCGCTTGGTCAGGCGCCGCACCAGCGGGAAGGCGGCCATGCCGATGCCCAGCGCAAGCAGCAGCAGGGCGTTGTGCAGCATGGCCTTGGGTCGGGTGAAGCCCAGCGGTTCGCTCGACAGCAGGCGCCGGCCGTCCGGCAGCCGCACATACGATTCGGGCGGCGGACCGGCTACGTCCTGATGACGCCAGTGACGCGCCGGGATCTGCTCGCCGACCACCGCCAGCGGCGTCCAGTCGCGGCTGTACAAGGTCATGTGCGCATCCAGCCTGCCGACCACGCGTTCCAGCGCGGCCTGCTGCTCCGCAGGCGGCGCGTCGGCCGGCGCCAGCATGTTCTGCATGACCACCGCCAGCGTGGCGTTGGAGCGTTCCAGCGGGCCGCCGGTTCGGTGCCACAGCATCAGCACGGCCATCGCGAACAGCGCAAGGCTCAGCAGCAGCGCCACGTAAAAGCTGAAGTAAAGACGGGGCAGGCCAAAGTCCAGCCTTGCCAGCCAGCGTGGACGGGCCTTCAATCCTGCACCTTGGCGAACAGGTAGCCGGCGCCGCGCACGGTGATGATGCGGCGCGGTTTTTTCGGATCGTCTTCGACGGCGGCGCGGATGCGCGACATGTGGACGTCGATCGAGCGGTCGAAGGCTTCCAGCGGTTCACCCTTCAGCAGCTCCATCAGGCTGTCGCGCGACAGTACGCGGCCGGCGTGACGCGCCAGCACCAGCAGCAGGTCGAACTGGTAGGCGGTCAGTTCGCAGGGCGTGCCGTCGAGTCGGGCGGCGTGGGCCGCCGTGTCGATCTCCAGGCGGCCGAAGCGCAGGAAGTCGGCGTGGTGATGCATGGCGCCGTGCTGGGCGTTCTCCGGCTGCGGGCGATGCTCGACGCGGCGGCGCAGGATGGCGCGCAGCCGCGCCAGCAGCTCGCGTGGTTCGAACGGTTTGGGCAGATAGTCGTCGGCGCCGATTTCCAGGCCGATGATGCGGTCGATGGCATCGCCGCGCGCGGTCAGCATCAGCACCGGAATGTCGGACACGGCGCGCAATTGGCGGCAGACATCGAGGCCGTCCATATCGGGCAGCATCAGGTCGAGCACCACGGCGTCGATCTGGCCGGTGGCGATGTGCGTCAGCGCCTCGCGGCCGTTGGGCGCGTGGGTCACGTGGAACGACGCCTGGCCGAGATACTCTACGAGCATCTCGGCCAGGCGCGGATCGTCTTCGACCAACAGAATGCGGTCGTTGGTGCGGTCGGCTGCAGTATTCATGCGGCCCATTCTACGGTCAGGCTGCCCGCTTCACAAGGCGCCCGGACCGCCGTGCATGCCGCGTCCGTGCATCTTCGACAGGTGATCGGCCAGCTTCTGGCGCTGGGCTGGCGTAAGGGTATCCCCTACGTCGGCCATCAGTTGCACCAGCCGTTTGGAAGCCTGGTCGGCCAGCGCGATGCCTTGGGCGCGGGTGGTTTCCAGCGCGGCGCGGTCGATGGCTGGCGCGCCCATCTGCTGCGCCAGCTGTTTGTGGAGTTGCCCCAGCTGCTCATGCAGCGGCTTGATATCGTCCATGGCGGCTTTCACCAGCGGTTCGATCTTGGCCTTTTGCGCGTCGGTGGCGTCCACTTCCACGTACAGGTGCTTGAGCATATGCCCTGCATGGGCGCCGTCCATGTGGCGCTCGACGGCGAAGGCGCCGGCGCCGGCAAAGATGGCTGCGCCCAGCAGGAAGGCGGCGGTGGTCTGGCGGTTGAAGATACTCATGTTCGGTCCTCGTTTGGTTGATTTGGGAGACAACGAGGCCAGTGTGCGCCGCAATCATGAAGCAACGATGTGGGCGAGGTAAAGATATGTAAAGGCAGTTTAACGAAAGGTACGCAAAGTCCTTGATTTGTAGCGAGTTTGTATCGGCGTGGGCGGGTTAACTGACAGCGGCGCGGGCCCTGTGCTAGAGTCCACGGATTGATCGCCATGGTGTTTTTGCCATGGGCACGCACGCCTAAAAAGGACAAAGATGGACACACAAGTCAAGCCGGCCCAGACTGCCACCCCACCGAAGCGCAGCCGCCGTTCCAGGATCGTCGGCAGCGTCATCGCCGTCGCCGCCATGGCGGGACTGGGTGGGCTGGCTTGGTATCTGACACACCAGCCGGCAAGCACCGGTGCCGGCGGCCCTCCCGGCGCGGGCGGCCCCGGTGGGCCTGGCGGTCCTGGCGGCGGCGGTCGCCGCGGCGGCGGCCCTACCACCACGGTCGGCGTAGCGACGGCGGAAAAGGCCGACATCCCGGTCACGCTGGAAGCGCTGGGCACCGTGACGGCAGCAGCCACCACCACCGTGCGTCCGCAGGTGTCGGGCATCCTGCAGAGCGTATTGTTCAAGGAAGGCCAGATGGTCAAGGCTGGCCAGGTGCTGGCGCAGATCGATCCGCGCCAGTTCGAAATGGCGCTGCTGCAGGCTTCCGGCCAACGCCAGCGCGACGAGGCGCAGCTGGAAAACGCCAAGCTGACGCTGAACCGCTATCGCACGCTGCTGGGCCAGGACTCGATCGCCCGCCAGGACGTGGATACGCAGGCGGCCCTGGTCAAGCAGCTGGAAGGCACCGTCATGACCGACCGCGCGCAGGAAGGCACGGCCAAGCTGAATCTGGGCTACACCAAGGTCATCGCGCCGATCACCGGCCGCGTGGGCCTGCGCGTGGTCGATATCGGCAACCTGGTGGGTTCCGGCGACGCCAACGGCATCGCGGTAATTACCCAGCTGTCGCCCATCGATGTGGAATTCTCGGTCCCGCAGGACAGCGTGCCAGGCGTGATGCGTCAGGTGAACGACGGCGCGTCGCTGAACGCGATCGCGCTTGACCGCACCCGCACCAATGCGCTGGATAACGGCAAATTCTCGGCGATGGACAACCAGGTCGATGTGCAGACTGGCACGGTGAAAGCCAAGGCGCGCTTCGCCAACGCTAAGTTCTCGCTGTTCCCGAGCCAGTTCGTCAACGTGCGGCTGGAACTGCGCACCATCAAGGATGCGATCATGGTGCCGGTGACGGCGGTGCGTCACGGCACGAATGGCGATTTCGTCTACATCCTCAAGGCCGACAAGACCGTCACCATCCGTCCGATCACGCGCGGCCAGGCCACGGTAGACAAGGTGCAGATCGCCACCGGCGTGCAGGCGGGCGAGCAGGTGATCACCGAAGGCGCGGACCGCCTGAAGGAAGGTTCGAAAGTCACGCTGCCTGGCGCTGGCGGCGGCCGCCACGGCGCCAACGGTGGCGCCGCGGCCGATGGCGCTTCCGCGCCGGCCCCGGGCGAACGTCGTCACCGCAAAGAACAAGGCGCGGCACAACAATGAGTCCATCAGCACCATTCATCCAGCGTCCGGTAGCGACATCGCTGCTGATGCTGGCGATCGTCCTTGCCGGTATCGTCGGCTTCAAGTTCCTGCCGCTGTCGGCGCTGCCGCAGGTGGATTTCCCCACCATCCAGGTGCAGACGCTGTACCCCGGCGGCAGTCCTGAGGTGATGGGCCAGACCGTGACCGCGCCGCTGGAGCGCCAGTTCGGCCAGATGGCCGGCCTGCAGCGCATGAGCTCCACCAGCGCCGCCGGCGTCTCCATCATCACGCTGCAGTTCGGCCTGGGCCAGACGCTGGACGTGGCCGAGCAGGAAGTGCAGGCCGCCATCAACGCCGGCGCCTCGCTGCTGCCGACCGACCTGCCGGCGCCGCCGGTCTACGCCAAGGTCAACCCGGCCGACGCGCCGGTGCTGACGCTGGCCATCACCTCGGACACGATGCCGCTGACCGAGGTGCAGAACGTGGTCAACACCCGCCTGGCGCTGAAGATCAGCCAGGTCTCCGGCGTCGGCCTGGTCACGCTCAGCGGCGGCCAGCGCCCCGCCGTGCGGATCGAGGCGGACACCAACGCGCTGGCGTCCTACGGCCTGGGCCTGGACACGCTGCGCACCGCGATCACCGCCGCCAACGCCAACGGCGCCAAGGGTAGCTTCGATGGCCCGACCCGCGCCTACAGCATCAACGCCAACGACCAGCTGGTGACCGCCAAGGATTACAAGGAACTGATCCTGGCCTACAAGAACGGCGCCCCGGTGCGCCTGACCGACGTTGCCGTCGTCAAGGACAGCGCCGAAAACGTCGAGCTGGGCGCATGGTCCGGCAACAAGCAGGCGATCATCCTCAACGTGCAGCGCCAGCCCGGCGCCAACGTCATCGCGACGGTGGACGCGATCAAGGCCCGCTTGCCGGAACTGCAAGCGGGCCTGCCCGGCGCGATGCACGTCGAGGTGCTGAGCGACCGCACCACCGGCATCCGCGCCTCGGTCGAACACGTGGAGATGGAACTGATGCTGGCCGTGGTGCTGGTGGTGCTGGTGATCTTCGCCTTCCTGCACAGCCTGCGCGCCACCGTCATCGCCAGCCTGTCGGTGCCGATCTCGCTGATCGGCACTTGCGGCGTCATGTATTTGCTGGGCTACAGCCTGAACAACCTGTCGCTGATGGCGCTGACCATCGCCACCGGTTTCGTGGTCGACGACGCGATCGTCATGATCGAGAACATCGCCCGCTACATCGAAGAAGGCGAAGAGCCGATGGCCGCCGCGCTGAAAGGCGCCACGCAGATCGGCTTCACCATCATCTCGCTGACGGTGTCGCTGATCGCCGTGCTGATTCCGCTGCTGTTCATGGGCGACGTGGTCGGCCGCCTGTTCCGCGAATTCGCGATCTCGCTGGCGATCACCATCCTGATCTCCGCCGTGGTCTCGCTGACGCTGGTGCCGATGATGTCGGCGCGCTGGCTCAAGAGCCATGCCGAGGAAAAGCCGAGCCGCTTCGCCAAACGCTTCCAGCAGTTCTTCGACTGGGTGATCGGCCACTACGACCGTTCGCTGACCTGGGTGCTGAACCACAGCGGCCTGACCTTGCTGGTGGCGCTGGCCACGCTGGCGCTGACGGTGCTGCTGTACGTGGTGATCCCGAAAGGGCTGTTCCCGACGCAGGACACGGGCCAGCTGCAAGCCCGCCTGGAAACCGGCAAGGCCGTTTCCTACGCCAAGATGGCGGACCTGCAGCAGCAGGCCGCGCGCCTGATCCTGGAGGATCCGGACGTCGGCACGCTGAGCTCCGTGGTCGGCGTGGACGCCGCCAACAACACCATGCTTCATACCGGCAGCATGCTGATCAACCTGAAGCACAAGCGCATCGGCAGCCAGCAGGAGACCATGGACCGCCTGCGCCAGCGCGTGTCCACAATCGCCGGCCTGACGCTGTACCTGCAGCCGACTCAGGACTTGACCATCGACGCCGAATCCGGCCCGACCCAGTTCCGCGTGTCGATCGAAGGGGCGGACAACGCCACCGTCAACCTGTGGGCGAACAAACTGGCGGAGCAGATGCGCACCAAGCATGAGCTGCGCAACGTGGTGTCCGACGTCGGCGCCAGCGCCAACGCGGCCTACGTCAGCGTCGACCGCGACAGCGCCTCGCGCATGTCGATCACCGCCGCCTCCATCGACGACGCGCTGTACAGCGCCTTCGGCCAGCGCATCGTCTCGACCATCTTCACCGAGACCAACCAGTACCGCGTGATCCTGGAAGCGCGCCGCGACGACATCACCACGCCGGCCGACCTGGGCAACCTGCAGATACGCACCGGCTCCGGCAAGGCGACGCCGCTGTCGGCGGTGGCCACCATCACCGAGCGCGCCGCGCCGCTGCAGGTCACGCACGTGGCGCAGTATCCGGCCACCACGCTGGGCTTCGACACCTCGCCGGGCGTCTCGCTCGGCACCGCGGTCGACAGCATCAAGCAGGCCGCCGCCGAGATCAAGTTCCCGGCCTCGGTGACGATGACCTTCCTCGGCGCTTCCGGCGCCTACCAGGCGTCGCTGTCGAACCAGCTGTGGCTGATCCTGGCCGCCGTGATCTGCGTCTACATCGTGCTGGGCGTGCTGTATGAAAGCTATATCCACCCGCTGACGATCCTGTCGACGCTGCCGTCGGCCGGCGTCGGCGCCTTGCTGGCGCTGCTGGTCAGCGGCCAGGACCTGGGCGTGATCGGCATCATCGGCATCATCCTGCTGATCGGTATCGTCAAGAAAAACGCCATCATGATGATCGACTTCGCCATCGAGGCGGAGCGGGAGCAGGGCAAGCCGCCGCGCGAGGCGATCCACCAGGCGGCGCTGCTGCGCTTCCGTCCGATCCTGATGACGACGCTGGCCGCGCTGTTCGCCGCCGTGCCGCTGATGCTGGGCTGGGGCGAGGGCGCCGAATTGCGACGCCCACTCGGCCTGGCCATCTTCGGCGGCTTGATCGTCAGCCAGATGCTGACCCTGTTCACCACGCCGGTGATCTACCTCGGCTTCGACAGCCTGGCGCGGCGCTTCGGCCGCAAGACCGCCAATCCGCCGGCCCAGCCGCCGATGCAGCCTGAAGGTGGTGCGCTGTGAATCTGTCGTCGCCATTCGTCAAACGCCCGATCGCCACGGTCCTGCTGACCTGCGGCCTGGCGCTGGCCGGCATCGGCGCGTTCTTCGTGCTGCCGGTGGCGCCGCTGCCGCAGGTGGACTTCCCGGTGATCTCGGTCAACGCCAACCTGCCGGGCGCCAGCCCGTCGACGATGGCGACCAGCGTATCGACGCCGCTGGAGCGCCACCTCGGCGTGATCGCCGGCGTCAACGAGATGACGTCGCAATCGAACACCGGTTCGTCCAGCGTCACCTTGCAGTTCGACTTGAACCGCAACGTCGACTCGGTCGCGCGCGAGGTACAGGCTGCGATCAATGCAAGCCGCGTCGACCTGCCGGCCACGTTGCGCAGCAACCCGACCTACCGCAAGGCCAACACCTCCGGCATCCCGGTCATGATCCTGGCGCTGACGTCGCACACCCGCACGCCGGGCCAGATCTTCGACGCCGTCTCCAACACGGTGCTGCAACGCCTGTCGCAAGTGACCGGCGTCGGCGACGTCGAGCTGGGCGGCAGCTCGCTGCCGGCCGTGCGCGTGGAGCTCAATCCATATGCGCTGAACCGCTACGGCCTGTCGATGGAAGACGTGCGCGCGGCGGTCCAGGCCACCAACGCCAACCGTCCGCGCGGCGCCTTGCAGGGCAACGGACGCCGGCTGCAGATTTATTCCGTGTCGGCCAACGCCAGCGGCGGCCGCAGCGCAGCCGACTACCGCAAGCTGGTGGTCGGTTGGCGCAACAACAGCGCGATCCGCCTGCAGGACGTGGCGGAAGTGGTCGACGGCGTCGAAGATCAGAACAACCTGGGCTTGTTCAACGGCCAGCCGGCGATCATCGTCGTGCTGCGGTCGCAGGCCGGCGCCAACGTCATCGAAACCGTCAACAGCGTGCGTGCGCAGCTGCCGCAGTTGCAGGCGCAACTGCCGTCCGACATCAAGATCGATGTCGCCAGCGACAGCACCAATTCGATCCGCTCGTCGCTGCACGAAATCGAGATCACGCTGATCATCTCCATCCTGCTGGTGGTGCTGGTGGTAAGCGCCTTCCTGCGCAGCGTGCGCGCCACCATCGTGCCGGCGGTGGCGACCGTGGTGTCGCTGCTGGGCACCTTCGGCGCCATGTATCTGCTGGGTTTCAGCCTGAACAACCTGTCGCTGATGGCGCTGACGGTGGCCACCGGCTTCGTCGTCGACGATGCGATTGTGGTACTGGAAAATACCACCCGCCACATCGAGGCCGGCATGGACCGCTTCGAGGCGGCGCTGCTGGGCGCGCGCGAGGTGGGCTTCACCGTGCTGTCGATCAGCCTTTCGCTGATCGCCGTGTTCATTCCGCTGCTGTTCATGGGCGGCCAGTTCGGCGCGCTGTTCAAGGAATTCGCCGTCACGCTGTCGGCCGCGGTGATGATTTCGCTGGTGGTCTCGTTGACCACCACGCCGATGATGTGCGCCTGGCTGCTGACGCCGGGCCACACCCATGCCAAGCCGCCGGGCCGCATTGCCCGCTTCTTCGAGCGCGGCTTCGACATGGTGCTGAAGACTTACGAACATAGCCTGGACTGGGCGCTGTCAAGCGTGTGGCTGGTGATGCTGAGCCTTGTGTTCGTGATCGGCCTGAACTTCTACCTGTTCGCGGCGATACCGAAGGGCGGCTTCCCGCAGCAGGATACGGGCCAGATCAACGGCGGCATCCGCGCCGACCAGAGTATCTCGTTCCAGGCCATGCAAGGCAAGTTGCGCCAGCTGGTCAATATCATCAAGGACGATCCGGACGTGGCCACGGTGGTCGGCTTTACCGGCGGCCGCCGCGCCGGCGGTGGTTTCATGTTCATCAACCTGAAGCCGGCCAACCAGCGCACGGTGGCGGGGCAGGCCGTGATCGCGCGCCTGCGGCCCAAGCTGGCCAGGGTGACCGGCGTGAGCCTGTTCCTCAGTCCCGTGCAGGATTTGCGGGCCGGCGGCCGCCAGGCCAATTCCAACTATCAGTACACGCTGAAGAGCGACAACCAGGCCGACTTGAAGAAGTGGGCCAGCCGTCTGGCCGAGGCGATGAAGGGGCAGCCCGCGATGACCGACGTCGATACCGACCAGGCGGACAACGGCGTCGAAACCTTCGTCACCATCGACAAGAGCAGCGCCTCGCGCCTTGGCCTGTCGGCGCGCGACGTCGACAACGCCTTGTACGACAGCTTTGGCCAGCGCCAGGTCGCCACCATCTACGATGAGCTGAACCAGTATCACGTCATCATGGAAGTGCCGCGCGAGTTCGCCAAGAGCCCGGAAGCGCTGAAGGACGTGTACGTGCCGTCGAAAGGCTTGCCTGCGCCTAGCGCCAGCAATCCCAACGGCGCCCCGGTGGCGGTGACTGTGGCGGCCACCGGCACCACCAGCACCACCAGCACCAGCACCACCAACGCCACGCCGGCCAACGTCGCCGCGCCGGCGGTCAGGGATGCGTCGTCCGGTTCGGCGCTGAGCACCCAGGCCACGACGATGGTGCCGCTGTCGACGCTGGCGTCGTTCGCCGAAAGCTCGGCGCCGACCTCGATCAACCACCAGGACGGCGAACTGGCGACCACCATCGCCTTCAATCTGCAGGAGGGCAAGAGCTTGTCCGACGCGGCCCAGCAGATCAAGGAGGCCGAAGCGCAAATCGGCATGCCGAACAATGTGCGCGGCAGCTTCCAGGGTTCGGCCAAGGCCGCGCAGGACAGCAACAAGTCGCTGCCGCTGCTGATCCTGGCCGCCATCGTCGTGATCTACATCGTGCTCGGCATCCTGTACGAAAGCCTGGTGCATCCGGTGACGGTGCTGACCACGCTGCCGTCTGCGGGCGTGGGCGCGGTGCTGGCGCTGCTGATCTTCAAGATGGAGTTCTCCACCATTTCGCTGATCGGCATCTTCCTGCTGATCGGTATCGTCAAGAAGAACGCCATCCTGATCATCGACTTCGCGCTGGAGGCGGAACGCTCGCGCGGCCTGTCGCCGGTCGAGGCGGTGCGCGAGGCCTGCCTGCTGCGCTTCCGCCCGATCCTGATGACGACACTGGCCGCGGCGCTGGGTGCGCTGCCGCTGGCGATCGGCTTCGGCGAAGGCTCGGAGTTGCGCCAGCCGCTGGGCGTCGCCATCATCGGCGGCCTGATCGCCAGCCAGGTATTGACCCTGCTGACCACGCCGGTGGTCTACATCCTGATGGACAAGCTGCGCCGCCGCAGCCCGTCCGAACAACATTTAAGCCGCATTCACAGCGAATCGCCGAGCACACCATGAGCAAATACGCACCATCCCCACGTTATCAACCGATCGCGCTGTCCGTGCTGGCCGCGCTGTTGGCCAGCGGCTGCGCGGTCGGCCCGGCCTACCAGCTGCCGTCCACGCCGCAGCCGGCGGCCTACAAGGAAACCGCCACCGACGCCGAGAAGGCCGCCGCCGGCTGGACCGCCGCCGCGCCGGCCGACACGCTGGAACGCGGTCCCTGGTGGCAGCTGTTCGGCGATCCGCTGCTGAACCAGATGGCCGACAGCATCGAAGTGTCGAACCAGAACGTCGCCGCCGCCGTCGCCAACTACGCGCAGGCCCGGGCGCTGGTCGAGCAGCAGCGCGCCGCGCTGTTCCCGACCTTCGACCTGAACGCCAGCGCCAACCGCTCCGGCGGTGGCGGCAACACGCCGACCGGCAACGCCTACCGCGCCAACATCGGCGGCAGCTGGGAGCCGGATGTCTGGGGCAAGCTGCGCGCCGGCGCCAGCGGCGCCAAGGCCGGCCTGCAGGCCAGCGCCGCCGACCTGGCCGCCGCGCGCCTGTCGGCGCAGGGCGAGCTGGCCACCAATTACTTCTCGCTGCGCCAGACCGACGCCCAGAAGGCGCTGCTGGACGCCACCACCGAAGGCTACGAGCGCGTGCTGCAGATCACGCAGAACCGCTTCGACGCCGGCATCGCCGCCAAGTCGGACCTGCTGCAGGCGCAAACCCAGCTGGCCAACGCCCGCATCGACCAGGTGACGCTGGTCCGCCAGCGCGCCACGCTGGAACACGCGATCGCCGTCCTGCTGGGCAAGGCCGCCAGCGATTTCAGCCTGCCGCCGGCGCCGTGGAAAGTGGTGGTGCCCGACGTGCCGACCGGCGTGCCGTCGACGCTGCTGCAGCGCCGTCCGGACATCGCCTCGGCCGAGCGCCGCGTGGCCGCCGCCAACGAGCAAATCGGCGTCGCCCGCAGCGCCTACTTCCCCAGCCTGAACCTGACCGGCTCCTTCGGCTACGGTTCCAGCTCGACCGGCGGCTTGTTCAACGCCTCCAACAACCTGTGGTCGCTGGGCTTGTCGGCCGCGCAGACACTGTTCGACGCCGGCGCCACCAAGGCCCGCGTCAGCGGCGCCGTGGCGCAGCGCGACGCCACCATCGCCCAGTACCGCCAGACCGTGCTGGCGGCGTTTGCCGACGTCGAAAACCAGCTGGCCGCCACCCGCGCGCTGGCCCAGCAGCAGGACCTGCGCAAGCTGGCCTCCGAGGCGTCCGACCAGGTCGAGGCGCAGATGCTCAACCGCTACCGCGCCGGCCAGGTCAGCTACAGCGACGTGGTGACGGCGCAAAACACCGCGCTGGCCGCGCGCCGCGCGCTGGTACAGGCACAGGCCGACCGGCAGACCACGGCGGTTGCGCTGATCCAGTCGCTGGGCGGTGGCTGGCGCGCTGCGGGCGAATAGCCGAGTACGCTTGGTTTTTGGGCGTGACCTTTGTATAATCTTCTGGCAAGATGTAAACAAAGACTACTTTCCCGAAACGCCTGGTCGCCAGTGCGGGGTCGCTCCGGTAGGTTGCCGCGCCACGATGACAAAACAAGCCGCCCCCATTGCTGCTGCCGATGAGACGATCGCGGTCGTCGGCGTCGGCGCGTCCGCCGGCGGGCTCGATCCGATCTGCGAATTCCTCGCCAGCGTGCCGCCGGCCAGCGCTTGTGCCTATGTCGTCGTGCAGCACCTCGATCCGCTCCACAAAGGCATGCTGCCCGAGTTGCTGCAGCGTGTCACCCGCATGAAGGTATGCGAAGTCGAAGACGGCATGGCGGTCGAAGCCAATCACGTCTACGTGATCCCGCCCAACCGCGATCTGGGGTTCGACGGCGAGCGTTTCGCCGTGCTGCCGCCGGCGGGCGATCGCGGTCACCGCCTGCCGATCGATAACTTCTTCCTGGCGCTGGCGGCGCGCTGCGGCGAGAAGGCGGTCGGCATCGTTTTTTCCGGCATGGGCTCGGACGGCACGCTGGGTCTGGCCGCGATCCGCGATGCCGGCGGGCTGACGCTGGCCCAGCTGCCGTCGTCGGCGCGCTTCGATCCGATGCCTGCCAACGCCATCGCAGCCGGCGTGGTCGATGTCGTGGCCCTGCCGACAGACATGGCGCTGCATGTGGTTTCCTGGCGCGACACGCAGAACGCGGGCCTGCCGGCCCAGGCCACCGCGCAGCGCGACGCGCTGCAACAGCTGTTCCAGTTGTTGCTCCAGCAGACCGGCGCCAATTTTTCCGACTACAAGCTCAGTACCGTCTTGCGCCGCATCGACCGCCGCATGAAGCTGTGCCAGTGCGCCTCGCTGCCCGAATATGTCGGCTTCATGCACAACAACCCGATCGAGGTCGAGCTGCTGTTCAAGGAGCTGCTGATCGGCGTCACCAACTTCTTCCGCGATCCCAAGGTGTGGGACTACCTGATGGCGACGGCATTGCCTCAACTGCTGGCGGATCATCCGAACGGCGCCGCCTTCAAGGCCTGGGTGCCTGCCTGCTCGACCGGAGAGGAGGCGTATTCGCTGGCGATCGCCTTCAACGAGGTGTTGGGGCAGCTGCGCCCGGCGGCGCAGTACACGCTGCAGATCTTCGCCACGGATCTCGACGACGACGCCATCGAGCGGGCACGCCAGGGGGTGTTCGGCGCCGGCATCGAGGAGCACGTCGGCCCGGCGCTGCTGCAGCGCTACTTCATGCCGGCCGAGAAGGGCGGCTACCGCGTCCGCAAGGACGTGCGCAACACCATCATCTTCGCGCGCCAGAACATCATTTCCGACCCGCCGTTCACCAAGCTCGATATACTGTGCTGCCGCAACCTGCTGATCTATTTCACGGCCAAGCTGCAGGAACAGTTGATACCGCTGTTCCATTACGCCTTGAAGACCGGTGGGCTGCTGATGCTGGGCAGCGCCGATACTCCCGGCCATTTCAACGAGTTGTTCGCGCCGACCAGCGGCGCGGGCCGCATCTACCGGCGGCTCGACGCCTCCATTCATCGTGTCGCCAATTATTTTCCTACGCGCGTCAGCAGCGTGTCGATTCCTCCAGCCAGCGAACCCAGTGATCCTTCCATGAACGGTAATCTTCAAACCCAGGTCGAGCAGATGCTGCTCAAGAAGCATGCGCCGGCCGCCGTGCTGCTCAACGTGAATGGCGACATCCTGTACATCCACGGCCGCACCGGCGCCTATCTGGAGCCGGCCGCCGGCAAGGCCAACTGGAACATCCACGCGATGGCGCGCGACAGCCTGCGGCACGAGCTGGCCGACCTGCTGAAGCGGGCCTCGCAGTCCAGCGACATGATCGCGGTGCGCGGTCTGATCCAGCGCGACGAGAAGGGCAAGCCCTCGCAGGCGGTGGACCTGACCGCCGAGTCCATGACGGAAGGCGGCTCCCTGGCCGGCACCGTGCTGCTGACCCTTGCCACCGTGCCGCTGCCGCCGGCGAAGCGCCGTCCGCGCTCCAGCAATCCGCAGGTGCTGGAGCTGGAGCAGCAGCTGGCGCAGGCGCGGCTGGAGATCCAGGCGGTGCGCGACGAGATGCAGGCCTCGCGCGAAGAACTCAAGTCCGCCAACGAGGAACTGCAGTCGACCAACGAGGAGCTGCAGTCGACCAACGAGGAACTGACCACCTCCAAGGAGGAGATGCAGTCGCTGAACGAGGAGCTGTACACCGTCAACGCCGAGCTGCAATCGAAGGTCGACGACCTGTCGCTGGTCAACGGCGACATGAAGAATCTGCTCAACAGCACCGACGTCGCCACCATCTTCCTCGACAGCGCGCTGCGCATCCGCCGCTTCACCGACCAGAGCACCCAGATCTACAAGCTGATCCCCGGCGATGTAAACCGCCCGTTGAGCGACATCGTCAACGACCTGCAGTACCCGGACCTGGAGGCGGACGCGCGGGAGGTGCTGCGCACGCTGGTGTTCCGCGAGCGCCAGATCCCGACCCGCAACGGCGGCTGGTACACCGTGCGCATCATGCCCTACCGGACGGTGGAGAATGTCATCGACGGCGTGGTGGTCACCTTCATCAACATCACCGAATCGAAACAGCTGGAGGCGCAGTTGCGGTCGATGCAAAAGGGCGAGGACTAGCATGCCAAGGCGACCGCGTCCCGAACTCGATCCGGTCCAGCTGCGGCGCATCGCCGAGCTGACGGTATCGGCGCTGCCGACCGCCCAGCTGACGTCGGCGGACGCCGACAGCGATGAGCTGAGGCGCTGGCATGAACTGCAGGTCAGCCAGATCGAGCTGGACATGCAGAACACTGCGCTGCTCGAACTGCAGGCCGAGCGCGACCAGGCCGAAGCGGGACGCGACCGCTACGCCATGCTGTACGACCAGGCGCCGGCCGGCTACCTGTCGCTCGATGTCGAGGGCCGCGTGCTGCGTGCCAACCATGCGGCCGGCGAGCTGCTGGCTTGCCCGCGCGAGGAATTGCCGGGCAAGCGCTTCGAACAATTCGTCGCGCCGGAAGCGCAGGCGGCCTTGCGGCTGTTCCTGCGGCAGTTGTTCGAGCATGGCGCGCGCGCGGTGCTGGAGGTGCCGCTTTTCGACCGCCATGCCGGCGCTGCCACAGGCGCGCCGGCCGAGCCGCGCCAGGTCCACATCGAAGCCAACCTCGATGCCGAGGCCCGCAGGTGCCGGGTGATCCTGACCGACATGGGCACGGCCGACCGGCGCGAGGCGGCGCGGAGGCGCGCCTTCCAGGTGCTCGACAGCATAGGCGAGGGCGTGCTGGTGTGCGACGCCGACAACAACATCGTCTCCGTCAATCCCGCCTTCACCGCCCTGACCGGCTACCCGGTGGAGGAGGTGCTGGGCCGCAATCCACGCTTCCTCGGGCGCCCGGGCGCCCATGCGGCCGGCTACCATGCGGAGGCGATGCGCTGCCTTCGCGCCTACGGCAAATGGCAGGGCGAGGTGCACAACCAGCGGCGCGACGGCACGCCGTACGTGGCGCACATGTCGCTGACGGTGATACGCGACGAGCATGGCGGCATCAATGCGTTCATCGGCGTGTTCTCGGATATCACCGCGCGCCAGCAGGCGGAGGCGGCGCTGCTGCAATTGTCGCGCGAGCTCGATGCGCGCGTGGTCGAGCGGACCGCCGCGCTGACCGAGGCCAACCTGCGCCTGACGCAGGAGGTGGCGGAGCGCAAGCGCGCCGAGGCCGACCTGCAGGAATCGCGCGAGCAGCTGCGCAAGCTGGCCGAGCATCTGGAAACGGTCAAGGAGGACGAGCGCACGCGCATCGCCCGCGACATCCATGACGAGCTGGGACAGAACCTGCTGGCGCTGCGCATCGACGTCTCAATGCTCAGCGCGCGCACCGGCGAGCGCCATGTGCGGCTGCACAACCGCGTCGAAGCGGTGCTGGAGAACGTCGACACCACCATCCGCAACGTGCGCGGCATCATGAACGAGCTGCGGCCGGCGGTGCTGGACCTGGGCCTGCAGGCGGCCCTCGAATGGCAGGCCGGCGAGTTCCGCAAGCGCAGCGGCCTGGCGTGCACGCTGATGCTTCCCGCCGAGCCGGTGTTCGCCGCCATCAAGCCCGAGATGGAGATCGTGCTGTTCCGCGCGCTGCAGGAGGCGCTGAGCAATGTGCGCCGTCACGCCGGCGCCAGCCGGGTCGACATCGCGCTGGCGGAGCAGGGCGGCCGCCTGCGCCTCACCATCGCCGACAACGGTATCGGCCTCGCGCCCCAGCATCGCGGCAAGAGCGAGTCCTTCGGCCTGATCGGCATGGCGCAGCGGGTGGCCGCGCTGGGCGGGCGCCTGGACCTGGGCCTCTACGTGCCGGGCGGAGGTTGTACGCTGACAATAGACTTGGACCTCGCATAAGGCATATACTGCCGCCAGCATTTATCCTGGGGGCGCTCTTGTTAAAATATCTAGTACTGCCGATGGCGCTGATCAGCGCCGCAGCGGCACAGGCCGACGAAGGCCAGTGGCAGCCGTACCAGCTGCCGCAACTGAAATCCGAACTGAAACGCGTCGGCATCACGATCCCGGCCGAAAAACTGGCGGACCTGTCCAAGCACCCGATGAGCGCCATCGTCGCGCTGCCCGGCTGCTCGGCCTCCTTCGTCTCGCCCGACGGGCTGGTGGTGTCCAACCACCACTGCGCCTACGGCGCGATCCAGCGCAACTCGACCCCCGAACATAACTACATCGTCGACGGCTACCTGGCCAGGACCCGCGCCGAAGAGCTGCCGGGCGGCCCGAACACGCTGGTCTACGTGACCGACAAGGTGGAAAACGTCACCGACCGCGTGCTCAAGGGCGTGACCGCGTCGATGAGCGGCAGGCAGCGCCACGACGCGGTGGAAAAAGCCGTCAAGGCGCTGATCGCCGAATGCGAGGCCGACAAGAGCTACCGCTGCTCGGTGCCGGCCTTCCATCGCGGCCTGGAGTACTACCGCATCCGCCAGATGATGATACGCGACGTGCGCCTGGTGTACGCGCCGGCCGACATGATCGGCAACTTCGGCGGCGACATCGACAACTACGAGTGGCCACGCCAGGGCGGCGACTATTCCTTCCTGCGCGCCTACGTGGGCAAGGACGGCCGTCCGGCCGACCCGTCGCCGGACAACGTGCCTTACCACTCGAAGGACTTCCTGGTGGTGTCGGCCGCCGGCTTGAAGAACGGCGATCCGGTGCTGCTGGCCGGCTATCCGGGCCGCACCGGCCGCTACAAGCTGCCGTCGGAAATCCGCGCCGCGCGCGACAGCGCCTATCCGGCCAAGGTGGCCGAGATCCAGGCCGACCTGGACGTGATCGCCGCCGCGGTCAAGGGCAATGCCGCCGCCGCCGTGCGCTATGCCAGCGTCGACAAGAGCATGAACAACGTGATGAAGAAAACCCAGGGCCTGCTGGACGGCTTTGCGCGCAAGGACATCGCCGCCATCAAGGACGTGCAGGACGCCGAGTTCCGCGCGTGGTATGCGAAGCAGCCGGGCGTGTCGAAAACGCTGCTGGCGGAACTGGACGCGGCGATCGCCGCCGACATCGCGCTGGCCGACGAGGAATTCGGCTACAGCGTGGCCACCACCGGCGACCTGCTGAAAAGCGCCGCCACGCTGTACCGCCTGGCGCGCGAAAACGCCAAGCCGGACGCGGAACGGGAAAGCGGCTACCAGCAGCGCGACCTGACCTTTATCAAGGCCCGCCTGAACCGTCTGGAGCAGTCTTACGTGGGCAGCGTCGACCAGGCGCGCTTCGCGGCCGCGCTGCAGCGCTACGCCAGGCTGCCGAAGTCCATGCACGTAGCCGGCATGGACGCATTGCTGCCGGCGGTTGACGCGGTGCCGGCGATGTACGGCAAGACGGAACTGGGCGATACCGCCAGGCGCCTGGCGTGGGTGGGCAAGGATGCCGCCGCCATCGCCGCTTCGGACGACGCCTTCCTGCAGCTGGCCGTCAAGCTGGACGATGTGACCGAGTCGCTGAAGGAGCGCCGCAAGGAACTGGACGGCAATCTGGAGCGCGTGATCCCGCAATACATGCAGGCTGTGATCGCGTGGAAGAAGTCGCAGGGCAAACCGGTGTATCCTGATGCGAATTCGACGCTGCGCGTGACCTATGGCACCGTGTCGCCGTACTCGCCGAAGGACGGCATCACCAAGGGCCCGTTCACCACGGTCGAAGGCATCGTCGAGAAGCATACCGGCAAGGACCCGTTCAACGCGCCGCAAAAGCTGCTCGATGCGATCAAGGCCAAGCGCTATGGGCAATTCAAGGATCCGGTGCTGGGTACCGTGCCGGTCGATTTCCTGACCAGCGCCGATACCACCGGCGGCAACTCCGGCTCGGCGGTGATGAACAGGAACGGCGAGTTGATCGGCCTGAATTTCGATTCGACCTACGAGTCCATCACCAAGGACTGGTACTTCGACCGCGATATCACCCGCGCCATACACATGGATATCCGTTATATGTTGTGGATCATGAGCGAAGTGGATCACGCTGATAACGTGCTCAAGGAGATGACCATCAAATACCCGGCGCAAAAAAAATAATGAACGAGCTATCGGTTCTATTAGGTTACGCGAATACGCTCTGGCACCTGGCGGGCTTCGTCACGACTCCGCTGGAACTGGTCTCCTTCATCCTGTCGGTGGCCACGGTGTGGCTGAACATCCGCCAGAGCCATTGGGGCTGGCTGTTCGCCATCATCTCGTCGGTCACCTACGGCCTGGTGTTTTTCGGCTCGCGCCTGTATGGCGACATGGGCCTGCAACTGGTGTTCATCACGGTGTCCTTCTATGGCTGGTACCAGTGGCTGCACGGCGACGACAGCCATGACCGGCTGCCCGTCACCGCGCTCAATGCGCGCGGCCGCTGGAGCGCCGCCGCCGGCTGGCTGGTGGGCTTCGCGCTGCTGGCGTGGTTCCTCAAGTCGTACACCGATACCGACGTGCCGAACGCCGATGGTTTCCTGACCGCCGGTAGCCTGGTCGGACAGCTGCTGCTGTCGCGTAAAAAGATCGAGAACTGGCATGTATGGATCATCGTCGACGTGCTGTACGTGGCGCTATACCTGCACAAGCACCTGATGCTGACAGCGGTGCTGTACGCGGTCTTCGTCGGCATGGCGGTGATCGGCCTGCGCGCCTGGAGCGAAGACGGCCAGAGTGCGGACGGCGGCGCCGGCCGGCGCATGGCGCTGGAATGAACGCGCCGCCGCTGCGCGTGGCGATACTCGGCCCCGAGTCGTCGGGCAAATCGACGCTGGCCGAGACGCTGGCCATGCGTCACCAGACGCTGTGGGTGCCCGAATACCTGCGCGAGTTCGTCGACACCGAGGGCAGGGTGCCGGTGGCCGCCGACCAGTTCCACATCGCCGCCACCCAGCGCGACCGCGAGGACGCGGCCGCAGCCAGTGGCGGAACCAACAAATATCTTTTCTGCGACACCGCGCCGCTGATGACGGCGGTCTACAGCCGCCACTATTTCGGCGGCATCGACGACCAGCTGGCGCCGCTGGCGGACCGCCATCCGCAGGATTACGCCATGACGCTGGTGGCCTCGCCGGATATTCCCTGGGTGGCCGACGGCCTGCAGCGCGACAGCGAGGAAGTCACCGCCATCATCTATCGTATGCTGCTGGACGAACTGGCCGCGCGTGGGATACCCTATCTGCTGGTGTCGGGTGAACTCGATCAACGCTTATCCTGGGTGGAAAAACATTTATGAAAAGGCGGCTGGCGGCGTTATTGATGCTGGCGTCCCCGCTGGCGCTGGCCGATACCGGCTACTACCTGGTTTCCACCTACGATGTGGAAGGCCAGGCGTCCATCGACTACAAATACTGGAACGCCCACTACAAGGGATTTACCACCGCAGCGCCGGAAATCGGTTTCGGCTACGGCGTGACGTCGCGCTGGTACACGGAGCTGTACGCGCAGTGGTTCCAGTTCAACGGCGGCGGTAAAAAATGGGCGGAAACCGCCTGGCAGAACGACTTCATGCTGACGCAAGGCCAGTACGATTTCGACCTGGCGCTGCACACCAAGGTCACCAAGGCACGCGACAGCGCCGACGGTTATGCGCTGGAAGCGGGGCCGGTGCTGCAGACGGAAATCGGCCGCACGCAATTCAACGCCAACCTGTTCTTCCAGCGCGACGTCCGGGTCGAGGGCGGCGGCGAGCATCCGCTGGAGCTGACTTACCAGCTGCAGGTCAAGCATCACTGGAAGCCGTGGTTCCAGCCCGGCGTGCAGGCCTTCGGCGAAGTGGGGAAATGGAATGACTGGCTGCCTTACCGGCAGCAGTCGCACCGCGCGGGACCGGCGGTGCTGGGCCATGTGGATATCGGCAAGCAGGAACTGAAGTATGAATTCGCCTACCTGATCGGCAGGAATTCGGCGCGCGCAGCGAAGAGCTTCTCGATGCGCGCGCAGCTCATTTTCTAGAAGTCCAGCTGCGCCGAGACGCGGAAGGTGCGCGATGCACCCGGCATCAGGTAGCCGCCCAGGTCCGGCGTGACGTCGCGCCAGTAGAACTTGTCCAGCGCATTGTCGATGCCGGCGCGGAAGGTGGTGGCCATGCCGGCCACGCGCGTCGCATACGAGCCGCTCAGGTTCAGCACATGGTAGGCCGGCACGAACACCGTGTTGGCCGCGTCGAACGCCTTCTTGCCCGAGTACTGCCAGTTGGCGCCCAGCTTCAGGCCCGCCAGTTGCGGTACGGCGTAATCCGCGTACACGGACGACTTGAAGGCGGCGACGTCGGTCACCCGCTTGCCGTCCATGTCTGCGTTGCCGGTGTCGCGCTGCTGCGTGTTGAGCGCGGTGGCCGATACGCCCACCGTCAGGTCGCGCGTCACTCGTCCGTTCAACGCCGCCTCCAGGCCGCGGTTCTGCGCCTGGCCGTTACGCACATAGAAGTTCTGCGCGTCGGTGTATTCCAGGCCTTTGCGGATCTGGAACAACGCCACGGTGGCGCTCAGGTCCTGACGGATGTCGGCCTTGATGCCCAGCTCCACCTGCTTGGATTTGCCCGGATCGAGCGCGCGGCGTTCGTTGCCGGTGCCGATAGGCGCCACGCCGCCATGCTCCAGGCCTTGCGCATACGATGCGTAGACGGAGACGTTGGGACGCACGCTGTATACCAGCGCCACGTTCGGCAGCCAGAAGCCGACGTCGGTGTGCGCGTACGGCAGCACCGCGCCGTTGTCGTCGGTGCCGACGTATTCGTCGCGCTTGACCTGCACGTAGCGCGCGCCCGCGTGCAGCTTGAGCTGCTCGGTCAGGCTCAGGATGTCTTGTGCGAACACGGCCCGTTCGTTGTCGCGGCGGCGTTCGGAAACCGGACCGCTGGTGCCGGGCGCCGGCGCGACCACCACAGGATGGTAGATATTGCTGGTGCCCGACAGGTCGTACAGGTAGTCGCCCCATTTTTCGCTGTTCTTGAACAGCGATGCGCCGCCAGTGAACTCATGCTTCAGCGAGCCGGTGGCGAAACGGCCCTGGACCAGCGCCTGCACCGTCAGCGGCGATTTTTTCTCGCCCAGGCTGATGTAGTTGTAGACGTCGTAGTCGCCGTTGCCGCAGAAGCCGGGATACAGGTCCTGGGCGCCGCAGCCGTAAGGGAAGGCGGTGTAGTCGTCGCGCTTGAAGGTGTGCTGGTTGGCGCTGAGCGTGGTGCTCCAGTCGGGCGTGAACTTGTATTCGAAGCGCGCGCCGACGTTGCTGCTGGTGGTCTCCACCGGACGGCTCCACGGCTGGTTGTTCAGCATGTTGTCCGCCTCGATATTGGGCAGGGTCAGGTTGTTCAGCAGCTGGAAGCCGGGAGCGGTGGTCTGCGATTTTTTCTGGTAGTCGGCATCGACCTGCAGCAGCGCCTGCGGCGAGATGCGCCAGTCGAAGGCGGCCGAGACGAACTTGCGGTTGCCGTCGGCGCCCTTGATGTAGGAGCGCAGGCGCTCGGCGGCGGCGTTGATGCGGTAGCCGAAGCGGGTGTCCTCGAAACGGCCGCCCAGGTCGACGGCGCCGTAGACGGTGCCGCGCTCGCGCTCTTCCAGCACCACCGTGCGCAGCGGCGTATCGGTCGGGCGCTTGGTGACGTAGTTGACGATGCCGCCGGGCGCGGCCACGCCTGCCTGCAGGCCGGACAGGCCTTTGAGCACTTCCAGACGCTCCTTGTTTTCCAGCGGGATCTGGGTGTCGCCGGGGATGGCCATGCCGTCCTTGCGGTAGCTGGAGGCGTTGTCGAGCTTGAAGCCGCGGATCGAGAACTGTTCCGAGTAGCCGACCGCGTTGTAGGCGTCGCTGATGCTGGCGTCGTATCGGGCGGCGTCGGTGGTGGAGCGGATCTGCAGGTCCAGCATCTGCTCGGCGGTCAGCACGCTGACCGAGGCCGGCGTTTCCAGCAGCGGCGCGTTGGAGAAGCCGGCGACGGAGGCGCGCGTGGCCTGCGCCTTGGCGGCGGTGATCACCACTTCCGTCATGGGCTGGTCGGCGGCGGTTTCGGCGATGGCGGCGCCAGGAAAAGCCTGCAACACCGCGAGGGCGATGGTGGATACTGCGAATTTTGGGTTGTACATTGTCTGCTCTCTTCTTGTTCGGCTGGGGCCGCGGAAGAGAGCCATCAAAGGAGGGGAGAACCACTTTGCGCTTTCCTTCGCTGGCATTATCCAGATCAGGTACGAAGGGTATCTCTCACCCGGAAACAATGTCCCAGGACCCCTAGCGAAGCGGTAGTTTAGCACAAACCTGGCGCGACCCCGGCCGTAGCGATGGCGTGCGACGTATTCCGCGCCGCGCCGCTACACTTGCGATTTGCGCCCCAGGGCGCCAACGAAGCAGTCACAGCCAATAGCGGAGGCGCCATCATGTCAGTGCATTTTGGTGAATCGTTACTGCATCGTGCAAGTGAAAGGGTAGGAATGAGGCAGTCGTATCAAGAGGGAAGCTGGTTTGCGGTGCCGCTGCTGGATGGCGGGTATGGCTGGGGACTGGTGGCGCGTTTGTCGCCGGGAAGTAAGATTATGCTGGCGTATCTGTTCGGCCCCAAGCTGACGCGCCTGCCGACGCTGGAGGAGCTGGGCACCCTGCAGCCTCAGGACGCGGTGAAGATATTGCGGGTGGGCGACATGGCGCTGGCCAGCGGCCACTGGCGCGTGCTGGGCGACGCGCCCGACTGGGATCCCGCGCGCTGGCCGGTGCCGCAGTTCCTGCGCCGCGCCGACGCCCTCAAGCGCGCCTGGCGCGTGACATATTCGGATGCCGACCCGAGCCGGTCGGAACGCGAGGAGTCCGTACCCTATGATACACAAGGGCTGGAAACGGATTCGCTGTACGGCTACGGTTCGGCGGAGTTATTGTTGACCAAGCTGCTCGAGCCGGCCGACCATCCGATCAACCGCAGCGTCAACCGCAGCTGACGTTCCAGGCCGTGTATTCGCCGCGGCTCTTGCGCACGGCGACGCGGGCCACGGTGTCGCGGTCGCTGCTGAACACCAGGCCGAACATCACCGGCGCACCGGGCGTCGGCGCCGCCGGTTCCAGCGCGCTGAGGCGGAAGGTCAGCGCGCGCTGGCGGGCGCATTGCGAGTTGCCGGCAAACAGCAGGCGTGCGCGCAGCAGCAACTCGCGGTGCTGGCGCAGCAGCGCCACCACGTCCGCCGGCGGCAAGGTCTTATCCATCAGCACGGTGTAGCGGGCGGCGGTGCAGGCGGTGGCCGGTTTCGCCAGCCACACATACCATTCCGGCGGCTGGGCCGACTCGGTCCAGCGCCGTCCCTTGGGCGCGCCGGCGTCATAGATGAAACTGGAGCGTATCTGCCGGCACAGGTCGACGGCCGAGTGGCGCGGCGCCGAATCGACGCGGGCGATCACCTGCCACGGCTTGCCGCGCTGGCGTTCGATGTCGAAGGCGGGCGCGAACAGCGGCAGCACCGGCTGCGCGCCGTGGGCTTCGGCGGCGGTTTTTTCGCGGAAATAGTCGTCGAAGGAATCGCGCTCCTCGGCCGTGGGCTGGCGCTGTTCGATGCGCGGCGGCGCGGCTGCGGTTGCGGTTGAGCTTGCCTGCGCGACGACCAGCAGCGCTGCGGCCATCGATAAAGCTGCGCGCATCATGCCGCCTTCATCACGATCTGGATCTGCAGGCCGCCGCCTTCGCGGTTGCGCACATGGAGCTCGGCGCCGTGGCGCAGCAGCACGCGGTCGACGATGGCCAGCCCGAGGCCGGCGCCGTTGGCCTGGCCGCGCGCCGTGTCCAGCCGCGTGAAGGGCTTGAGCAGCTGCTCGATCTGGTCGTCCGGCACGCCGGCGCCGTGGTCCTGCACTTCGATGGTCACCCGCTTCGACGTGTGCATGCCTTTGACGCTGCACTTGATGTCGATCTCGGTGAACTCGGCGTCGGGCGTCCTGCCGTAGCGGCGGGCGTTTTCGATCAGGTTGTTGATGACGCGCTTGAGGTCGGTGGGATTGCCCATCACGTGGGCGTTGGCGGCGATGTCGGTGCGGATGTGCACGTCGGGCAGGCGCTCCGCTTCGCGCGCGGTGTCGCTCAGCAGTTCGCTGATGTCGACGTTGGTGAAGCTCGACGCCTCGGTCGGCTTGGCATAGTCGAGGAACTGGCCGATGATGGCGTCCATCTGGCCGATGTCGGACTGGATGCCCTCGCGCGCGTCGTTGGACAGGTTGGCCATCTCCACTTCCAGCTGCATGCGCGCCAGCGGCGTGCGCAGGTCGTGCGAAATGCCGGCCAGGATCACGGCGCGGTCCGACTCCACCTGCTGCAGCTGGTCGACCATCTGGTTGAAGCTGCGGTTGGCCTCCATGATTTCCAGCGGGCCTTTTTCCGGCAGCGGATCGGGGCGCTTGCCCTGGGCGAAGGCGCGCGTGGCCTGCGTCAGCCGGCGCAGCGGCAGGTTGATCAGGCTGGAGATGAAGGCCGCACCCAGCAGCGACACCACCGACACCACGCTGGCCCAGCCCAGCCACTGGATGCCGGTCAGGCCGCGGATGCGTTCGCGCTCGAGCATCAGCCAGTAGGCGTCGTCGTCGATCTTGAAGCTGACCCAGAAGCCGGACACGCCGTTGACCTGGGCCGAGAAGCGCGTGTCCTCGCCCAGCTTGGCCTTGACCAGCTTCTGGATGTCGGGCATCAGCGCGTTGTCGGGCGGCGGCTCGACCTTGTCGTCTTCCTCCAGCGGGAACACGCGGATGCCTTCGTTCGACACCAGGTCGAACAGCAGCTCGCGCCGCAGTTCGGGCGCGGAGTGGGTCAGGGCGGCGTGGGTGATGGTGACCACCGAGATCACCTGCGAGGAGATCTGCTGCACCTGCGGCTCGTGCTGCACCACGCTGATCATGCCGACCCAGGCCGTCATGCTGGTGGTGGTCAGCGCCCCCAGCAGGAAGAAGGTACGCCAGAACAGGCCGCTTTTCAGGCTGGCCACGCGAAACGTGAAGGGGAACTTCGATGGAAACTTCATGTGCGCTTCCGCGCCTTAGCGCGGCTGCCCCTCCGGAATGAACACATAGCCCAGGCCCCAGACGGTCTGGATGTACAGCGGGCTCGACGGATCGGGCTCGATCAGCTTGCGCAGGCGCGAGATCTGCACGTCCAGGCTGCGGTCGAACACCTCGTATTCGCGGCCGCGCGCCAGTTCCATCAGCTTCTCGCGCGACAGCGGCTGGCGCGCGTGGCGGGCGAATACTTTCAGTACCGAAAACTCCCCCGTGGTCAGCGGCACGGTTTCGCCGTTCTTCTTCAGCGTGCGCGTGCCCAGGTCCAGCACGAACTGGCCGAACTCGAACGATTGCGGGGTTTCCGACGGCGCGCCGGGAATCTCGTCCGGACCGCGGCGGCGCAGCACGGCGCCGATGCGGGCCACCAGCTCGCGCGGGTTGAACGGCTTGGGCAGGTAGTCGTCGGCGCCCATTTCCAGGCCGACGATGCGGTCCACGTCCTCGCCCTTGGCGGTGAGCATGATGATCGGCGTCTGGTCGCCGGCGCCGCGCAGGCGGCGGCAGATCGACAGGCCGTCCTCGCCGGGCAGCATCAGGTCCAGTACCAGCAGGTCGTAGCGCTCGCGCAGCCACAGCTTGTTCATCGCCGTGGCGCTCTCGGCGGTGAAGACATTGAAGCCCTGTTCGGTCAGGTAGCGGCGCAGCAGGTCGCGCAGGCGGACGTCGTCGTCCACTACCATAATCTTGGCCTGGTGGCCATTTTGATTAACCGGGGTGTTGCCGGATTCTGTCGTTGTGCTAGTCATTTGCCTGCCAGATTTGTCATATTCATGTTGCTATGGTAACGTCATAATCGTCTTGCGAAAACGTCTGTGACCACCCATTACAAAGTGTTACAAACTTTACCCAATTCGTCTTACCCCCTCAGGTAAAGCATCATACACTCTGGGCATAGATTCAGCTTTTTAGGAACGCCATGGGCATCGATCACAAAAAAATACACGCGGCAGCAAGCGCATCTTTTTGCGTTCGATCCTCCATGGGCGCCGCGCTGTTGTGCTGCGGACTGCTGGGCGCATCGCTGGCCCAGGCCGATTCCGGTGAGGGTCCGCGCCGTGAAGAGCAGCGCAATGCCCCGGTCCGGGAGCATGTGCAGCAGCAGGCACAACCCCGCCAGCAGGCCGAGCGCCAGGCCGACCCGCGCCAGCTCGATCCGCGCAGCTACGAGGCGCGCGCCGAAGAGCAGCGCCGCGCGATGCAGGAAGCCGGCCGCAATGCGGAGATGAGCCGCCGCGTCGGCCGCCTGACTCCCGACGAGCGCCGCGACCTGCGCCGCCAGATCAATGAAGTGGGCCAGGACATCTACGCCAACCCGCCGCGTCATTAATGTTATTGATTCAATATTGATCTGTAGCAATAAGTTCACACTCACCCCGTTCACGACACGAATTTCGCTTCCATTCGGCCACTCTGCGTGTAATATTAATTAATTACACGTAATTGCCTTTTGGCATTCCTGTTGTCCGGAGGATAAGAGTGGCTCACGATGCGGTACCTGCCGTCCCAGTACCTGGACAGGAGTCCCCGGCTCCGGGACGCGGCTTGCCCGTCGGTTTGCTGAGCCGGCCGGACGGCATCTACATCGACCTGACGCTGTCGCCGCTGACGCTGACGGCGGCCATCAACGAAGTCTTCCACTCGCACTATTATTTTGTCGGCCTGAACTATCCGGTGCTGATCAAGGCGCTGTACGGCGTCGGCCCCGACTTCGGCAACGCCAAGGTGGTGCGGCTGGCGGCCGAGATGCGCGCGATCGACGAGCAGCGCATCCCGCTGTACAAGAATCCCAAGATGGGGCGCGGGTACGCCGAATACTATTTCGAGCCGCTGTTCCTGGACGAGATGGTGCTGCCCGACGGCACCGTGATACCGGAGCGCCAGACCCGGCTCGACGTCGACGAGTTTGTCGCCGAGATGTGGAACAAGGGCATCCTGTTCGGCATCGAGGTGGCGGCGGTGGCGGCGGCGATCGCCTCCACCAAGGCCGACCGCATCACCTTCGCCACCGACCTGGAACCGGCGGCCGGCCAGGACGCGACCGTGGTCGAGGTGTCGTCCGACCTGCACCGCAGCGACGCGCCCAAGGCCAAGGCCGACGGCCGCATCGACCTGCAGAGTTTCCAGAACCGCTTCCCGCAGATCAAGCCCAATGTGCGGCTGCTGAAAAAGCTGCCGCCGGTGCCGGGCCAGCCGGGCTTCGACCTGGCCGGCAAGGTCACGGCGCCGGAGCCGCCCAAGGACCTGACGCTGCGCTTCTACGCCGGCGACGGCACCGAGGCCAAGATGCTGGAGGACGGCGAGTACCTGGTGTCGACCCGCGAGGGTTTCCTGAGCGTCGATCCGAAGTCCAGCCGCATCTCCATCACCGACAAGATCGTCAGCACGGAAGGCGTCAGCGGGCGCACCACCGGCAACCTGCAGCTGGCCGGCGCCTACGAGGAATACGGCGACGTACAGGAGCAGAAGGAAGTCACCGGCAGCGACATCACGGTGCACGGCAACGTCTACGGCCATATCAATTCGCGCGGCGGCACCGTGGTGCTGGACCAGAACCTGGTCAGCGGCAGCGTCAACAACGTGGCCGGCGACGTGACCGTGACCGGCGTCGCCTCCAATTCGGTGATCCACACCCGCAGCGGCAAGATCGTCATCGGCCGCGCCGAGAACTGCGTCATCTCCGGCACCAGCGTGACGGTGGGCGAGGCCTCCAACTGCGAGATCGTCGCCGACGAGATCCGCATCGAGGTGGCCGAGGGCTGCGCGGTGGCCGGCCGCAATGTCGAAATCGAAAATGCCGGACCGCGCCGCCGCACCGAAATGGTGGTCTACGTGCTGGTGCGCGACGTCAGCAAATTCGACGAGGAGATCGCCGAACTGGATCAGCGGGTCGCCGCTTTCGCGCAGGCCAACCAAGGCTTCCAGGAAGAGATCGACCGCATCGCCGCCGTGCCGGACGTGCGCCGCTACCTGGCGCTGGCGGCCAAGCTGCGCAACCAGGAACTGCAGCTGACGCCGGAGCAGGGTCTGCATCTGCGCAAGATCGCGGCGGCGGTTGCGGCCGAGCTGCAGGCCATCGCCAAGCTGCGCGAGGATCTGCAGGCCGGCCAGACGCAGCAAAAGCTGCTGGCCGACCGCCTGGCCCGCGTGATCGAACAGAAGCAGGAGGCGTCCGGCCATGCGCGCTGCGGCCTGCACATGGTCAGCGGCGAGACCACCGTGCGCACCATGCCTTATCTGGCCGACAGCGCCTCGCTGGCGCTGCTGCCGCCCAAGGACATCAAGCAGCGCCTGCGCGGCACGCCCAACGGCGGCGAGGTGCTGTTCTGCGACAGCGACGGCTCGCTGGACTGGCACTTGAGCGCGCGTCCGCAATGAGGCGCGCACAAGTTTCATGGTTCATGCTAATCTAGAATTAACATTAAAAAAGTGAAGGCGCGCCTGCTTGTTCACGCAATGAGCATGCAATGCACCGACGTACATTATCCTGGGGACTACTGTGTCAGACGACGCTACGGCGCTGGAACAAATTGCTGATGGCGAGCTTCCGTCGGCCATCGTCAAGCGTGCGGACGGAGTGTATTTCGAGACCGGCGCTTCGGCGGTATCCTGCCTGTCGGCGGTGAGCCAGATTTTTCTCAGCAGCGCCTATTTCTCCAACCTGGACTACGCGGTCTTCACCAAGCTGCTGTACAACTGCGGACCCGACCTGCCGGAGAACGTGGTCAACAAGCCGCTGATACGCTTCGCCAGCAGCATCGAGCCGTTCTATCCGCAGCGCCGGGGGCTGTACAAGTCCGTCAAGATCATCAACGGCGAGGCCGAATACTATTTCGAACCGGTGTTCTTCGAGGTGCCGGACATGCCGTCGCAGCCGGCCCGGCTCAACTTCGACGAATTCGTTTCCGACATGTGGGTCAAGGGCATACGCTTCGGCATCGACGCGCCGGTGGTGCGCGACGTTATCGTCACCGGCCGCGTGGCCCGCGTCATCGTGGCGCGGCGGCTGAACGCCACGCCGGGGCGCGACGCCACCATCGTCGAGGTGTCGCAGGACATCCATCGCAGCAACGCGCCGCGCGAGAAATCGGACGGCAAGCTCGATCTGCAGGCTTTCCAGAACCGCTTCCCGCAGGTCAGGCCCAACGTCAAGCTGTTGCGCAAGGTGCCGCGCACGGCCGGCGTGCGCGGCTTCGAGCTGTCGGGCATCGTGCTGGAACCGCCGGTCTCCAGGGACATCGAACTGAGTTCGGTGGCCGGCGAGGGAACGGTGATCGAGAACCTGCGCGACGGCGAGTTCCTGGTGTCGGCGGTGGAGGGCTTCCTCAGCGTGGATCCGGGCACCAAGCGCATTTCCATCGGCCCCAAGATCATCAGCCGCGAAGGCGTGAGCGCGCGCACCACCGGCAACCTGCTGCTGACCGGCGAGTACGAGGAGTTCGGCGACGTGCAGGAGCAGCGCTCCGTCGACGGCGGCAACATCACCATTCACGGCGACGTGTTCGGCATCATCAATTCACGCGGCGGCGATATCGTCCTGAGCCGCAACCTGATGGGCGGCACCTGCACCAACGTCGACGGCGGCATACGGGTGCAGGGCGTGGCCTCCGGCGCCGTGCTGCAGACGAAGCGGGGCGAGGTGACGCTGGCGCGCGCGGAAAGCTGCATCATCTCCGGCACGCGGGTGGTCATCGGCGAAGCGAGCAACTGCGAGATCATGGCCGAGGAGGTGATCATCAAGATGGCCGAGGGCTGCGCCATCGCCGCGCGCAAGATCGAGATCACCAGCGCGGGGCCGCGCAAGCAGCACGAGATGCTGCTCTATACGCTGGTGCCCGATACGTCCAAGTTCGACAAGAAGATCGCCGAGCTGCAGCCCAGGGTGCAGCAGGCGGAGCGCGAGGCCAATCTGCGCAAGGCGGAGATCGACGCGATCACAGGCCAGACCGAGGTGCGCAACTACCTGACGCTGGCCACGCGCGTGCGCAAGCGCGAGGTCACGCTGACGCCGGAGCAGGAGCCTCTGTTCCAGAAGATGGCGGCGGCCGTGGGGCCTTCGCTGAAGGCGGTGGCGAAGATTTCGCTGGCGATGAAGGCGGCGCAGGTGCAGCAGGAGCAGGCGCAGGAAGAGGTCAACCAGGTGCAGCGGCAGAAGACGTCCGTGATGCGCGGTTCGCGCTGCGTGGTGCATATGCTGACCGGCGACGTGCTGCTGCGGACCATGGCCTTCGTGCCGGAAGGAGCGGCGGCGCACGACCGGCCCGCCAAGGAGGTCAAGGCCAAGGTGCGCACCACGGCGGCGGGCATGACGACGATCTTCTCCGGCAGCACCGGTCCGATCGAGTGGGCGCCGGAGACTGACTAAGGGGTGGCCTGCCGCAGCGCCGAGACCAGCTCGCGCGCATGGCGTGGCAGCGCGGCCAGGTCGCGCACGCAGACCAGCAGTTTGCGCTTCGCCCAATCATCGCTTACTTTCAACACCAGCAGCTTGTCGGCGGCGGCGTTCCTGCGCGCGGCCGTCTCCGGCATCAATGCCAGGCCAACGCCGCTGGCCGCCATGCGGCATACCGCCTCGAAGCTGCGCAGCCTGATTTTGCAATGCATGCGCAATCCCAGCCGGGAGGCCTGTTCCGCCGCGTAGCGCTGGAAGGCGCTGTCGCCGGCCAGGCCGATGAAGTCGTACGCCAGCGCGTCGGCGTAGTTGATGCTGCGCCGGTTCCTGTTCTGCTTTGCCAGCGGATGGCTGCGCGCCATCACCAGCGCCAGCGCATCGTCGCGGAAAGCGAAGGTTTGCAGCGCCGAGGCGTCGACCGCGTCGCTGACGATGCCGATGTCGGCTTCGCCATCGGTGACGGCCTGCACGATGTCGCGGCTGAGGCGTTCTTCCAGGTCGATGCCGAGTTGCGGATGCGCGGCGAGGAAGGCGGCCAGCGCGTCCGGCAGGAATTCGGTCATCGCCGAGGTGTTGCACAGGAGCCGGATGCGGCCCTTCAGGCCCGACGCGAATTCCGCCAGGTCGGCCTGCATGCCGTCCACCTGGCGGGCGATGGCGCGGGCGTGGTGCAGCAGCGCGCGGCCGGCTTCGGTCGGTTCGGCGCCGCGCCGTCCACGCCGCAGCAGCGGCACTGCCAGCGCTTCCTCCATGCCGCGTATGCGGGCGCTGGCCGAGGGCAGCGCCAGATGCGCCAGCCGGGCGCCGGCGGTGATGCTGCCGCTTTCGGCGATATGGACGAACAGCTTCAGGTCGGTCAGGTCGAAGCGCATGATGTCAGCCTATGGTTTTACCTAAGTCTGACTGAGTATATTCCAGATTTTCAGGCGCCGCGCGCAAGGGCAGAATGGTGCGCATGGATACTTCGCTTATATTTGTCGCACTGGTGTTTGTGTTGGCCGGCATGGTCAAAGGCGTGACCGGCATGGGCTTGCCGACGGTCGCCGTGGCCTTGCTGACGCTGAAGATGTCGCCGCTGGAGGCCGCCGGCCTGCTGATTGTGCCTTCGTCGATTACAAATGTCTGGCAGCTGGCTGCGGGGCCGGCGCTGTATCCGCTGTGGCTGCGCATGCGGACCCTGCTGCTGGCGGTGTGCGCGGGTACTGCCGCCGCGGCATGGATCGCCACAGCGGTCCCGGCTGCGGAGGCATGGAGCGGGGCGGTGCTGGGGCTGGCGCTGGTGGGCTACGGCGTGCTGGGTTTGACCGGCTGGCGCTGGCATGTGGCGCCGCGCGCGGAAGCGTGGGCCGGGCCGCTGGCGGGCGCGGCGACGGGTGTGATGGCCGGCGTCACCGGGGTGTTCGTCATGCCGGCGGCGCCGTATCTGCAGGCGCTGGCGCTGGAAAAGGATGAGCTGGTGCAGGCGATGGGATTGGCCTTCACCGTCTCGACGCTGGCACTGGCCGTCATGCTGGCTTGCCGCAGCGAGTGGCACGCGTCGGTGGCGGGCAGTTCCCTCCTGGCGCTGCTGCCGGCGGGCGGCGGCATGCTGCTGGGGCAGTGGTTGCGCGAGCGCCTGCCTCCCGCCTTGTTCCGCCGCTGTTTCTTCGTCAGCCTGCTGGCGCTGGGCGCCCATCAGTGCCTGCGGACTTTTACAAACTGACTTTGCCGCGCAGCTGTTTGCGCTCGCCGTCCTTGGTCTTGCCGTCGAGCCGCTTGCGCTGCGAGCTGCGGGTCGGCCTGGTGGCGCGGCGCACGGTTGGCAGCACGGCCACGCTGTCGACCAGCTCCTGCAGGCGGCGCAGCGCATCTTCCTTGTTGGCTTCCTGGCTGCGCGACTGCTGCGCCTTCAGCACCACCACGCCATCCTTGGTGATACGGCTGTCGCGCAAGGCCAGCAGGCGTTCCTTGATATGCTCGGGCAGCGACGACGACGTGATATCGAAGCGCACGTGCACCGCGTTCGACACCTTGTTGACGTTCTGACCGCCGGGACCCTGTGCGCGGATCGCGGTGAACTCCACTTCATTCACGTCGATCACGGCTGGAACCTCACCGGCTGCGCCAGCGCCCACGATTCGCCCTCGGTCTCGTGGCGATGGCGCGCCACCATGCCGCGCGCGGCGAACAGCGGATGCAGCAAAGCTTCTTCCGTGCGCAGCACCGGCGACACGCAGCAATCGGCCGGCGCGAACGCCTCGGTCCACTGCGCCAGCGTGCGGGTGGCGAAGATCGCCGACAATTCATCCTTGAGCGCCATCGCATCCTCGCCGCCGACCTGCTGGCCCAGTTGCCAGTGGCGCGTTTTCAAATCCGGCCGGCCCAGCACATCGCAGCAACCCTGCCAGAATTTCAGCTCCAGCGCGCCAACGGCCATGTAGCGGCCGTCGGCGGTGCGGTAGACGTTGTAGCAGGGGACGCCGCCGCTCAGCAGGTCGCGTCCGGGTTGCGCCGCGGCGCCATTGTTCACCGCCACCAGCGGCATCAGGTTGTGCGCCAGCACCGCGTCGGTCATCGAGACATCGACGAAGCGTCCGGCGCCGCCCATCTTCACCGCCACCAGCGCCGCCAGGATGCCCTGCAGCGCCGACTGCGCGCCGCCCAGCAGATCGCCCACCTGCAGGTTCGGCAGCACCGGCACGCCGTCCGCGCCGGCGTTCTGGTCCAGCATGCCGGCATAGCCGATGTAGTTGATGTCGTGTCCCGCCAGCTGGGCAAAGGGGCCGTCCTGGCCATAGCCGGAAATCGCGCACATCACCAGCTTCGGGTTGCGCTGTTTGAGCGTCTGCCAGCCCAGGCCCAGCTTGTCCATCACGCCGGGGCGGAAGCTCTCGACCAGCACGTCGGCGGTTTCCACCATCGCCAGCAGCTGCTCGCGATGGGCCGCGTCCTTCAGGTCCAGCCGCATCATCCGCTTGCCGCGATTGACGGCGACGAAGAACTGCGACACCTCGTTGCGCACCGGCCCCATGACGCGCGCGTAGTCGCCGGCGCCGGGATCTTCGATCTTGATCACCTCCGCGCCCATGTCCGCAAGGTGCATGGTGGCGACGGGACCGGGCAGCAGCCGTGTCAGATCAAGCACGCGTATGCCGTTGAGGGGGAGTTGAGGGTTCATGTGCTGATTGTAGCAAACCTGCAACCGCGCTCCCGGTGATTGTTGATAAGGGTCAACGCTGGGCAAAGGGGGCGAAGGTAGGATGGCACATGCCTGTTACCGCACGTCCTGGACGAAAGGATCATCATGCCGTCATCGAAAAACCAATGCGCCAGCGCGGATTTCGCCACCAACGCCGTCAGCAGCGCCGGCCTGTGCGCGCCAGGCCAGTATCTGGTGTTCCGGCTCGGCGGTCTCGATTATGCGCTGGACTTCGGCAAGGTGCAGGAGCTGCGGCCGTTGAAGGCATTGGAGCGCTTCTCGTCGGAAGGCGAGATCGTTGAAGGGGTGGTGGTGTCGCGCGGCGTCATCATGCCGATCGTCGACATGCGTATCGCCTTCGGGCCGAGGCCGCCGCAGCACGATCCGCTGACGGACGTGATCATCCTCAAGCTGACCAGTTGCGTGATGGGGATGGTGGTGGATGGCGTGACCGACATCGTCTCGCTGTCGCTGGGGCAGATCCAGCCGATACCCGGTGCCGGCGCGGTGGATTACCTGCTCGGCATCGGGGAGGTGGACGGACGCCGTTTGATCGTGGTCGACATCGATAAGCTGATGTCGATCCGAAAGGTGCAATTCGGCGCCCGTCAGGCAGCTTAAGCCAGTGCTTCCAGCTGTTCCTGCAATTCCAGCCATTCCGCTTCCAGCTGGCCCAGGTCCTTGGTGAAGAAGGACTGGTCGGCCAGCAGCTGCTTCAGCTTGGCCTTGTTGGCCGCTTCGTAGATGGAAGACTCGCCCAGTTGGGCATCCACGTCGGCTTTCTGCGCGCTGCGCTTGGCGATCTGATCGTCCAGGCGCTTGATCTTCTGCTCCAGCGGCTTGCGCAGCGTGGCCAGGCGCTGGCGGTCTTCCGCCTGCTGGCGCTTCTGGTCCTTGCTGACCGCGACCGGCGCCGGGGCGGTCGGCGGCGCGACCGGCGAAGTCACCGGGAAATCGGTCTTGTTGGCCTTGCCCGCAGCCGGCAGCACGTCGGTGCCTTTCCCCAGCTTGGTCTTGAACAGCCAGTCCTTGTAGTCGTCCAGATCGCCGTCGAACGGCTGCAGCTTGCCGTCGGCGACGATGATGAATTCGTCGGTGGTGGCGCGCAGCAAGTGGCGATCGTGCGACACGACGACCAGCGTGCCCTCGAACTGCGCCAGCGCCTCGGTCAGCGCCTCGCGGGTTTCCAGGTCCAGGTGATTGGTCGGTTCATCGAGCAGCAGCAGGTTGGGGCGCTGCCAAACGATCAGCGCCAGCGCCAGGCGGGCCTTCTCGCCGCCGGAGAACGGCGCGATCGAGCTGGTGACCATGGTGCCCGGGAAGTTGAAGCCGCCCAGGAAGTTGCGCAGCTCCTGCTCGCGCACGGTCGGTGCGATCTTCGCCAGGTGCCACAGCGGCGATTCGTCGTGACGCAGCATCTCCACCTGGTGCTGGGCGAAGTAGCCGATGTTCAGGCCCTTGCCCATGGTGGCGTCGCCGGTCAGCGGCGACAGTTCGCCGGCGATGGTCTTGATCAGCGTCGATTTGCCGGCGCCGTTCACACCCAGCAGGCCGATACGCTGGCCGATCTGCAGCGAGAACTTGATCTTGTTGACGATGGTCTTGTGAGTGATTTCGCCGGTCGCGTCGTCTTCGATCTTGTAGCCGGCGTCGACGTTCTCCATCACCAGCAGCGGATTCGGCGCGCTGAGCGGCTCACGGAATTCAAACGAGAATTCGGCAGCGGCGCGCAGCGGCGCCAGCTCTTCCATCTTGGCCAGCGCTTTCATGCGGCTCTGTGCCTGGCGGGCCTTGGAGGCCTGCGCCTTGAAGCGGTTGACGAACGATTCCAGGTGGGCGCGCTTGCGCTGCTGCTTTTCCAGCGCGCCGGCGGCCAGGATCATCTGCGCCGCGCGCTGACGTTCGAAGGACGAGTAGTTGCCCGAGTAGCGTTTCAGCTTGCGCTCGTCGATGTGCACCACCACGTTCACCACTTCATCGAGGAAGTCGCGATCGTGGGAAATGATCAGCAGCGTGCCGGCGTAGCGTTTCAGCCAGTCTTCCAGCCAGATGATCGCGTCCAGGTCCAGGTGGTTGGTCGGTTCATCGAGCAGCAGCAGGTCGGAAGGGCACATCAGCGCCTGCGCCAGGTTCAGGCGCATGCGCCAGCCGCCGGAGAAGCTGGCGACGGGTTGCTGCATCTGGTCGATCGAGAAGCCAAGGCCCAGCAGCAGCTGTTCGCCGCGCGACTGCACGGTGTAGGCGTCGGCGTCGGCCAGCGCGCTGTAGATCTCGCCGATGGCGATGCCGTTCTCGGACGATTCGGGCTCCGCTTCCAGGCGCGCCAGTTCCGCTTCCAGCTTGCGCAGCGTGACGTCGCCGTCGATGGCGTAGTCGAGCGCCGCGCGGTCGAGCGGCGGGGTTTCCTGCGCTACGTAAGCGACGCGCCACTTGGCCGGGAAATCGATCTCGCCCTGGTCCGGGTGCAGCTCGCCGCGCATCATCGCGAACAGGCTGGATTTGCCGGCGCCGTTGGCGCCGATCAGGCCGATCTTGTCGCCGGGGTTGAGAGTGACATCGACCTGTTCCAGCAGCGGCTTAATACCGCGCATCAGGCTTACTTGAATAAAGCGAATCATTTGTTCTTGTTCTTTACAGAGGGGTTACAGCTTCAGCTGGTCGGCGGTCAGCAGGAAGACCATGTCGTCGCCATTGCTGGTGGTGAGCCAGGTCAGGCCCAGTTCACCGAAGGCGGCTTCGGCATATTCGCGCTCGTTGCCGATTTCGACGATCAGGATGCCGTCGTCGGTCAGGCGTTCGGCGGCGCCGGCGACGATCTTGCGCACCAGGTCCATGCCGTCCTTGCCGCCGTCGAGCGCCATTTCAGGCTCGGCGCGGTATTCCATCGGCAGCTTGCTCATCGACGCCGAGTTCACATACGGCGGGTTGGTGATGATCAGGTCGTACTTCTTGTCCGGCACGTTGGCGTACAGGTCGGACTGGATCAGCGTCAAACGGTCTTCCAGCTTGTAGGTGGCGACGTTCTTCTTCGCCACTTCCAGCGCGTCGGCCGACAGGTCGACCGCGTCGACATGGGCGTCGGGGAAGGCGTCGGCCAGCATGATGGCCAGGCAGCCGGAACCCGTGCACAGCTCCAGGATGTTGCCGACGTTTTCAGGCTCGTTGACCCACGGCGCGAAGTATTCCGGGATCAGCTCCGCGATGAAGGAGCGCGGCACGATGGTGCGCTCGTCGACGTAGAAGTTGTAAGTCCCCAGCCACGCCTCGTTGGTGATGTAGGCGGCCGGCACGCGCTCGTTGGTGCGGCGGTCGATCACGGCCAGGATGGACGCGACTTCCTCGGGCAGCAGCGTGGCGTCCAGGAACGGATCCAGGCGGTCCAGCGGCAGCTTGAGCGTGTGCAGGATCAGGTAGGCCGCTTCGTCGAAGGCTTCGACACTGCCGTGGCCGAAGAACAGCTTGGCGGTGTTGAAGCGGGTGACGGCGTAGCGCAACAGGTCGCGCGGCGTGGTGAAAGGAGTCGTGTTCATGGCTATCTCGGTAAAACAGTAATCGGTGCGCGCACGCCGCGCCGCTGGACCGCCGCCGGGCTTAGGCCAGCAGGTTTTCCAGCGTTCGGCGATAGATATTCTTCAGCGGATCGACAAAACGCAGCTCGATATGCTCGTCGATCTTGTGGATACTTGCGTTGGGAGGCCCGAATTCTATCACTTGAGGGCAGATCTGAGCGATAAAGCGCCCATCCGAGGTGCCGCCGGTGGTGGAAAGTTCGGTATCGACGCCGGTTTCGGACTTGATCGCGGCCGACAGCGCATCGCTCAACGCGCCGCGCGGCGTCAGGAACGGCAGGCCGCTCAGCGCCCATTTCAGATCGTAGTGCAGGTTGTGCTTGTCCAGGATGGCGTGCACGCGCTTCTTCAAGCCCTCGTGGGTGCTGGCGGTCGAGAAGCGGAAGTTGAAGTCGATGATCATCTCGCCGGGGATGACGTTGTTCGCGCCGGTGCCGCCGTTAATGTTCGACATCTGCCAGGAAGTCGGCAGGTAGTACTCGTTGCCTTCGTCCCAGCGTTCGGCCACCAGCTCGGCCAGCGCGGGCGCGGCCAGGTGGATCGGGTTCTTGGCCAACTGTGGATAGGCGATGTGGCCTTGCACGCCCTTGATCGTCAATTTGCCGGACAGCGAGCCGCGGCGGCCGTTCTTGATCATGTCGCCCAGGGTTTCGTCCGAGGTCGGCTCGCCGACGATGCAGTAGTCCAGCGTTTCGCCGCGTTCCTTGAGCATATTGCAGACGATGACTGTGCCGTCGGTGGCCGGGCCTTCTTCATCGCTGGTGATCAGGAAGGCGATCGAGCCCTTGTGGTCGGCGTGTGCGGCGATGAACTCTTCGCAGGCGACGACGAAGGCGGCGATCGAGGTCTTCATGTCGGCGGCGCCGCGGCCATACAGCTTGCCGTCGCGGTGGGTCGGATTGAAAGGCGCCGAGCGCCATTGGTCGACCGGGCCGGTAGGCACCACGTCGGTGTGGCCGGCGAATACCAGCACCGGCGAGGTCGTGCCCTTGCGCGCCCACAGGTTGGTCACGCCGTTCGATTCGATGGTTTCGCAGGCGAAGCCCAGCGGCGACAGCAAATCGATCAGGTGCTGCTGGCAGCCTTTATCGTCCGGGGTGACAGAGGAGAGGGCGATCAGCTTTTCGGTCAGCGCCAGGGTCTTGGAAGGAGTCATTGTTCAGAGGTCGAAGATTTGTTTGTACTGGGCGTCGGAGAAGGAAACGGCGAAGGTGCCGTCCTTGTCCAGCACCGGGCGCTTGATCACGGACGGATTTTCCAGCATCAGCGCGATGGCCGATTCGTCATCGACGATGGAAGCCTTGCGCTCGTCGGACAGCGCGCGCCAGGTCGTGCCTTTTTTATTGACCAGCACATCGCGCGACAGGTGCTGGAGCCAGCCGGCGACGATCTCGCGCGTCAGGCCCTGTTTTTTAAAATCGTGGAACACAAAATCCTGCTGCGCGCCGGCCAGCCAGACGCGGGCCTTTTTGACGGTGTCGCAGTTCGGGATGCCATAGAGGGTGGTAGTCATGTGCTTGAATTCGGATGAAGACGGCGGAAGGCCGACAGAATACCATGTCTGCGTCCCGAAATCCCGCCGGCAGCCCCATAACGGCCTCCAGCTATGTCGATTTGGTATCTCTGCTGATCGAAATGGCATTGGTGGCTGCCGTCTCCATTGCCTACCATGGATTGGGCGGCTTGATCCTTGCAAGGGACTGATGGCAGCCTTACAAGACATTTACCATGATCAGGAGCCGCAGGATGGAATTGCAGAAGAAACCGACCAAGGAACAGATCCGTAACTACCTGGGCGAGCGACAGGCGCAACACTGCCCGCCGCCGTCCACTGTCGATATCCGTCGGCAGCTGGGTTGGGGATTGGTGCAAACAGTGGAGGAGGAGCGGCGCGAGATTCCTGGCTAGGTATTTAACGTGAACTCGGTGAACGAGGCTTCGTCCGGCGAGGCCTTGGTTTCCGGCTCGGCCTGGGCGTTCTTGCTGTCCGGGCCATTATTGAGGAGCCACAGCAGGTTGGTGGCGGAATCGGCGTTGGCCAAGGCCTCGTCCTGGCTGATCAAGCCGTCCTGCACCAGCTTCAATAACGCCAGCTCGAACGATTGCGAGCCGGGCGACATGCTCTTCTCCATCGCTTCCTTGATCTGGCCGATTTCGCCTTTTTCGATCAGGTCCGAGATGTAGCGGGTGTTGACCATGATTTCCACCGCAGCCGTGCGGGTGCCGCCGTTGATCGAGCGGACCAGCCGCTGCGACACGATGGCCTTGACCGTCGACGACAGATCCTGCAGCAGCGCGGCGCGGTTCTCGATCGGATAGAAACTGATGATACGGTTTAGCGCGTTGTAGCTGTTGTTGGCGTGCAGGGTCGCCAGCACCAGGTGGCCCGACTGTGCGTAGGCCAGCGCCGCCGCCATGGTTTCCTTGTCGCGGATCTCGCCGATCAGGATGCAGTCCGGCGCCTGGCGCATCGAGTTGCGCAGCGCGGTGTAGAAGTCCTTGGCATCGCTGCCGATCTCGCGCTGGTTGACGATGGATTTCTTGTTCTTGAACAGATACTCGATCGGGTCTTCCAGCGTCAGGATATGGCCGGAGCGCAGTTCGTTGCGGTGGTCCAGCATCGAGGCGATGGTGGTCGACTTGCCGGAGCCTGTCGAGCCGACCAGCAGCAGCAGGCCGCGCTTTTCCATGATCAGGTCCGCCAGTACAGGCGGCAGCTGCAGGTCGGTCAGCGCGGGGATGGTGGCCGGCACGAAGCGGAATACGGCGGAGATGGTGCCGCGCTGCTTGAACGCCGACAGGCGGAAGCGGCCCATGTTCGGCACCGATACGCCCATGTTCAGCTCATTGGTCGTGGCCAGTTCTTCCATCTGCTCGGGCGAGGCGATTTCCGCCAGCAGCGAGTGGATGTTTTCCGGTTCGAGCTTTTGCTGGTTGATGGGGATCAGGTTGCCGTTGATTTTGATGTGTACCGGCGAATTCACCGCGAAGAACATGTCCGACGCGTTTTTTTCCTTCATCAGCTGGAACAGGCGATCCATGGCCATGGCACTCTCCTCAAAATCAAAAAAAACGGGGACTGCGGCCAGTCCCCGGTTCCCGCCGCTTAGATACCGCGCAACAGTTCGTTGATGCCGGTCTTGGCGCGGGTCTTGGCATCCACGCGCTTGACGATGACCGCGCAGTACAGCGAGTACTTGCCGTCTTCCGAAGGCAGGTTGCCCGACACGACCACCGAACCGGCAGGCACGCGGCCGTAGGTTACTTCGCCGGTGGCACGGTCGTAGATCTTGGTCGACTGGCCGATGTACACGCCCATCGAGATCACCGAGTTTTCTTCGACGATGACGCCTTCGACGATCTCCGAACGGGCGCCGATGAAGCAGTTGTCTTCGATGATGGTCGGATTGGCCTGCATCGGTTCCAGCACGCCGCCGATGCCGACGCCGCCCGACAGATGGACGTTCTTGCCGATCTGCGCGCACGAACCGACGGTGGCCCAGGTATCGACCATCGCGCCTTCATCGACGTAGGCGCCGATGTTGACGTAGGAAGGCATCAGCACCACGTTTTTGGCGATGAAGGAGCCGCGGCGCGCGACTGCTGGCGGCACCACGCGGAAGCCGCCCTTGGCGAAATCTTCGGCGGTGTAGTTGGCGAACTTGGTCGGTACCTTGTCGTAGAACTGCATGGTGCCGTCGGAAGGCATCTGCACGTTGTTCTCCAGGCGGAACGACAGCAGCACGGCTTTCTTGACCCACTGGTTCACAACCCAGTCGCCGCTGGTTTTTTCGGCCACGCGGATGCTGCCGGCATCCAGACCCGCGATCACGTGCGAAACCGCGTCACGCAGTTCGGCGGTGCCGTTGCCCGGGTTGATGTTGGCGCGGTCTTCCCATGCCTGGTCGATGATGTTCTGAAGTTGTTGGCTCATGATGTTCGATCTATTTATTTGTTAAGGGACTTGCAGAATTGGACGATGCGCTGCGCAGCTTCCAGGCCTTCTTCCGTCTCGGCGACCAGCGCCATGCGGATGCGGTTGCGGCCCGGATTGGCGCCGTGGGCGTCGCGCGCCAGATAGCTGCCCGGCAGTACCGTGACATTATATTCGGCGTAGAGGCGCTGGGCGAATTCAGTGTCCGACAGGCCGGTCTGGCTGACGTCGGCCCACAGGTAGAAGCCGGCGTCCGGCAGTTCCACTTGCAGCACCTCTTGCAGCAACGGCGTGATGGCGTTGAATTTGGCGCGGTATTTTTCGCGGTTCTGTTCGACGTGGGTTTCGTCGTTCCAGGCCGCGATCGAGGCAGCTTGCACGGAAGGGCTCATGGCTCCGCCGTGATAGGTGCGGTACAACAGGAATTTTTTCAGGACGTCGGCGTCGCCGGCCACAAAACCCGAGCGCATGCCCGGCACGTTGGAGCGCTTCGACAGGCTGCTGAACACCACCAGGCGCGCGTAAGGCTTCTCGACCGTGGACAGGCCCAGCGTGTGGGCCGCTTCCATCGCGCCCAGCGGGGCCTGGTCGCCGTGGTAGATCTCGGAGTAGCACTCGTCGGCGGCGATGACGAAGTTGTAGCGCTCGGACAGGGCGAACAGGTTCTCCCAGTCGGTCAGCGTCAGCACGGCGCCGGTCGGATTGCCCGGGGAGCACAGGAACAGCAGCGATACGCGTTCCCACACCGAGGCCGGGATGCTGTCGTAGTCGCAGCCGAAATTGCGGGCCGGGTCGGAATTGACGAAATACGGCTCGGCGCCGGCCAGATAGGCCGCGCCTTCATAAATCTGGTAAAACGGATTCGGGCTGATCACCAGCGACTTGGCCGCCGGGTCGATCACGGTCTGGGCCAGCGCGAACAAGGCCTCGCGCGAGCCGTTCACCGGCAGCACCTGGGTGGCCGGATCCAGCTTGGGGATGCCGTAGCGGCGTTCCAGCCAGCCGGCGATGGCGCCGCGCAGCGCGTCCGAGCCGATGGTGGTCGGATAGCTGGCCAGGCCGTCGACATTGTCGATCAGCGCCTGCTGGATGAATTTCGGCGTAGGATGCTTCGGTTCGCCCATGCCAAGGCTGATCGCCTTGTGTCGCGGACTGGCGGTGACCTGCGCGAACAACAGGCGCAGTTTTTCGAACGGATAGGGTTGCAGCTTGTCGAGATGTGGATTCACGTGGCGGACCGGAGGCGGATCGTTGGAAAAAATGACGGTATAGCCTGTCATTATAGCGCCTCGGCCCGGGGAAGGGCAGGTAGTGGACAATGTCAAATTATCAAAGTAACCTGATTGATAATTGAGCCTATATAGAGTAAGGATGACCATGCAACCATCGGACGTGGACAAGGACGAACTGGCGCCGGGCGTGAGCCGGCGGGTGATGGCCGCGCGGCTGGCGACCGGCCTGGTGCAGGGCCTGCTGCTGTATTGGCTGTACAACGCCAGCAAGAGCGTGCTGTGGCCCGCCACGGCGCCCTACGTGATGGTGCCGTTGACGCTGCTGGCCCTGATCCTGCCGGTGCTGCTGATCTCCAGCCTGGGCCATCTGGCGCCCCGCAAGGCGGGAGCATGGCTGCTGGCGGCGCTGGTCGTGCTGCTGGTGATGTCGCTGCACGACGCCTGGCGCGGGCAGTATGCCCGTCCCTTCCTCGGCAACCTGGATGGCAAGGCGGTGTATTCGCCGTCGGAGATACTGGTGTTTTTCAGCGTGGTGTTCTTCTTCATCGCGCACGCGCTGGTGCTGTCCGGCGTGCAGGATCGCCGGCGCGTGGCGAGCTACGGCACATATTTCGAGACCGCGTGGAAGCTCGGCATCCAGCTGATGTTCTCGGTGTTCTTCGTCGGCGCGATGTTCATGGTGCTGTCCATGGGGGCGGAACTGTTCATGCTGGTCAAGCTCGATTTCCTGCGCAAGCTGCTGCGGGAATCGTGGTTCGTGGTGCCGGTGGCTTGCTCGGCCTTCTCCTGTGCGATGCACATCACCGACGTGAAGCCTGCCATCGTGCGCGGCATCCGCAGCCTGGTGCTGGTGCTGATGTCGTGGATATTGCCGGTGGCGGTGCTGATGGTGGCCGGCTTCCTTTGCAGCCTGCCCTTTACCGGGCTGACCGCGTTGTGGGAGACCCGTCATGCCACCTCGGTGCTGCTGGCCGCCGCCGCCGTGCTGGTGGCGCTGATCAACGCGGCGTTCCAGAACGGCGACGCCACCGTGCCCCTGCCTTTGCGGGTGAGCGCGCGCACGGCGGCGATCCTGATCTTGCCCATCACGCTGATCGGCATATACGCGCTGGGCCTGCGCGTGGGGCAGTACGGCTGGACCTCGGACCGCGTGATCGCCGCCGCCTGCCTGCTGGTGGCGTCGTGCTACGCGGTCGGCTACGCCTGGGCGGCCTACAAGTACGATACCTGGTTGCAGCCGATCGCCATGGTCAATGTCATCGCAGCATTCCTGGTGCTGGCCGTGCTGCTGGCGCTCTTTACGCCGATTGCCGATCCGGCGCGCATCGCCGTCAGCAGCCAGATGGCGCGGCTAGCGAAGGGCAAGACCAAGGCCGGCGAATTCGATTTCCGCTACCTGCGGTTTGAAGGCGGGCGTTATGGCCAGGCCGCGCTGGAAGAGCTGAAGCAGCGCACCACCGGGCCGGATGCCGAACTTCTGCAGCGCGAGGCCGCGGTGGCGCTGGCCCTGGAGCCGAAAGATCGCTGGCGCAAGCCGGAACGCTTTACCGCGCCGGTCTCGATCGCCGACAATCTGAAAGTCTGGCCGGCCGGGACGCAATTGCCGGCCAGCTTCCTGGAGCAGAAATGGGATGCCGTGGCGGACAACGAAAAGCCGGACTGCCTGACCAGGAAGGAAGGCAAATGCGACGCGTTCATCGTCGACGTGGACGGCGACGGCAAGCCGGAAATCCTGGTGGTGGAGTTGCAGCCCTCCTATAGCGACGGCGTACTGTTTTCGGAAAGCGCCGATGGCAAATGGGGCGTGATCGCGACCATGGCACCTCACGATCCGAGCTGCAAATCCTTGATGGACAAGTTGAGACAGGGCGAATTCAAGATCGCCGAGCCGCGCCTGAGGGAATTGGACATAGGCGGGCGCCGGGTGGCCTTTGTGCCGAAGTTCTCCATGAAGGACGCCTGCGAGTCGATCAAGTAGCATCAAGCAGCATCAAGCAGCCGGCGCGGCCTGCAGCGGACAGTCCTGCATGTTCTCGCCAAGGCGGCGCGCCAGTTCGCCGCGCAGCGCGTGCAGGCCCTCGATGCGCTGGTCGATGTCCTCCAGCTTGCGCTCCAGCGCCGCCCGCAGCTGGGGCGCGGAGGATTCCGGTTCTGCCAGCAGCGGCAGGTCGGCCTCGATTTCGGCCAGGCTGAAGCCCAGCGTCTGCGCCAGGCGGATGTAGCGCAGCCAGTCCACCGCCTCGGGCGGATAGTCGCGATAGCCGTTGGCGCTGCGCCGTGCGCGCAGCAGGCCGCGCTTCTCGTAAAAGCGCAAAGTGTCGCGGCTCAGCCCCGTGGCGCTGGCGATTTCCCCGATTTGCATGCTCCGGCTCCAAATATCGTTTGACCCTGGAGTGTACTCCAGGCTTTAGCATGGCTGTACCTTATCACAGGAGCCAACATGCTTGCAGCGACCACCTTCCGCAAAATCGTCCTCGGCAGCGCCATCTACGACCTGGTCGTGACGGCGCCGTTTGCCACGCCGTGGAGTTTCGCCTACGCCCACGCCCATCTGGACGACATCAACCGGCAGCTGGGCGGCGCGGCGCTGCCCGCGTTCGCGCCGTTTCACGTGCTGTTCGCCTGCCTGCTGGGCAGCGTGGTGCTGGTGTGGGCGCTGCTGCGCATCACCGATCCGCAGCAGCGCTTTGGCCGATTCGACGGCGTTGCGCGGCTGCTGTTCTCCACCTGGATGATCTGGACGCTGACCGTCACCGGCGCGCCGCTGCTTTGGCTGTTTATCGTGCCGGAGATGGCTTTTTGCGTGGCGCAGTGGCTGCCGGTACGTTCTTGCGGCGCGATGCCGCCAGCACCAGCAGACCTGCCAGCAGCATCGCCGTTGTCGCCGGTTCCGGCACGGGACTGAGCAGGAATCCGTGCAATATCCCGGTCCCGGTGTTGATGGCCGAGCCGACGATCTGCCCCTGGTCGTTGACGCCGTAAGCGTAGTTCAATACCCATCCCTCAGCGGCCAGGGGGGAAGGCAGCAAGGCATTCAGGTCGATCGTCGCACCGCCGTCCCACAGCGTGGCGTGTATATTGCTGTCCCCCGCGATGCTGGAATAGCCGACGACCTGGCCGCTGTTGTTCAGCGCGTAGGCGCCGCTGAAATTGCCCAGCGCGCCAAGAACCGTAGCGGTTCCGTGGTCCCAGACAACCGCACGGCTGTTGTCGGTGCCCGGCAATCCGGAAAAGCCGGCAACGATGCCCGCCTGGTTAATCGCGTTGGCGACGCTGTAGCTTCCACCCAGGGTGTCCAGGTTGACTACTGAGCCGTTGTTCCATAACGTGGCGCGCAATTGTCCGTCGGCGTCGCTGGCGGCGCCGACGATCATGCCGGCGTCATTGATGCCGCGGGCGTAGCTGGTACTGCCTCCCAGCGTACCCAGGTCAGTAATGGAATGGGCGGTCCACATCACGGCATGGACCGCGTTGTCGCCGGGACCCAAGGCCTCGCCGGCCATCAGCCCGGTATGGTTGATCGCGAAGGCCGCTCCACCGCTGCCGCCCAGCGTGCCCAGGTCCACCGCCGTGCCGCCAACCCATCGCACCGGACGGAACGCGCCGGCAGCATTGGCCGAATAGCCGACCATCTGGCCGACGTCGTTCAAGCCGAAGCCCTGGCTCCAGGCGCCGCCGAGCGTGCCAAAGCTGGTCTTGTTATTGCCGTCCCAAATTGTGGCGCGGTAGGTGTTGTCTTCCGCGCGGGCGGCATAGCCGGCGATCTGGCCATTGTTGTTGATCCCGGTGGCGACGGAATAGGTGCCGCCCCAGGTGCCGAGGTCTGCGTAGGTATAGCCGTTGGTGGCGCTGGCCAGGCAGGAAGTGCACGCCAGAAGCCAGCCGGCGCAAGAGCGCAGGTATGAGTGAGGCACGGTATCTCCTGTCGGTTCGGTGGTCGATGACGGTCGGGATAGATGAATGCCTGACGGTGAGCGTGCGCCGCCATTGATGATATCTTAAAGATAAATTTATAATTTTGCTCATCAAATTGGCTATCGTGCGGCCAACTATCAATAGTTGCGGCGGCGCCGGCTGCCGACGTCGGCCGGTATGCTCGCCGCCAGGAAGTCGATGAAGGCGCGCACGCGGGCCGGCTGTTGCTGGCGGCTCGGATAGTAGGCGTACAGGTCGGCCGGGGGGAGGGTGTAGTCGCCCAGCACCACCTGCAGGCGGCCGCTGTCGAGGTACTTGGCCGCGTCCCACTCGGAACGCAGCAGGATGCCGTGGCCGTCCAGCGCCCAGCCCAGCACCACGTCGCCGTCGTTGCTGGACAGGCCTCCGTGCACCTTGACCGTTTCGGCCTTGCGGCCTTTCTCCAGCTTCCACGTGCTGTGGGTGTCGTTGTTCTGGCGGTGCAGGATGCAGCGGTGCTGCAGCAGATCCTGCGGCAGGCGCGGCACGCCGTGGCGCTTCAGGTAGGCCGGCGAGGCGCACAGGAAGCGCTGGTTCGACATGATCTTGCGCGCGCCCAGCCGCGTATCCGGCAGCTCGCCGAAGCGGATGCCGAGATCGTAGGCGTCTTCCACCAGGTTGATGGCGCGGTCGGTCAGCTGCAGCTGCACCTCCACATCCGGATAGCGGCGCGCGAAGGCGGAGACCAGCGGCGCGATGGTCGTGCGGCCGAATCCCAGCGTGGCGTTCACCCGCAGTAGGCCCTTGGGCGCGGCGCGGCTGCTCGATACCGATTCCTCCATGTCGCGGATGTCGCCCAGGATGCGCGCCGCCTGCGACAGATAGGTCTCGCCTTCGCTGGTCAGGCTGACGCGCCGCGTGGTGCGGTTCAGCAGTCGCACACCGAGGCGTTGCTCCATCAGCATCAGGCGCTTGGTGACCGCGGGCGGCGTGATGCCCAGCTCGCGCGCGGTGGCGGCCAGGCTGCCCAGCTTCGCCAGCAGCACGAAGAAGGACAATTCGGAGACGATGTCATTATTCACTTGAAGTATATAAAGGAATTAATATCGGTGAATTATACGATTGTATTTCAAGAGTAAGCTTGGGTTCATTCTTAGCCCACCGGAGACAGCAGCATGAAAATCGTCGAAATTCGCGAAAAGACCATTCCGATCAGTTCCCCTATCCGCAACGCCTACATCGACTTCAGCAAAATGACGCTAAGCCTGGTGGCGGTGATCACGGACGTGATCCGCGACGGCAAGCCTGTGGTGGGTTACGGTTTCAACTCGAACGGCCGCTATGGCCAGGGCATGCTGATGCGCGAACGCTTCATCCCGCGCATCCTGGACGCCGATCCGGTCTCGCTGATGAACGACGCCGGCACCAACCTCGATCCGCACAAGGTGTGGAACTGCATGTACACCAACGAAAAGCCCGGTGGCCATGGCGAACGCTCGGTCGCCATCGGCACCATCGACATGGCGATCTGGGATGCGGTGGCCAAGATCGAAGGCAAGCCGCTGTTCCAGTTGCTGGCGGACCGCTACGGCAACGGCACGCCGGACAAGAAGATCTTCGTCTACGCCGCCGGCGGCTACTACTATCCCGGCCAGAGTCACGACGCGCTGAAGGATGAAATGCGCAGCTATATCGACCGCGGCTACACGGTGGTGAAGAAAAAGTTCGGCGGCGCCTCGCTGGACGAGGATTTGCGCCGCATCGACTCCATCCTCAGCGTGCTGGGCGACGGCCAGAAGCTGGCGGTGGACGCCAACGGCCGTTTCGATCTGGACACCGCCATCGCCTACGCCAAGGCGCTGTCGAAGTACGATCTGTTCTGGTACGAGGAGGCGGGCGATCCGCTGGACTTCGAGCTGCAGGCCACGCTGCGCAACTACTACGACAAGCCGATGGCCACCGGCGAGAACCTGTTCTCGATGCAGGACGCGCGCAACCTGATCCGCTACGGCGGCATGCGCGCCGACCGCGACTGGCTGCAGTTCGACTGCGCGCTGAGCTACGGCCTGGTCGAGTACCTGCGCACGCTGGACATGCTGCACGAGCATGGCTGGTCGCGCAAGCGCTGCATCCCGCATGGCGGCCACCAGATGTCGCTGAATATCGCGGCCGGCCTGGGCCTGGGCGGCAACGAGTCGTATCCGGACCTGTTTCAGCCGTTCGGCGGCTTCCCGGACGGCGTGAAGGTCGACAACGGCTATATCACGATGCCGGACCTGATCGGCATCGGTTTCGAAGGCAAGGCCAACCTGTACGCCGAAATGAAGGCGCTCAGCGCCTGATCACAGCGCCGCCAGTACCTCGGCCGTACTGCGTACATGGCCGAGGATGGGGAATATGCCTTGCACCGAAAATTGGTGCATCTCCGCTTTGATGCTGGACATCGCGTCGTGCGCGAACACCAGCGCATAGCCCTGATCGGACGCCGCGCGCGCCGTCGATTCGACGCCGAAGTTGGTGGCGATGCCGCCCATGATGATGGTGCGGATGCCACGGCGGCGCAATTGCAGATCCAGATCCGTTCCATGAAACGCACCCCATTGGCGTTTGGCGATCACGATGTCTCCCAGTTGCGCGCCGGCCTGCGCCACCAGTTCCGAGGCTTCCGGTGGCAACGGCGGGGCGTTTGGATCGCGGGCCACCGAGATATCGGCCGGCAGGCGCAGTAGCTCGTTCACCAGCACCCGCACGTACACCACCGTGCCGCCCTTGGCGCGCAGCGCTTCCGCCAGCCTGGCGCTATTTTCCACTACTACCTGAGATGAATGCGGCGCCAGTTCGCGGCCGACGTTGCTGTTTTGCAGATCGATCAACACCAGCGCGGTGCTGGATGGGTGTATGGTCAACATGGTATTACTCCTAATGTGAGGATGCCCTCAGATAATTATAAATCGAATTCGGATATAATGTGAGGATGCCCTCAGATATTAAAGAAACCTCAAGGCGCAAGCCGCAGCAACTGCGCGGCGAGCAGCGCATGGCCGCCATGCTGGACGCCGCGGCCGGCGTCTTTGCCGAATCGGGATTCGACGCCGCCACCATGACGGCCATCGCCGAGCGTTCCGGCTCGTCCATCGGTGCGCTGTACCAGTATTTTCCGAACAAGCTGACACTGGCGCGTGCGCTGCGGGAACGCTACGGTGACGAGATGTCGCGACGCTGGACCGGCCTGGTGGCCGATGCGGCGCAATTGAGTATCGTGGCGCTAGTGGATCGCATCTTTGATTTGATGATCGGCTTTTTCGACGAGCACCCGGCCTATTTCACGCTGTTGAACGCCACACTGGGCTATCAGCGCGATGCCGGAGCGCGCCAGCGCCTGCGGGCTAAACTGGGCGCCGTGTTAAGGGAGAAGAAGCCCGAACTGGACGAGGCGGAGGCGCTGCGACTGGCGAACGTGTCGCTGCAGATCGTCAAGGGGCTCAATCCTCTTTACGAACAGGCCAGCCCCGCCGAACGGCGGGAACTGGTGGCCGAATTCAAGCTGGCGCTGGCCAGCTACCTGAAGGTCCGGTTGCACAGATAGCCGCAGCAACATCAGGCGGCTTTTTGCAGGGCCAGCGGCCGGCTCCACACCTGCTGCGCCACGCGCATCATGTTGCGGCCCATGACCAGCTCCGCCTCGGAGTCGGTCATGCCCACCTTGCGCAGCGCGGCGGCCAGCTGGCGCCAGACTTCCGGCGGCGTGAAGGTCGGCGGCCGGTCCGCGCTATAGCCGGCGGAAGCCGGCCACCAGTGGCCAGGATCGAAGTCGCCGGGCGGCGTGTCGTCCAGGGCCGGCTGCTGGAAGCAGATGTCGAGGCCGATGCCGGCGTGCGATACGCCGACCAGGTCGGCGATGTAGGCGGCATGGCGCGCCACGTCGTCGGCGCCGGGATTTTCCTTGCCGAGGAACCAGGACAGGCCCGATACGCACACCACGCCGCCGGTGGCGGCGCAGGCGCGGATTTGCTCGTCGGTGACGTTGCGGCCGTGCTCCACCAGCGTGTAGGGATTGGCGTGGCTGAAGATCACCGGCTGCGTGGAGGCGGCCATGATCTCGAGGCTGCACAGCCGGCCCGTGTGCGAGCAATCCATCAGGATGCCGGCATCGTTCACCGCCGCCACCATGCTGTGGCCCAGCGGCGTCAGGCCGCGCGGCACGTCGTGGCAGCCGCCGGCGACGCTGTTGTTGCGGTTGTAGGCGAAGTGGATCTGGCGCACGCCCAGCCGCGCGTACAGCGCCACCATTTCAGGCTGGTCCAGCAGCGGCATCGAACCCTCGAGGTCGAACGTGATGGCGATGCGGCCATCGGCGGCGGCCTGGATGATGTCGTCCACGGTGGAGACCAGCACATAGCGGTCCGGGTCCGATTCGATGGTGGCGCGGTAGCCGGCGATCACCGACATCACCTGGGAAATGGGATTCATGTCGGCGCCGACGTTGAGCGAAACGTAGTTCACCCCGGCGGCATGCAGGCGCCGGACCGGCGTGAAATCGGCCTGCGGGTGTTGCGGCAGGCAGGCGTGGGCGTCCCAATTGATCATGTCATTTTTCTTTATCAAAAAAGCTATGTTCCCACGAATGGCTGTCCAGGGCAAATCCCGTTCGGTGCATGCTTTATACTGTCGGCAAATTCATACTATTTAAGGCCGACATGTCTTTTTCTTCGCTGGGCCTTGCTCCCTCACTGATCAACGCCGTGACCGAAATCGGTTACCAGGAGCCGACCGCCATCCAGAGCGCCGCCATTCCCGCCATTTTGCGCGGAGAGGATGTGCTGGGCGCGGCGCAGACCGGCTCCGGCAAGACGGCCGCCTTCGCGCTGCCGCTGCTGCAATCGCTGCTGGACAACCGCAACGGCCCGCGCCAGCTGCACAGCCTGATCCTGGTGCCGACGCGCGAACTGGCGGCGCAGGTGGGCGAGTCGATCCGCAAGCTGGTGGCCCATCTGCCGATGCAGGTCAAGGTGTCCATCGTATTTGGCGGCGTGTCGATCAATCCGCAGATGATGGCCCTGCGCGGCGGCGCCGATATCGTGATCGCCACGCCGGGACGGCTGCTGGACCTGATCGACCACAACGCGCTGAAGATTTCGCGCACCGCGATACTGGTGCTGGACGAGGCGGACCGCCTGCTGGACCTGGGCTTCAGCGAAGAACTCAACCGCATCCTCGAGCTGCTGCCCAAGCAGCGCCAGAACCTGTTCTTCTCGGCGACCTTCCCGCCGGAGGTGCAGGCGCTGGCGGACGGCATGCTGCACCAGCCTGCGCGCATCGAGGTACTGTCTGAGCCGGTCAGCAAGCCGGACATCGCGCAGCGCGCGATCATGGTCGACGTGCCGCGCCGGACCATGCTGCTCAAGCACCTGATCCAGGAGCACAAGTGGAGCAGGGTGCTGGTGTTCGTGGCGACCAAGTATGCGGCCGAGCATGTGGCCGATAAGCTGAACCGCAACGGCATCCGCGCCGGCGCCTTCCATGGAGAGTTCAGCCAGGGGGCGCGCACCGAGGTGCTGGGCGACTTCAAGGCCAGCCGCCTGCAGGTGCTGGTGTCGACCGACATCGCCGCGCGCGGCATCGATATCGCCCGTTTGCCGGCGGTGGTCAATTATGATTTGCCGCGTTCGGCGGTCGACTACACGCACCGCATCGGCCGCACCGGCCGGGCCGGCGAGAGCGGAGTGGCGATCAGCTTCGTCAGCGCGGAGACGGAGCAGCATTTCCGCCTGATCGAGAAGCGCCAGGACATGCTGCTGCCGCGCGAGCAGATCGCCGGCTTTGAAGCGGTGGAGACGCTGCCGCCGGCGCCGGCCAATTCAGTCACCGATACCGTCAACGGCGGCATCAAGGGCAAGCGCAAGAGCAAGAAGGACAAGCTGCGCGAAGCGGCGGCAGCCGGAAAATAAGGCGCCGCGCCGTCAACCCGGCGCGGCGGACCGGTACAGCTTGCGGTACTCCGACGGCGAGGTCCGCAGCGCCGCGCGGAAATGCTGTCGCAGCGACAGCGCCGATCCAAATCCAGCCTGCTGCGCCACCATCTCGATCGATACCTCGGTGCCCTCCAGCAGATGCTGCGCGTGCGTCAGCCGCTGATTGAGCAGCCATTGCTTGAACGAGGTACCGGTAGCGTTGCGGAAGTGGCGGGTGAAATTCCGGCGGCTCATCAGCGCGCGTTCGGCCAGTGCGTCGATGCTGTGGTTTTGCGTCAAATCCTCGCCGACCCAGCCCAGCACCTGCGCGAAGCGGTCGTCGCTGCCGGTCACCGGCAGTGGGCGTTCAATGAACTGCGCCTGTCCTCCCTGCCGGTGCGGCGCGACCACCAGCTGCCGGGCCACGCGGTTGGCGATCTCCGCGCCGCACAGCTGGCGCAGCAGGTGCAGGCAGCAATCAAGCCCCGCCGCGACGCCGGCCGAGGTGACCACTTTCCCTTCATCGACATACAGGACTTCGCGGTCTACCTTGACCTTCGGATAGCGGGTGGACATCGTGTCGGCGCAGGCCCAGTGCGTGGTGGCGGTGCGGCCGTCGAGCAGGCCGGCTTCGGCGAGTGGAAATGCGCCTATGCAGAGCCCCACCACTTGCGCTCCGCGCTGATGGGCGCGCCGCAGCGCTTGCAACAGCGTAGGTGGCGCAGGGCGGCAGTCGGCATGCCAGGACGGCATGATGACGATGTCGGCGCGGCCAAGCGCCGCCAGGCTGTGGGTGGCGACGATGTCGAAGCCGGCGGTGGTGCTCAGCGATGTTGCTGGATCTTCCGCGCACACTTTGACGTCGAAGGTGGCGCTGCCGCAGTCGGCGCGCTGGGCGCCGAATACCTGGCACGGTACCGACAAATGAAAAGGGTTGATGCCGTCGAAGGCGATGACGGCGATGCGGTATTTCTGGATGGGAGATGCGCGCGTAGACATGGCCTGATTATATCGCATGGTGGCCTTCGGGCCACTTTTGGATAACGGCACGGCGACGGACAATATCCATCACCGGGCGCTTACGCCTTCATCCCACAGGAGAAAACCATGACCGCCACCCCACGCCGTGCCCTGATCGTCATCGACGTACAAAATGAGTACTTCACCGGCCAGATGAAGATTGAATATCCGCCGGTGGAGACCTCGTTGCCGAATATCGGCCGTGCCATGGATGCCGCGCGCGAGGCCGGCATCCCCGTGGTGGTGGTGCAGCATGATGCGCCGGAGGCCTCGCCGATATTTGCCCTGGGGTCGGACGGCTGGCAGCTGCGCCCGCTGGTCGCGCAGCGGGCGGCCGACCATCGCATCAACAAAAAGATGGCCAGCGTGTTTGTCGGGACCGACCTGGCCGAGTGGCTGGCGGCGAACGCCATCGACACGTTGACCATCGTCGGCTACATGACGCACAACTGCAATGCTTCGACCATCTACGAGGCGATGCACCGCGGTTTGCAAGTAGAGGTACTGCAGGATGCCACCGGCGCGCTGCCGTATGAAAACGCCGCCGGCAAGGTCAGCGCGGAAGAGATTCACCGCGTTTTCAACACGGTATTCCATTCCAACTTTGGCGCGGTGGCGAGCACCGAAGAATGGCAGTCTGCTGTACGCGATGGCCGCAAGCTCGAGCGCGACAACATCTACCTGTCGAACCAGCGGACCCGCCGCTAGCCGCCCGTGCGCTTGGGCTGGTGGCCCTGTTTCTTCAGGGCTTCCATCACCAGGTCGCAGTGGTCGCCCTGGATTTCGACGACGCCGTCCTTGACGGTGCCGCCGGAACCGCAGGCGCTGCGCAGCTGCTTGCCCAGCAGGGCGAGGGCGGTCGCGTCGAGCGCCAGGCCTTTCACCAGCGTGACGGTTTTGCCGCCACGCCCCTTCGACTCGCGCGAGACCTTCACCACGCCATCGCCGACAGGCTTGGTCTTGGCTGCGGCCTTGCAGCCGCAATCGGCGACCGGCAGGCCGCAGTCAGGGCACATGCGGCCGGTTTCGGTGGAATAGACGAGGCGTGTTTTCATAGTGAGGCGAGATTCTAGCATTATGGTTTCTCGCTGACGAGGTCAATGCGGCGCTTGAGGCGCTGGGCTTCGGCGGTGTCGCCGGATTTTTCGGCGCGCATCGCCTGGACGCCCAGCCAGGCCAGCAGCGGGCGGCGCCAGCCTTGGGCGGACGCGGCGTCCACGGCGTCGCGAAGGACTTCCGGCGTGGCTCTGCCCGCGCGCAGCAGGACGCCGCTGGCCACCAGCTTGGACATGGGATCGGCGATCGCCTGCACGGCGCCGGTTGCGGCCGCGTCGCCGGACGCTGTGGCGACCGGCCGGTGCTGCGCCGGCAGCAGCGCGGCGTCGGCCGCGGTGGCACGGCCGGACAGGTAGGCGGCGTAGGCGCGGTCGGCCGGGCCTGCGTCCTGCGACAGCTTGTCGTAGCCGGCGCAGTCTTCAAACACCAGCGAGGCGACGCGCGCGGCGCAGCGTATCAGTTCGGCGCGTATCATCAGATCGACTTTTCCGGTGCTGGCCAACGCCTCGCGGGCGCGCTGGTATTCGGCCGCCTCAACGCGGGCATTGCCGGACATGTAGGCGGCGGTCGAGCGTTCGATGGAGCTTTGCGCGTTCATCTGCCAGTCCGGTACCGGCGGGTTGTTGCCGCAGGCTGCGAGCAGCAGCGTAGCGGACAGCGCGAACAGCGGGGCGATAGTCTTCATGGCAGCTTGATCTCCGTGTCGCGCTTGAACGGCCATTTGCGGTTGATTTCGTTGACCAGCTGTTCGACCCGGCGCAAGCTGCTTTCCACTTCGCCGCGCAAGGTGCCCAGGTCGGCCGTGGCTTCCTTGGCGTTGGCGCCGACGGCCTGCGCCTCGACCAGCACCGCGTCCATTTTCTTCAGGCTGCTGCGGGCATCGGCCAGCAGGCCGTTGAGCTGCGCGATGGTCGCCTGCGCGTCCGTCATCACGCCTTGCTTGCCGAAGACTTGCGTGTCGGCGTGACCGATCAGGCTGTCGGCCTTGGTGGCCAGCGCGTTCACGGTGATCAGCAGCTTGTTGGCGCGCTCGGTCAGTTCCTTCGCGTTCTTGTCGTCGCCCGCTATCAGGCCCATGGCGCCGCCGGGGCCATTCAGCTTGCCGGTCACGCCCTGCACGTTGGCCAGGCTGGCCGCCAGCGCGGAGTTTTCCGCCGTCAGCGTGCTCAGGTTGTCCAGCAGCTCCTTGGCCGAGGCCAGCAGGCGCGGTATCTCCGCTGCCGGATCGCCGACCAGTATCGGACGCAGTGCCCCGTCCTCCAGTGCAGGATCGGTGGGAATGCCGCTGAAGGCGCGCAGCTTGGCGCCACCCACCAGCCCCCGTTCCAGCGTGAAGATGCTGGAGCTGCGCAGCCAGTGCGCGTCCTTGCGCGGTACGTCGACGATGACGCGGGCCTTGCCGTCCTTGCCAAGTTCGATGAGGCGCACGCGCCCGATCGGGAAGCCGGCGAAGGTGACGTCCATGCCGACCACCACGCCTTCCGAATCGTCGGCCTGCAGCACCAGCGTCTGCGTCGCCTCGAAGGCGCCGCGCGCGTACATCAGGTACAACGCCGCTCCGGCGACCAGCACCACCATCAGTATCAGCAGCAGTGCCGCCTTGAGTTCCGCATTGCGCACCGGCGCCGCTTCGGTTGTTTGGTCTGCCATGTCAGTAGTAGTTACCCATGAGTGATGCGACTTCGATGAGGAGTATCACGGCAAACAGCCGTACCATGTCGTGCAGGCCGTGCGTGACCTTGTTGCGGTAGCTGGCGCCGAAGTAAAACGAGGACGCCATCGGGATCAGCCCGACCGCAAAACTGAAGAAGACGATTTTCAGCACCAGTATCAGCGCGACCGCCGGGTTGAAGACCTGGCCGACCACCCGCGTGTAGCCCTGCAACGCCCACGGCGTGAAGCCGTACAGCGACAGGTAGGCGAGGATCAGCGTCAGCACGCAGCTGACGGCGGCCAGCATCCATACCGCGAACACGCCGGCCACCACGCGCGGGAAAAATTCCTGGTGCAGTTCGGCCTCGGTGACCGTGTTGCCGGCGCCGCGGCCCTGCGCGAACTCGAGGCCGGCCGGCAGCGTGGTGCGCAGCGCCACGAAGGCGGCCGCGCACAGCGGGACCAGTTCCAGCACCAGCACGCGCACCACCATTTCCAGCGCGAAGCGCGACAGGCCGTAGCTTTGCGAAGTGACGAAAACGATGCGGATCAGGACCACGCTCACCAGCGCCGACAGCACGGCGAACCATGCGAGGTTGGGCGCGGTGTCGCGCACGATGTGGCGCGCCAGCTTGTTGCGGTTGGCGCGGCCGTAACTGGCGGGCGTGACGGCGAGCGACAGCATCAGCACCGCGAACAGCAGCAGCCTCCACCAGCTATGCAGCCAGGCGAGGGTGGCTTGGTTCAGGCGCCGCAGCGCGGCGGGTACGGATGCTTCGAGGTTCATATTGCCATATTAGCACCGCGACCGCGCGGGCAGGCGTCCGGCTCGCCAGCCGCGACCCTACTTGTCGGGGAAGCTGGCGATGATGGCGTCCGCCGCCGCGCGCACGCGGGCGCTGCGACTGAGGTCGCTGTGCATCACCAGCCAGACGTCGTAGTGGTCGGCCCGCTCGGGCCAGATGCGCGTCAGCGCCGGATCGCCGTCGGCCATGTGGCAGGGCAGCTCGGCCACGCCCATGCCTTTGCGGGCGGCGTCGATCAGCAGCAGGCCGCTGTTGACCTCGATCGCCGCGCGCGCGTTGTGGATCGGTTCCAGGCACAGCTTCTCCTGGTGCCGCGGCGCGACGCTGGCCTGGTAGCGGACGATGTCATGGCCGGACAGGCCGTTGCCCGCCACCGGCATGCCGCGTTCGGCCAGGTAGGCTGGCGTGGCGTACAGCCCCATGCTGCGGCGGATCAGGTGGCGCGAGATCAGGTCGGGACTGGTCGGCTTGAGCGTGCGCACGGCGAGGTCGGCCTCGCGCCGCGTCAGGCTGGTGATTTCGGTGCTGGCGCTGAGGACGATGCGGATTTCGGGGTGCTGCACGTGCAGCCGCTGCATGGCGTCCAGCACGAAAGCGGCCGCCATGGTGTCCGACGTGGTCACGCGCACGATGCCGGACAGGCGGTTGTCGATGCCCTGCATCTCGCGCTGGAACTGCAGCGCCGCCTGTTCCATCAGCTCGGCGGCGGTGACGGCCAGTTCGCCGGCCGGCGTGGCCAGGTAGCCGGACGGCGTGCGCAGGAACAAGCGCGCCCCCAGCGATTTTTCCAGCGCGTTGAGACGGCGTCCGACGGTGGCCTGGTCGATATCGAGCAGCCCGGCGGCCGCGCGCAGCGTGCCCTTGCGGTAGATGGCGAGGAAGATCCTGGCGTTGTCCCAATCCATGCGGTTTTCCGGTGAAATGCATTTTTGCATCAGAGTGCCGATGTTATGCGTATTTACTGCATTGCGCAAGCGGCCTAACATCGCGTCATGAATACTCAAACCACTACCGCCGCCGTGCCTGACCGCCAGGTGCCGCCCCTGCTGATGCTGATGACGCTGGCCATCGGCTTCGTGATGGCGATGATCGATGTCACCGCCGTCAATACCGCCTTGTCCGACATCTCCGTCAGCCTCGCCGTGCCGCTTGCCGGCCTGGTGTGGGTGGTGGACGGCTACACGCTGACCTTTGCCGCGCTGCTGATGGCGGGCGGCGCGCTGGCCGACCGCTACGGCCCCAAGAACGTCTACCAGGGCGGCTTGAGCGTCTTCATACTGGGTTCGATACTGTGCGCGGTGGCGCCCAGCGGGAACGCGCTGATCGCCGCCCGCTTGCTGCAAGGCGCCGGCGCCGCGCTGTTCATGCCCAGCTCACTGAGCCTGATGACCCACGCCTACGAGAACCAGGCCACCCGCGCGCGCATGCTGGGCACCTGGTCGGCCATCGTCGGCTGTTCGTCGGCGGCCGGTCCGCTGGTGGGCGGCCTGCTGGTGCATGAATTTGGCTGGCGCAGCGTGTTCTGGGTGAACGTGCCGATCGGCCTGGCCGGCATCGTGCTGACGCAAGTGCTGGCACCGGCCACGCCGCGCCATGAGCGCGCGCTGTCGATGTTCAGCCATTTGCTGGGCGTGGCCGCGCTGGCCGCGCTGAGTTTCGTGCTGATCGAAGGCCCGGTGCTGGGCTGGGGTTCGGTGCCGGTGCTGGCCGCCGCCGCCGCAGCCATCGGTGCCGCATTCCTGCTGGTGCGGCGCGAACGCACCGGCGCGCATCCCTTGCTGCCGCGCGCCTTGTTCGAGACGCCGGCTTTCGCCGCGGCCAACGGCGTCGGCTTCCTGATTAACTTCGCGGTGTTCGGCCAGTTGTTCCTGCTTAGCCTGTACATCCAGCAGTCCGGAGCCGACGCGCTGCATACGGGCTTGAAGCTGATACCGATGATGGCCGCTTTCGCCGTCGGCAACCTGACGTCGGGCCGCATCACGGCGCGCGTCGGCACGCGTCCGCCGATGATGTATGGTTTGCTGGTGGGGTTGAGCATGGCGGTGCTGATGCTGGCCGGCCTGTCGCCGCAGACGCCATACTGGCTGCTGGTGCTGGGCACCGTGGTGATGAACGTCGCCATCGGCATCGCGATTCCTGGCATGACGGCGACGGTGATGCTGGTCGCCGGCAAGGCCCACGCCAACAGCGCCGCCGCCGCGCTGAACGCCAACCGCCAGATCGGCGCGCTGGTCGGCGTGGCGATGATGGGCACCGTGCTGCACATGGTGCCCGACTGGGCCTGGCGCTTGCCGCTGGCCTTCGGCCTGATTACGTCGGCCTATGCCGGCGCCTTGTGCCTGGTGTACCGATACGTCAAGCTGGGCAAGCCGGTTTAGGAGTTGTGGCCTGCCGGCTGGCAGGCGAGGAAGGAATCTAGCCCAAACTAAGAATTTCGGTGTAAGGTAGCTCCCTCGTTCATTTTTACGCAACTTGTATGAAGCTGATGATTTCGCGTAGCGCCTCCGCCGCCATCCTGCTGGCGTGTTCCCTCATGGCGCAAGCCGATAATCCGCCGCCGCTGAAACTGAGCGATCCGATTCCGGTAGGTCCGCAGGTCAAGGTTGGCAAATTGGCCAACGGCCTGACCTACTACGTGCAGAAGAACGGCCGCCCCGAGAACAAGCTGGAACTGCGGCTGGTGGTCAAGGCCGGCTCCATCCTCGAAGACGAGGACCAACTGGGCCTGGCGCACTTCACCGAGCATATGGCGTTCAACGGCTCGACCCATTTCAAACGCAACGAACTGGTGTCCTACCTGCAGTCGATAGGCGTGAAGTTCGGCGCAGACCTGAATGCCTACACCAGCTTCAACGAAACCGTCTACATCCTGCCGATACCGACCGAGAAGCCGGAGATCGTGGAGCAGGGCTTCCAGGTGCTTGAGGACTGGGCCCACGGACTGTCCTTCAACGACGCCGACATCGACAGCGAGCGCGGTATCGTGCTGGAGGAACTGCGCATGGGCAAAGGCGTGGACGACCGCATGAACAAGGTGTTGTTGCCCAAGGTGCTGAACGGCTCGCACTACGCGCAGCGGCTGCCGATCGGTAAAGAGGATATTCTCAAGAGCTTCAAGTACGACGCGATCAAACGCTTCTACCGCGACTGGTACCGCCCGGACCTGATGGCGGTGGTGGTGGTCGGCGACATCGACCCGGCCAAGGCGCAGGCGCTGATCGAGCAGCATTTCGGCAAGCTGAAAAATCCGCAGAACCCGCGTCCGCGCGAGTACGCGACGATACCGGAACGCGCCGCGTCGGAAGGCGTGGTGTTCACCGATAAGGAAATCGGCGCCAACTCCATCTATATCCGCTACCCGATCCATCCATGGCCGGCCGGCACCACCGTCGCCGACTATCGCCAGAAGCTGATCGAGAACATGTACAGCTTCATCCTCAGCCAGCGCATGTATGAGCTGACGCAGCAGGCCAATCCGCCGTTCCTGCAAGGCGGCAGCGGCATGAGCGGCGTGGTGCGCGGCTATCGTTCGTTCGGCGCCGGCGCGGTGCTGGGCAAGGGCGGCGCCACGCCGGCCATCAACGCGCTGGTGCAGGAAGACCAGCGCGCGCGCCAGTACGGTTTTACCGCTTCCGAAGTGGAGCGCGCCAAGAAGGGCATACTGCGCAACTACGAACGCATGTACAACGAGCGTGACAAGTCCGATTCGAGCGGCTACGCGGCGGAATACATCCGCAACTTCCTGGAACAGGAAACCATCCCCGGCATCGCGGCGGAGTACCGCTATGCCACCGAGCTGATTCCCGATATCTCGCTGAGCGAGGTGAATGCGGCGGCGCGCGTGGCGATTCCGGTCGATCAGAACAAGCTGGTGATCTACACCGGTTCGGACAAGGCCGGAACGCCGGTGCCGAAAGCCGACGAGCTGCTGGCCATCGCCAGCGCGGCGGAAAAAATCGGCGTCAAGGCGCAGGAGGAGAAGCTGTACGCCAGCCAGCTGATGCCGGTGCCGCCCAAGGCCGGCAGCATCGTCGGCCAGACCGTCAATGTCAAGCTGGGAACGACGGAGCTGAAGCTCAGCAACGGCGTCAAGGTGGTGCTCAAGCCTACCGACTTCAATAACGACCAGGTGATGATGGGCGGCGTGCGTTACGGCGGCTGGTCGCTGTTCGGCGACCGCGATATCTTCAACGCGCACTACGCCAGCAGCATCGTCGGCCAGATGGGCGTGCTCAATTACACGCCCAACGACCTGGGAAAGGTATTGGCCGGGAAGAGCGTCAGCTCCACCGCCAGCGTCAGTTCGCTGAATGAATCCGTGGGCGGCAGTTCGGGCAGTTCGGACATCGAATCGATGTTCCAGCTGGCCTATCTGCAGATGACGCAGCCGCGCAAGGATGCGGCCATCTACAGCGCCTACGTTGACCGCCAGCGCGAACTGGCACAGAACAATCTGGCGCGGCCGGAATCGGTGTTCTACGACACCGTCACCGCCACGCTGTACAACAACAATCCCCGCGTGCTGCGCGCGGCCAAGCCGGCCGACTTCGACCAGCTGGGACTGGACCGGGTGCTGGATATTTACAGCAGCCGCATGTCCAGCGCGCGCGACTTCACGTTCTTCATCGTTGGCAGCTTCGACGTGGAGAAGATCAAGCCGCTGGTCGCCACCTATCTGGCCAGCCTGCCGACGGGCGAGATTCCCGTTGCGTTCAAGGACGAGGGCGTGCGTCCTGTGAAGGGCGTCGTCAAGAAGGAAGTGCATGCGGGTTCTGAGCCCAAGAGCACGATCTCGCTGTCGTTCACCGGCGACGTGGAATACTCGCGCACCGAACGCCTGCGCATGCAGGCGCTGGTCGAGGTGCTGAACATCAAACTGATCGAGGTGCTGCGCGAGAAAATGGGCGCGATGTACAGCGGCGGCATGAACGGCACGATGAACCGCATCCCCTACGGTAACTACACGATCAACGCCAACCTGCCGTGCGCGCCGGAGAACGTGGACAAGGTGATCGCCGCGACCTTCGCCGAGATCGACAAGATCAAGCAGAACGGCGCCGAGGAGGCGGACCTGAACAAGGTGAAGGCGGCCTGGGTCAAGAGCTACCGCAAGGGCCTGCGCGAGAACGGCTACTGGCTGGCGGTGCTGCAGAGCACCTTCTTCAACAATTCCAATCCAGACGATATACTCACTTATGAGTCGCGTGTCGACGAGATCAAGCCGGCCGACCTGAAAGCGGCGGCCAGGCGCTACTTCGACATGAACAACTATGTACAGGTCGTGCTGTATCCCGAGAAATAAGAGAGGTCAACCATGGCAAAGAAAAAAGAAGAACTGGATCCGGAAACCCTGGAATTGATCAACTGGTGCATCGAAGTCGAGGGTTTCCTGGTCAAGGGCGGCGCCACGCAGGAGCAGGCGCAGGAACATATCGAAGAACAGGTCGAGTGGTTCACCGACCAGTTCTACGAAGGCCTGACGCCGGAGGAAGCCGCGAAGGAAGCGCTGGCTTAAGATTGAACAGCACGCTCAAGCCTGTTCGGCGTCATGACAGACGACGCATAATTTATTCCCCTCCGGATCGCGGAAGTAGGCGCCGTAGTAGTTGGCGTGATAATGCGGCCGCAAGCCCGGGGCTCCTTCGCACTGGCCGCCATGCGCCAGCGCGGCCGCATGGGCACGGTCGACCGCCGCGCGCGATGGCGCCATGAAGGCGAACATCTGGCCGTTGCCGCATCCCGCCGGCTGGCCGTCATACGGTTTCCCGATCACGAACAAGGGCCGCGCGGTTTCCGCCGGCATCCACGCCGCCCAGGGCTTGCCGGCGTCCTTGAAGCGCGGCCGCGTGCCCAGCTCCGCCATCAGCGCGCTGTAGAAGGCGTAGGCCGGCTCAAAGTCGTTGATCCCTATGTAGACATGCGAAAGCATCAGCTTCTCCAGTAAGTGAGTATAAAGTCAACATTTCGGGGTATAGTGTAAGCGGAGACCAAAATAAATGGAAAAAAACACGCTGCGCCGTATCGCCGATCTGCCCGGACCCAAGGGGCGCCCTTTGCTGGGCAATGTACGCGACATCAATGTCAGGCCCATGCACCAGGTGCTGGAGGGCTGGGGCCGCGAATTCGGGGCGATGTACCGCTTCCGCATCATGCGCAAGGAGTTCGTCGTGACGGCGGACCGCGACGTCATCGCCACCCTGCTGCGCGACCGTCCCGACGCGATGCGGCGCTCCAGCCGCACCGCCGAGATGCTGAACGAAGTCGGCACGCGCGGCCTGTTCACGGCCGAGGGCGAGGATTGGCGCCGCCAGCGCAAGCTGGTGATGCGGGCGCTGACGCCGGAGGTGATCCACAATTTCTTCCCGACGCTGACGATGCTGACCGAGCGCCTGCGCGCGCGCTGGGATGCCGCCATCGCCGCCGGCAAGCCGGTCGACGTGCTGCGCGACCTGAAGGCCTACACGCTGGACGTGACCATCGGCCTGGCGATGGGGCAGGACATCAACACGCTGGAGCTGGAGGAGCATCCGCTGCAGCGCGATATCGAATTCCTGTTCAAGCTGGTGGCCAAGCGCCTGACGTCGCCGTTCGCCTACTGGCGCGTGGGGCTGCTCAAGCGCGCCGACGACCACGAGGCCACCGCCGCCGCCGCGCGCATCCAGCGCGCCATCTTCGGCTTCATCGCCGAGGCGCGCAAGAACATCGAGCGCAATCCGGCGTTGCGGCAGAAGCCGTCCAACATGCTGGAGGCGCTGATCATCGCGCGCGACGAGCCCGACTCCGGCCTGACCGACGAGGCGGTGGTCGGCAACGCGATCACGATGGTGTTCGCCGGCGAGGATACGACTTCGAACACGGCCGCCTGGCTGATCGATTTCCTGTCCATGCATCCGCAAGCGGCGGCGCGCATGGCGGAGGAGGCCGGCCAGGTCCTCGGCGACGGTGCGGTGCTGTCCGACTACCATCTGCTGGACCGCCTGCAGTACATCGACGCCGCCACGCGCGAGGCCATGCGGCTGAAACCGGTCGCGCCCCTCATGGCGGCCGAATCGAACGAGGATGCGGTGGTCGGCGATCTCGCGGTGCCGGCCGGCACGGTGATTTTCCTGTTGCTGCGGCACGCGTCCGAGCGCGGTTGCGAGCTGGCGCAGCCGGAGCGCTTCCTGCCCGAGCGCTGGCTGGAGGCGGCCGGCGGCGGCGGCGACGATCCGGGCCGCAAGCAGTTTCCCTTTGGCGGCGGGCCCCGTTTCTGTCCCGGCCGTTATCTGGCGATGGCCGAGATCAAGATGGCGATGTCGATGCTGGTCAAGAACTTCACGCTGGTGCGCGAACCGGACGCGCCGCAGGCCGAGGAGCGCTTCACCTTCACGATGACGCCAGACTCCTTGCCGGTGCGACTGATCAAAAAAACATGATAGGCTAGAGGCGCTTTTCACAAAACAGGGGATAAAACATGTTGAAGAAAATCGCAATCGGCGTTGTCGTACTGATCCTGATCGTCCTGGGCCTGGCCGCCATGCAGCCGGACAGCTTCCGCGTGCAGCGGAGCATCGCCATCAAGGCGGCGCCGGAGAAAATCCAGCCGCTGATCAGCGATTTCCACAACTGGCCCGCGTGGTCGCCGTGGGAGAAGCTGGACCCGGCCATGAAGCGCACCTATAGCGGCGCGCCCAAGGACCAGGGCGCCGTCTATGCGTGGGAGGGCGACGACAAGGTCGGCGCCGGCCGCATGGAGATCACCGGGCTGGCGCAGCCGACCAAGGTCGACATCAAGCTCGACTTCCTCAAGCCGTTCGAATCGCACTGCCTGACCGAGTTCGCGCTGGAACCCAAGGGCGAGCTGACCACGGTGACCTGGACCATGTCCGGCCCGAGCAATTTCATGACCAAGCTGATGGGCCTGGCCGTCAGCATGGACAAGATGATAGGCAAGGACTTCGAGACCGGCCTGGCCAACATGAAGGCGGTGGCTGAAAAATAGCGGAGGCGGGCGATGAGGATGGGTCCAGTATTGTGCGCGGCGGCGTTGGCGATGGCGGCCGTGGCTCATGCCGCGCCGCTGAGGCACGACCATCCGGTCATCGGCACCTGGCAGGTCACGCTGCCCGACGGCTCCTGCAGCGAAACCTACCGCATCCGCGCCGACGGCAGCACGCTGGTGTTCAGCAACGAGGAGGTGGCCGAGTCCACCTTCTCGATCAGCGACCAGCCCGACAAGGACGGCTTCTATGAGGAAGTCGACACCATCGTCAAGGACAACGGCAAGCTCGATTGCCTCGGCGACGTGACCGAGGTGGGGCGCGCGGTCACCAGCTACCTGCTGTTCCATCCCACCGGCGACATGTTCCTGATGTGCGTCGAGCGGCGCATGGACAAGTGCATCGGCCCGTTCATACGGGTCAAGGGCAACGAGATCTAAGTCCGGTAGGCGCCGGGATTGACGCCGGCCCATTCCCTGAACGCGTGGTTGAAGGCGCTCTGCTCCTGGTAGCCCAGCAGGAAGGCGATGTCGACCAGGCTCAGTTCCGGCTGGCGCAAATAGTCCTTGGCCAGGGCAAAGCGCGCCTGGTCCAGTATCTGCTGGAAGGTGGCGCCGGCGTCGCTCAGCTTGCGCTGCAGCGTGCGCGGCGACAGTTTCAATTCTTCGGCGATGGACGCCAGCCGCACCTGCCCGTGCGCCAGGTTGCGGACGATGGCCGCGTGGACCTGCTGCGCGATCGAGTTGTCGCTTTGTACGCGCTGGCGCAGCAGCTGCTCCGCGTGCTGCTGCAGCACCGGATACAGGCTGACGTCGGCGTTGGGCACGGGCCACGCCAGCAACTGAGCGTCGAACGTGGCGACATTGGCCGGCGCGCCGAAGTCCGGCATCTCTCCCAGCACGCGGACATATTCATCGCGATTGGCCGGGTCGCCGCCGTCGTGGGTCAGCGCCAGCCGCGCGGCCGGCAGCGTCACGCCGGCCAGCCAGTTGCCGAACACGCGGATGCCGGCGAACACGCTGTCGGCGAGGTGGCGGTGGACGGGGCTGTAGTTGCTGTGCCAGGTGTAGCGGGCCACGCCGTCTTTCACAGTCAGCTCCGAGCGGCCCAGGTCGTGGGCCAGCTGCTCGTAGCGCATGGTTTGCTCGAAGGCCTGGCCGAAGTCGCGGCAGCTCAGCAGGATCAGGCCGTAGACGCTGTAGGTTCCCATCTTGACGCGCTCGCCCACGTGCAGGCCGAAGTGCGGGTCGGCCGCCAGCGCGGCGCCGGCATCGAGCAGGCGCACGTAGTCGTCGGCGGGCAGCGAATCGGGCGGCGGCTGCAACGCACCGGCGGCCATGCCGGCGGCGCGCTCCAGGACTGCGGGCGTGACGCCGCGCGCCGCCGCCGCTTCCAGCAGGGGCTGCAGATACGACCCGGCGACGCGGCGCGACAGGTCAGCGTGCGGGCTTGGCATAATCGAACAAGGCGGTTGTCATGAAAGCGCAATACCTCTGGCGGGCGTTATCTTATTCTGATGTCATTGAAACTCGGTGCGCGCCAGTATAACAAGCGCTCCGCTACGCAGACAGGAAAACAATGAGACGCTGGAACGGTTGGGGTGACGATACGATAGAGTTTGCGCTGAACGAGGATGCGCTGGCGTTTCTGGCGCAGCGCATCGGGCACGGCTCGCCGGTGGCGGATGCGGCTTACGAGCAGGCTTGCGCGCAGATCGCGCCGTCCCGGTTGGCGCCGCATCCCCTGATCGATACGGCGCCGGAGGTCCGGCTGCGCAACGCGCTGGGCCAGAGCCTGCCGGATTGGCTGCGCCTGCGCCATGGCGTGATCGAGACGGCGCCGGACGGCGTGGCCTACCCGGAAAGCCCGGAGCAGGTGCGGGCGCTGCTGGAGTATGCGCGGCAGCACGGCGTGGTCGTCATACCGCAAGGCGGCGGCACCAGCGTGGCCGGCCATTTGACGGCGCCGGCCGGCGACCAGCCGGTGCTGGCGGTGAACCTGACGCGCCTGCGGCAGCTGCACTATCTGGATACCGAGTCGCAGCTGGCGACCTTCGGTGCCGGCGTGTTCGGTCCCGATCTGGAGGCGCAGCTGCGGGCGCGCGGCTATACGCTGGGGCACTTCCCGCAATCGTTTGAATATTCGACGCTGGGCGGCTGGGTGGTGACACGGTCGTCCGGCCAGCAATCGCTGCGCTACGGCCGCATCGAGCAGATGTTCAAGGGCGGCAAGGTGGAGACGCCGGCCGGCACGCTGGATATTCCAACCTTCCCGGCGTCCGCCGCGGGCACGGATCTGCGCGAGATGGTGCTGGGATCGGAGGGCCGCATGGGCATCCTGACCGAAGCCACGGTGCGCGTGACGCCGGTGCCCGAGTATGAGGCGTTTCATGCGGTGTTCTTCCCGGACTGGCAGGCGGCGGAGACGGCGGTGCGGCATGTCGTGCAGGCCGGCCTGTCGCTGTCGATGCTGCGCTTGTCCAATCCGCTGGAGACCACCACCATGCTGGCGCTGGCCGGCCACAAGAAGCTGATTTCGGCGCTGGAGCGCTACCTGGGCTGGCGCGGCTGCAAGGACGGCAAGTGCATGCTGATGATAGGCGTGAGCGGCCGCCAGGGCGCGGCGAAGGCGGCGTTGAAGGATGCGCTGGAATTGACACGGCCACATGGCGGCGTGCATATCGGCCGCGCCATGGGCGACAAGTGGAAGCAGAACCGCTTCCGCAACGTCTACCTGCGTAATGCGGCGTGGGCGCACGGCTATGCGATCGACACGGTGGAGACGGCGGTGGACTGGCCGCGCGTGGGGACCATGATGCGGGCGGTGGAGGCCGCGGCGACGGCGGCGCTGGCCGAACACGGCGAGCAGGTACACACCTATACGCACCTGTCGCACCTGTATGCGCAGGGGGCGAGCGTTTATACGACGTTTGTGTACCGGCTGGCCGGCGACTATGAATCCGACCTGGCGCGCTGGCGATCGCTGAAGCAGGCGGCCAGCATGGCGATTGTGGAGAATGGCGGCACCATCAGCCATCAGCACGGCGTCGGCAGCGACCATGCGCCTTACCTGGTGGCGGAGAAGGGCGAGCTGGGATTGGCGGCGATGCGCGCGATGTTTGCGTATTTCGATCCGCAGCAGATCATGAATCCCGGGAAGCTGCTGCCATGACGGCCTGGTGGCGCAGCGGCGGGCGGACAGGCTTGCCGGAACTGCTGGCGAGAGACTGGGATTTGATCGTGATCGGCGGCGGCATCACCGGCGCTGGCATATTGCTGGAGGCGTCGCGGCGCGGCCTGAAGGCGCTGCTGGTGGAGCAGCGCGACTTTGCCTGGGGCACGTCGAGCCGGTCGTCAAAGCTGGTGCATGGCGGCTTGCGCTATTTGAAGGAAGGGCAGTTTGCGCTGACGCGCGAGTCGGTGCATGAGCGGGAGCATCTGCTGCAGCAAGCTGCGGGATTGGTGGAGCCGCAGAGTTTTGCCTTCGGCGAGTACGAAGGCCGCAAGCCGGGCAAGCGCATGTTCCTGCTCGGACTGGCGATATACGACCGCATGGCGGGGCAGAAGGCACGCCATTACTTCAGCCGCGAGGAGTTCGGGGCGCTGGCGCCGAACGTGTCGTCCGCTGGCCTGAAGGGCGGCATGGTCTACACCGACGCCAAGACCGATGACGCGCGGCTGGTGCTGCGCGTGCTGCAGGAGGCGCAGCGGCACGGCGGCGCCGCGCTGAACTACATGGCGGTGGAGTCGCTGCTGCGCGGGGACGCCGGGCCGGCGGCGGGCGGTGTCGTGCGCGGCGCGCGCTTGCGCGACGGTCTGACCGGCGAGTCGCACGAGGTACGCGCCCGGCTGGTCATCAGCGCCACCGGCGCCTGGGCCGACGGCCTGCGCATGCAGGGCAGCCGGGGGACGTCGAACGGCGCCAAGCCCCGGTTGCGGCCTTTGCGCGGCAGCCACCTCGTGCTGCCGGCCTGGCGCCTGCCGCTGGCGCAGGCCATCAGCCTGATGCATCCCGCCGACGGCCGTCCGGTGTTCGCGTTTCCATGGGAAGGCGTCACGCTGGTCGGCACGACGGATGTCGATCACAGGGAGGACATGGCGCTCGAAGCGTGCATCACCCGTGCCGAAGTCGATTACCTGATGGCCGCGCTGCACGACCAGTTCCCTCAATTGAACTTGAGCGAGAGCGACGTCATCGCCAGCTATGCCGGCGTGCGGCCGGTGATCGACAGCGGCAAGGCCGATCCGTCGAAGGAGGGGCGCGACCACGCCTTGTGGCTGGAGGAGGACCTGTTGACGGTCACCGGCGGCAAGCTGACCACGTTCCGTGTCATCGCGCTCGATGCGCTCAAGCTGGCGGCGACGCTGCTGCCGGGTTGGCACGACAAGCTGGAGCCGCAGCCGGTGTTCGGGGCGGCAGCGGCGCCTATCTTCCAGCGCGGACTGCCGGCTGGCCAGGCGCAGCGCCTGCAGGGCCGCTATGGCGCGCTGGCGCGGCAGCTGCTCGATGCGGCGCAGCCGGGGGAGCTGGAACTGATCGCGGGGACGGAGACCATCTGGGCGCAGTTGCGCTGGGCGGCGCGTTGCGAATCCGTGCAGAAGCTGGAAGACCTGCTGCTGCGCCGCAGCCGCATCGGCATCCAGTTGCGCGGTGGCGGCATCGAGATCATGGACCGCGTGCGCGCCATCTGCCAGCCGGAACTCGGCTGGAGCGACCAGCGATGGGACGCCGAACTGGCCGCCTATCTGGCATTATGGAATACCCATTACAGTTTGCCCGCATAAGCCCGGGCGGCATCAGGACACACATGGCTGACCAATACATCCTCTCCATCGACAACGGCACCCAGAGCGTGCGCGCCTTGCTGTTCGATTTGAACGGCAACCTGGCGGCCAAGGCGCAGGTCCATCTGCAGGCCTACTTCTCCGACTACCCCGGTTGGGCCGAGCATGACGCCGATGGCTATTGGCGGGCGGTTTGTTCTGCATGCCAGCAGTTGTGGGCCTCGACAGATATTCCGCGTTCCGCCGTCAAGGGCGTGGCGGTGACGACGCAGCGCGGCACCGTGGTCAACGTGGACAGCGACGGCAAGGTGCTGCGGCCCGCCATCACCTGGCTGGACCAGCGCCGCGTCGGCAAGCAGAAGCCCCTGAGTTTCCTGTGGCGCACCGCGTTCAAGCTGGCGCGCGTGTCCGGCACCATCGAATACTTCCGGCGCGAGGCGGAGATCAACTGGATCGCCGAGAACCAGCCCGGGATCTGGGCCAGGACCGACAAATACCTGCTGCTGTCGGGCTTTCTGAACTTCCGCCTGAGCGGACGACACGTCGACTCGATCGGCTCGCAAGTGGCCTATCTGCCGTTCGACTACAAGAAGCACCGGTGGGCCGGCGCGCGCGACTGGAAATGGGAGGCACTGGCCATCAGGCCGGACATGCTGCCGGAACTGGTTCCGCCGGGTACCGTGATCGGCGCGGTGACGGCTGCCGCGGCCGAAGCGACCGGCATCCCGCAAGGCACGCCGCTGGTGGCCGCCGCCGCCGACAAGGCTTGCGAGGTGATCGGCTCGGGCGGACTTGAGCCGCACATCGCCTGCCTGAGCTACGGCACCACGGCGACCATCAACACCACCACCAGGAAGTATGTCGAAGTCACGCCGCTGATACCGCCTTATCCGGCGGCCATTCCAGACGCCTACAACACCGAAGTGCAGATTTTCCGCGGCTACTGGATGGTCAACTGGTTCAAGGAGCAGTTCGGCCACCTGGAGCAGATGGCCGGCGCCGAGCAGGGCATGGCGCCGGAGGCGATGTTCGACCTGCTGGTGAATCAGGTGCCGCCCGGTTCGATGGGCCTGATGCTGCAGCCGTATTGGAGCCCCGGCATCAAGACCCCCGGTCCGGAAGCGAAGGGCGCGATGATCGGCTTCGGCGACGTCCACACGCGCGCCCATATGTACCGGGCGATACTTGAAGGCCTGGCCTACGCGCTGCGTGAAGGGAAGGAACGTATCGAAAAGCGCAGCGGCGTGCCGGTGACTGAACTGCGCGTGGCGGGCGGTGGCTCGCAAAGCGACGCGGCGATGCAGCTGACGGCCGACATCTTCGGCCTGCCGGCTGCGCGCGCGCACATCTACGAGACTTCCGGCCTTGGCGCCGCGATCGCCGTGGCCGCCGGACTGGGGTTGCACAAGGACTTCGACAGCGCCACGCGGGCCATGACGCGCACGGGCCGCGTGTTCCATCCGATCGCCGCCAACCAGCAGATCTACGACAGGCTGTACCGCCGCGTCTACCTCGGCATGTACCAGCGCCTGCAGCCGATGTACCAGGAGATCGCCGACATCACCGGCTATCCCGAGCAGCTGTAGACGCGTCTACAGGCTGCCCTTCAGTTCCAGGCCTATGGTGCGCGGCGGCGTCACGCTCGCATAGGGCATGCCGACCTGCTTGGTCTGTCCGTCCAGGTTGTAGACATAGCGCTTGTTGAACAGGTTGTTCACCAGCAGGCCCACGCCGAACTTGCCGCTGGCGTTGTCCCAGCCCAGCCGCAGGTCGGCCTTGCCGCCCGCTTCGCCCGTTCGGAAGGCCGGAGCGTTGAGGCATTGCAGTGCGCGCGTGTCGTCGTTGCAGCGGGTCTTGCTGTGATAGGTGCCTTGCAGCGTTGCGCTGATCCGGCCGTCGAGCGCTTCCCAGCTGGCGTTCACGCCCGCCATGCCGGTGAAGGAGGGCGTGCCGACCGGTTGGCCGGACAGGTCCAGCGTCGCACCACTGGTATCGGCGGTGCGATAGCTGCGGTAGGTCTGGTCGATCAGCTCCATGCCGCCGAACAGCGTCACGCCCGGCGCGATGCGCAGGCGGCCGTCGAGGTCCAGCCCCTTGGCCTGCTGGTCGCTGTTGATGACGTTGTAAGTCGCGATCGGGCCGGTGCCTCCCAGCTTGATGTCCTGAAGATTCTTGAAGCGATAGGCGAACAGGCTGCCGTTCAACGTGGCGCGGATGCCTGGGAAATACCATTTGAAGCCCAGTTCGAGGTTGGTCATCTTTTCCGGCGCGAAGCTCGGGTCGCGCTCCGCGTCGACCGCCGATGCGGCATTGGGCGGCGTGAAGACGTTGAAGCCGCCCGCCTGGTAGCCCTGCGACAGCGACGCGAACAGCAGCAGGTCCGGCGTCAACTTGTGATCCAGCACCAGGCGCGGACTCCAGTCGCTCCAGCTGCGCGTGGCCCGGACCGGCGTGGCCGCCAGCCGGCCGGCCGCGTAGAAAATCTGGTTGGACGGCAGGGCCGCCGCACTCAGGCCGGCGGCGCCGCCGTAGGTGTCGAGCAGCGTGTCCAGTGCCGGCGAGCTGCGGCCGGGCACATACCACTCCATGTTTTTGCGGTCCCGGCTCCAGCGCACGCCGACGGTCAGGTTGGTGGCCGGCGTGACATGCCAGATCACGTCCTCATACAACGATACCGCGCGGGTTTGCAGATAGTTGTAGCTGGTCTCGCCCCAGCCAAAGCTGGATGCGCCGTCGACGCCGGGCACGCCCGCCTGTCCCAGCCCGCCGAACAGCGCGGCAAAGTCGGCGTTGCCGCCGCCGAGCAGGTTGACGGTGTCCAGCGTGGCGGTGGTGAGCAAGGCGGTCGAGGCCTGGCGCTCGCGGTTGTCGTAGAAACTGGCGCCGGCGATCCAGTCCAGCTGCGCGGTCCTGCCCGAAAGCTTGAATTCCTGCTGCCAGTTATAGGCGCGCTTTTGGTCCGTGTTGGACAGGGAGACATCGACGCGGGCGGTGCCGTCGTTGTCGGTCTGGTTGAACGAGGAGAAGGTGCGGTAGGCGGTGGTCGAGCGCAGCGTCATGCCGCCGAGCGGCAGCTCCGCGCGCAGCGTGACGCCGTCGAAATTGCGCCGCTCGCCGCCGGAGACGTCGTTTTCCAGCGGCGCCGTGCGCGGATCGGTGAAGTTCGCCACATAGGCCGCATCGTAGACACCGCGATAGCCGGCCAGCGGCTGCGAACCATCCTTGACCACGCCGAAAGCCGGCCAGCCGGCCTGGCGCAGCTGCTCGTGCTCCCACGACAGGTTGAGCGTCGCGTCTCCCAGCTTGTGCTTCAGCGACAGCCGCGTCGCCCACGACTGGTCGCCGCCGGCATGGGCGCCGTTGGCGGCGTTGCGCACCCAACCGTCGCTGGCGGCGCGCACCACGACCAGGCGTGCCGCAGTGTCCTGACCCAGCGGCAGGTTGATCATCGCGTCCAGGTTGGCGCGGCCATAGTCGCCGACCTTGATATGGCCGGCCATGTCGAAGCTGTTTTCCGGCTCGTTGGTGACGACGGAGATCGCGCCGGCGGCGCTGTTGCGGCCGAACAGCGTGCCTTGCGGGCCTTTCAGCACCTCGACGCGTTGCAGGTCGATGAAGTTCATCAGCGCGCCGCCGGTCTTGCCGGTGTAGACGCCGTCGACGTAGATGCCGACCGGCGTGTCGGTGCCGATGCCGAAATCGCCGGGCTGCACGCCGCGTATGCCGAACACAGGCTGCGTCGGCTGGGTGGCGTCCACCTGCAGGCCGGGCAGGTATCCGGTCAGGTCGCCGAGATTTTTGGCCCCCAGGTTTTGGATGTCCCTGGCCGTTACGACCTCCATCGAGATCGGCACTTCCTGCGCCGACTGTGAGCGCGATTGAGCTGTGACCACCACTTTCTGGATGTCGTCGGCAGCGCTTGCGCCATAAGGAACGAGGGCCGCGCCGCCCGCCAGGGCGAGGGCGATGGATGTTGTCGTTGCTGGTGTCTTCATGATATCTCCCGGTGATTGTTTTGATCGAATGTAGTCGGGAGGTTGCGTGGAGCGGGGGCTGGATCGGACAGCGGAGGATGCCCGCGTGGCCAAACCGGCGCCGGTGTTGCGCTGCCGCCCGTCCGCGGCGCTTGGCCGGAATTGCTCCCCGCGTGTCCTTTTGGACCCCGTGCGCCGCCGTCTTTGTTTGCACAATGAACTCCGGATTTTCATAAAAATGGGAGAGTGAACATGTCATACCAACAGCAGGATGAAATTATCGATTGCGGCAACGCGGTATGCGTGGTGGGTGCCGGGCCGGGCGGCCTGTCGGCGGCGCGCGCATTGAAGGGCATGAAGCTGGCGTACGAGCAGTTCGAGCGCCATTCGGATGTGGGAGGAATCTGGGACATGAGCAATCCCGGCAGCCCGATCTACGAATCGGCCCACTTCATTTCGTCGCGCGACCTGTCGGGCTTTATCGGCTTCCCGATGCCGAAGTCCTTTCCCGACTACCCCACCAACAAACAGATACTGAGCTATGTTCGCAGCTACGCCGACGCCTTCGGCCTGCGCGACGCGATCCGCTTCAATACGTCGGTGCGGAACGTGCATAAGGAGGACAGCGGAAAATGGCTGGTGACGCTGGGCGATGGCAGCCGCCGGCGCTACCACGCCGTCATCTGCGCCACGGGCTGTAACTGGGATCCCAACATGCCGGAGGTGAAGGGCCAGTTCAATGGCGAGATCCGTCATTCCGTCACTTACAAGAGCAGCGACGAATTCGCCGGCAAGCGCGTGATGATCGTCGGTGTCGGCAACTCGGGCGCGGACATCGGTTGCGACGCGGCGGCGCGCGCCGACAAGGCTTTCATCAGCATGCGGCGCGGCTACCATTTCATTCCCAAGCATCTGTTCGGACTGCCGGCGGACCAGGTCGGGGAAAGCGGACCGCAGCTGCCGATGTGGATCGCGCGGCCGGTGATGGGACTGCTGCTCAAGATGTTCACCGGAGACCTGACCCGCTTCGGCCTGCCGAAACCGGACCATAAGCTGTTCGAAAGCCATCCGCTGCTTAATTCGCAGCTGCTGCACAATCTCCAGCACGGCAATATCTCCGTCAAGCCGGACATCGCCTATTACGACGGCGACGAGGTGGTCTTCAAGGACGGCAGCCGCGAGCGGCTCGACCTGGTGGTCTACGCCACCGGCTACAAATGGAGCTGCAAGTATGCGGCGGAATATTTCGAGTGGCGCGGCGGCAGACCGCAGCTGTACCTGTCGATGTTCAGCCGCGACCACCGCAACCTGTTCGGCATCGGCTATGTCGAAACCAACTCCAGCGCCTACAAGCTGTTCGACACGGAAGCGTTCATGATCGCCGCCTATCTGCGCGACCAGTTGAACAACCCCGGCGGCGGCAGCCGGTTCGACGCGCTGATCGCCAAGGACGATCCGGACCTGTCGGGCGGCCTGAAATTCGTGAAGTCGCAGCGGCATGAGGTCTATCTGGAGGCGCATGCGCTCAAGTCCTACCTGAAGCAGCTGCGCAGGAAGATGGGCTGGCCGGAGCTGAGCGAAACCTACTATGACCATCTGCGCACCGGTGCGGCGGCGCGGCCGTCGCCGGCGATGCGCGTGGCCGCTTGAGAGGAACCCCATGGACAAGACAGTGCAGTATTACCAGCAGCAGGCCGCGCGGCTCGATTTTGAAACCCGTGCGCTGATCGGCGGGCGCTTCGTCAACGCAATCTCGGCCGAGGAATTCGATTCCATCAATCCGGCCACCGGGCGAAGACTGACCGGCGTCGCCCGCTGCGGCGCCGTCGAGGTGGACGACGCGGTCAGCGCGGCGCGCCAGTCCTTCGAGCGCGGCGACTGGTCGGGCGCCTCGCCCAAGCACCGCAAGAAGGTGTTGTTGCGGCTGGCCGACCTGGTCGAGGCCAACCTGGAGACGCTGGCGCTGATGGAGAGCCTGGACTCGGGCAAGCCGATACGCGACGCGCTGTCGGCCGACCTGCCCGACATGATAGAGAGCCTGCGCTGGCACGCCGAGGCGGCCGACAAGCTGTACGACCAGATGGCGCCGACCGCGCCCGACGTGGTGGCGATGATCGTGCGCGAGCCGATCGGCGTGGTGGGCGCGGTCCTGCCGTGGAATTTTCCGCTGTACCTGGCCGGATGGAAGATCGGGCCGGCCCTCGCCAGCGGCAATTCGATGGTGATCAAGCCCGCCGAGCAGACTTCGCTGACGGCGCTGATGCTGGGGCGCCTGGCGCTGGAGGCCGGCGTGCCGGACGGCGTGCTGAATATCGTGCCGGGCTACGGCGAGACCGTGGGGCAGGCGATGGGGCGCCACCCGGGCATCGATTGCCTCAGCTTCACCGGTTCGGGCGAGGTGGGGCGCTTGTTCCTCAAGTATTCGGCCGAATCCAACCTGAAGCGGGTGGTGCTGGAGTGCGGCGGCAAGAGTCCGGCGCTGGTGCTGGCCGACGCGGCCGACTTGCCGCGCGTGGCGCAGCAGGTGGCCACCGGGGCGCTGTTCTGCCAGGGCGAGAACTGCAGCGCCGGTTCGCGCCTGATCGTGCACCGTTCGCGCAAGGACGAGCTGCTGGCGCTGCTGCGGCGCGAGTTCGACGCCTGGCGGGTCGGCGATCCGCTGGACCCGGCCACCCGCGTCGGCGCGCTGATCGAGCCGGGACACATGCGGCGCGTGCTCGGCTACATCGCCGGCGGCGAGGCGCAGGGTGCGCGGCTGGCCCACGGCGGCGCGCAGGTGCGCCAGGATTCCGGCGGCAGCTTCGTGGAACCGACCATTTTCGACGGCGTGCTGCCGGCGATGACCATCGCGCGCGAGGAGATCTTCGGGCCGGTGCTGTCGGTGATGGAGTTCGACGACCTGCGGCAGGGTATCGCGATCGCCAACGACACCAATTATGGCCTGGCCTCGTCGGTCTACACCAGCAACCTGGACGCGGCGCACGGCGTGGCGCGGGCGATCCGCGCCGGCACCGTGTCGGTCAACTGTTTTTCGGAGGGGGACACCGGCGTGCCGTTCGGCGGCTACAAGGAGTCCGGCTTCGGCGGTCGCGAAAAATCGCTGATGGCGCACGACCAGTACACCGAGACCAAGACCATCTGGATGCAACTGGGCGCGGCGGGTTTCGCCGCCAACACTTGAGGGAATGCATATGGCAACAACATCGAAAGGCGGCCGGGTCGCCATCGTCACAGGCGGCGCCGGCGGCATCGGGCGCGAGATCTGCCGGGGCTTCATCGAGCGCGGCATCATCTGCGTGCTGGCCGACCTGGATCAGAAGGCGCTGGACCGCGCCACCGCCGAACTGGGACCGGCTGCGGTGGGTGTGGCGATCGACTTGAGCGATTTCGGCAAACTGTCGTCACTGCTGGCGTTTGTGCAGGCGCGCTACGGCAGGCTGGATATCCTGGTCAACAACGCCGCGATCACCGGCACCGGCCACTTCGAGGAACGCTCGGTCGAGCATATCCTCGGGGAGCTGAACATCAATCTGCTGTCGCCCATCGTGTTGACGCGGCTGGCCTTTCCCGCCTTGCAGCGCTCCGGCGATGGCCGGGTGATCAACACGGTTTCACTGGGCGGGATTTTCCCGTTGCCGGAGACGGGCATCTATTCGGCCACCAAATTCGGCCTGCGCGGCGCCATGCTGTGCCTGGGCATGGACCGGGAGCGGCACGGCGTGCATGTCGGCAACGTGCTGCCCTCGGCTACGGAGACGCCGATGTTGATGCGCGAGGCGGTCGAAGGCGGCAACACCCTGCAGTTCATGGATCCGCCGCAGCAACCGGCGGACGTGGCGCGCCAGGTGATGCGCATGCTCGACAGTCCGTGCCTGGAGCGCTATCCGCGCTGGAGCGAGTCATGGTCGGTGCGGCTGGCGATGCTGGCGCCGAACTTCCTTCCCCGTTTGATACCGCTGTTCCGCAAAAAAGGAGTGCGCGGCCATGCGCGCTATCTGGAATCGCTGCGCAAGCGCGGGCTGGTGGTTTCGCGCGAAGGGAAGTGGGAGCTGTCCTGACGGGCCAAGTGAAAGTCCGCTATCCCCAGGCATTCAGGCGCGGTGCGGCGGCGCCTTGTCTTACCTGGTTCGGCAGCATGCCGGACCAGCGCTTGAACGCGCGGCGGAAGTTGCGCGCATCGGTGAAGCCGGTGGCCATGGCGATTTCCACCAGCGGCATGTCGCTGCGCTTGAGCAGGTCGAGCGCGCATTCATAGCGGACCTGATCGATCAACTGCTGATAGGACGTGTTCAGGTCCGACAAGCGGCGGCGCAGCGTGCGCTCGCTGAGATTGAGCGTCGCGCCGATAGCGGCCAGTCCGGGCACCTCGTCGACCGAGGCCCGCAGCAGGTTCATGATCGATTCCACCAGGTCGTTGCGCGGCTGGTCGACGGCCAGCAACTGGTCGATCTGCGCCTGCAGGGTGGCCTGCATGTAGCGGTCATAGGTCGGCAGCGGGCAGTGGAACCAGGACATGTCGCAGATCAGCCGGTTCATCGGGGCGTTGAACGTCACGGGGCAACGGAAGTATTCGGTGTAGGCGCTGGCATAGGCGGGACGCGGATAGCGCAGCTCCAGCCGCGCCGGGCGGAAGTGCGAACCGACCAGGGCGCGCGACACCTGGACGCTGCTGACGAAAATCTCCTCGATGAAGAAGGGCTCCATTTCAGGATCGTGAAAACGGGTCGTTACCTCGGCGACGAAGTGATGCTCGTCGAGGACACTGAGCTCATTGACGGTGAAGGCGCCGGCCGCGCGCTGGTGCCGGATCAGATAGTGAAACGCCTCGCCCAGCGTGGCGCAGGTCAGCATGCCGAGGCCCGGCAGGCCGAAACAGACCACGGTCTGGCGGGCGCCGGTGGCGATGCCGATGGCCGGGTCGCCCCAGCGCTGCATCGCGCGCTTCACCAGCTGGCTGGTTTGGCGGTAGGAGACGCGGAAGTTGGCGTCGCACAGGTTCTCGGGTGTGAAGCCCAGCCCCTTGCACAGGCGCTCGGACGAATGGCCGCCGCTGGCCAGCAGTTGCAGAACCTGGCGGATAACATGGGGCGGCACGTCGGCATCGGCATCGGGGTTGTGGGATTTCGCCGTCACAGCTGCTCCTTTGGTAGATACGCGACAGCATAGTACGGTTTTGCGCGCATGGCGCATCCGGCGCGGAAATGGCCGCCTGGGTGTCTCTTTTTGGCCGTTTTTGACCTGTCTTGGCGCCGCGGCATCGTATGCTTGATTACGGCGCGCAGTGTCGCCGCATACCTTGGAGGACAGATGATCATCACGCCAGCGCAGCCCGCGCGACAAGCCCGTCCCGCCTTCATCCTGGCCTGCTGCTGGGCGCTGGGCATAGGCGGCACCACCATGATGCCGCTGCTGGTGACCAACGCGATGGCGCGCCTGCGGCTGGACGAGGGACAGGCCACCATGCTGGCCGGGGCGGAGATGGTGGGCATGCTGGCCGGCTGCGTCGTGCTGCCGGCGCTGGCCCGCCGCTGGCCGTCGCGGCTCACCGCCGGCGCGCTGGTGCTGCTGGCATGGAGCCAGGTGCTGTCGGCGCTGACCGTGTGGGCGCCGGCGTTTGCCGTGGCGCGCCTCGTGGCCGGTTTCTGCGAAGCGCAGATGATCGTCATGGTCGGCATCTGCCTGGCCTGTCATCGCGACGCGGAGCGCCTGTGGGGCGTGGTGTTGCTGCTTTCCGGGCTGGCGGTGGCGGGTGTGTTCACGCTGCTGTCGCTGCTGCCCGGCGTGGCGGCCGGCCGCGAGATCTGGTTCGGCCTGGCGGCGTTGGCGGCGGTGCTGGGACTGGCGGCGGTGCGCGTGCCGGCGCTGATGCCGGCACGGCAGCCGGAAGTCCATGAGGGCCGGTCACGCGGACGGACGGACGTGTGGCTGGCCTGGGGCGTGTTCGTCGGCGTGTACAGCGTGCAGGCGGGCGTGTGGGCGGTGTCCGCCTTGCAGGGCACCCGTATCGGCCTGTCGTTGCCGACGACGGGAATCTTGCTGTCGCTGTCGTCGCTGCTGGGCTTCTTCGGCGCGGTGGTGCCGGCCATTCCGGCGCTGGCGGCGCGGCGCGGCCTGACGGTCATGGGGGCGCTGGTTGTGATGTCCGTGTCGGTCGCCGGCTTCTTTACGGCGCAAGGCGCGCTGGCGTTCTTCATGGCCCAGCTGACGCTGAACGGGGCCTTCTATACCATCATGGCGATACTGAACAGTTTCATTTCTGCGCGCGACCGCAACGGCTCGCTGCTGTCGCAATCGGTGGTGGTGACGTTTGCCGCGGTGGCGCTGGGCACGGTCGGCGCCGGGGAGCTGTTCCAGGACACGGGCGGCCGGGGCGTGGTCCTGTTTTCGTTGCTGGCGCTGGCAGCCTGCGTGCCGCTTGGACTTAAGGCCTTGAAAGCGGGGTCAGTTCCGGCAATCGGCCACGCGTGACCGGTTGCCGGAACTGACCCCGCTTTTCTCTGACCCCGGTGTCGGGTCAGCGCATTGCCAGCGCCTTGACGGCTTCCAGCGCGGCGGTGCCGGCCTTGGTGGCTTGCACCTGGTTGCGGCCGCCTTCCTTGGCCACGTACATGGCGCGGTCGGCGGCGACGAACAGCGATTCGGTGTTCTCCAGCTGGTGCGGGTAGATCGTCGCCACGCCGATGCTCACCGTCAGCCACGCCGAGGTGGTCGAGCGCGGATGCGGGATCTGCAGCGACTCGACGTGGGAACGGATCGACTCGGCCAGCAGGTAGGCGGAGTCGCTGTCGGTCTCGGCGAACAGCAGCACGAATTCCTCGCCGCCGTAGCGCGCCGCCAGGTCGGTCGCGCGCAGCGCATGCGAGTCGATCGCCTGGGCGACCTGCTGCAGGCAGGCGTCGCCGGCGGGGTGGCCCAGCGTGTCGTTGTACAGCTTGAAGTGGTCGACGTCCAGCACCACCAGCGACAAGGGCTGACCGCTGCGCATGGCGCGCTGCCATTCCTTTTCGAGGAAGGTGTCGAAGTGGCGGCGGTTGGCGATCTTGGTCAGCGGATCGACCATCGCGGCGCGCTGCAGCGCGTCTTCCGATTGCTTGTGGTGGGTGATGTCGTGCAGCAGGCCGATGAACAGCGGCTGGCGCAGATACATCGGCGTCAGCGTCAGGTCCATGCACACCGAGCTGCCGTTGCGGTGGCGGATGATCACTTCGCGCGTGCCGTGGCTGTGCGCCGATTCCGGCGCGGCGGCGTAGCGGTCGAAGTAGTCCAGGTATTCCTGCGCCACCAGTGGATTGAGCAGGTCGGAAATGGCGCTGCCGGCCAGTTCGTTTTCCTGGTAGCCCAGGTATTTGTCGCAGGCCGGATTGGTGAACTGGATGCGGCCGTCCGCTTCGATGATCAGCAGCCCCTCGGCCATGTTGTTGACGATGGTGCGCAGGCGCTCGGCCTGTTCTTCCTGGTTTTCGCTGTTGCTGCGGATTTGCAGCTGCGTGCGCACGCGCGCGCACACTTCGGCCATGCGCAGCGGTTTGCTGATGTAGTCGACCGCGCCGAGGTCGAAGCCGGCCACCACGTCCTCGGTGGAGGTCCGGGCGCTCATGAAGATGACGGGAATGCGCTGGGTGGAGGCGTGGCGTTTCAGTTCGCGGCAGGTTTCATAGCCGTCCATGCCGGGCATGACGATGTCGAGCAGGATCAGGTCGGGATGGACGCGGCGGGCGATCTTCAGCGCGCGCTCGCCGCAGTTGGCGACGAAGGTTTGATAGCCCTGCTCGACCATCAGCTTGCGCAGCGCGCCGAGGTTCTCGGGAGCGTCGTCGACGATGAGAATCGCGGCATCGCGCCGCATGGCAGGAATGGGATTTTGAACTGGGTTGTACAAAGTCTGGCCTGATCTGAAAAGTAACTATCCGTTCAAATCATAACGCTTTGCAACGTCGCCATGTGAAAAAAAACCGCTGATTTTTGCGGATGCCACGCCCATGGGCATATGTTGCCATTAATGTTAATCCGATGTTATTGTTTCATCGGTTTTCGTGACTTTTGGTGATGAAATCTTTATAACAGTGTTGTATTTTGTCCGAGACAAAGAGGGCGCTTGTGGGCGGCGAGCGCCGCCCACGGAGGTACGACAACTTGGGCCGCTTAGATCTTGGCGGCGATCAGTTTGCCGAGGATCTCGATGCCGGCGCGGATGCGCTCCGGCGGCACGGTGACGAACGACAGGCGCAGCGTGTTGGTCTCGGCGTCGTTGGCGTAGAACGGCGAGCCGGGCACGAAGGCGACTTTCTGGGCGATCGCTTCGTCCAGCAGTTTCATGGCGTCGATGTGCTTGGGCAGCGTGACCCAGATGAACATGCCGCCTTCAGGCTTGGTCCACTGGACGCCGGCCGGGAAGTGCTGCGCCATCGCGTCCAGCATGACCTGGCACTGGTCGCCGTACAGCGTGCGGATTTTCGGGATGTGGCGCTGCAGGAAGCCGTCCTTGATCACTTCGTGCACGACCATCTGGGTCAGCTGCGAGGTGTGCAGGTCGGCCGCCTGCTTGGCCAGTTCCAGGCGGCGCACCAGCGGCAGCGGGGCCACCACGTAGCCGAGGCGGATGCCGGGGGTCAGCACCTTGGAGAAGGAGCCCATGTAGATCACGCCTTCCGGATTCATCGCGACCATCTTCGGCAGCGGATCGCCTTTGTAGCTCAGGGCGCCGTACGGATCGTCCTCGATCAGCGGCAGGCCGAGGCGGGCGCAGGTCTCCACCAGTTCCTGGCGGCGCTCGACGGACAGCGTGCGGCCGGTCGGGTTCTGGAAGTTCGGCAGCGCGTACAGCAGGCGCGCGCCGGCGGCGACCTTGTCGATCGACGACGGCACCAGGCCGTGGTCGTCGGTGTCGACCGATTTGAATTCAGGACGGTAGACCGAGAACGCCTGCAGCGCGCCCAGGTAGGACGGGGTTTCGACCAGTACGCGGCTGCCTTCGTCGATCAGCACCTTGCCCAGCAGGTCCAATGCCTGTTGCGAGCCGGAGGTCATCAGCACCTGTTCCGCCACGATCTTGGCGCCGTTGACGGACAGCGAATCGGCGATCCACTGGCGCAGCGGCAGGTAGCCGTCGGTCGGGCCGTACTGCAGGGCGACCTTGCCGTTTTCGCTCAACACCTTGTCGAAGGCGATTTTCATTTCGTCGACCGGGAAGGTCAGCGGCGACGGCAGGCCGCCGGCGAAGGAGATGATCTCAGGCTGCTGGGTGATCTTCAGGATCTCGCGGATGAACGACGATTGCAACTGATCTGCGCGTTCCGAGAAGCGCCACTGGATCGGATTGGGGTTTTCGATTTTCATGCTGGTCTCACTGGATAAGTATTGTTTTGCGCGAAGCTCAGGCGACTTCCGCGATCAATTCGATTTCGACGCAGGCGCCGAGCGGGATTTGCGCCACGCCGAAGGCCGAGCGGGCGTGCTTGCCGGCGTCGCCGAAGACTTCGCCCAGCAGCTCGGAGCAGCCGTTGGTGACCAGGTGCTGCTCGGTGTAGTCCGGCGTGGAGTTCACCAGGCTCATGACCTTGACGATGCGCTTGACGCGGGTCAGGTCGCCGCCGACGGCCGCCTGCAGGGTGCCGATCAGGTCGATGGCGATGGCGCGCGCGGCGGCCTTGCCCTCGGCGGTGTCGATGTTCTTGCCCAGCTGGCCCACCCACACGCTGCCGTCGGCGCGCTTGGCGATGTGACCCGACAGGAACACCGTGTTGCCGGTTTGAGCGTACATGACGTAGGCGGCGGCCGGCGTTGCAGGTGCTGCCAGGGTGATATCGAGCGCTTTGAGTTTTTCGTAGACAGACATGTGGTTATCCAATTAATAAGTTGGTAATGCATAGCTAAGACCGATATTGTACCCGCCGCGCAGGGCGTGCTCACAATTGAGGCGAAATCAAGATACTCTACGGTTTTAGACCCGTTTCACCTGCATTTTGCGGCCGGCACCCACCACGGCGATGACGGCGATTGCAAATATCACGGTGGGCCATTCCAGCGATTCGCCCAAAACCAGGGTCGCGCCCAGCAGCGTGAGGAAGGGCTGGACCAGCTGCACCTGGCCGACCCGGGCCACGCCGCCCAGCGCCATGCCGCGGTACCAGAAGAAGAATCCGATGAACATCGAGAACACCGACACGTAGGCGAAGCCGGTCCAGGCGGCGGCCCCGGCCCGGGCGATCTGCGCGGCCTCGTCCCGGCACAGCCAGGCGACCGCCGGCAGCAGCACCGGCGCGGCCATCACCAGCGCCCAGCAGATGGTTTGCTGGCCGCCCAGCGTTTGCGACAGACGGCCGCCGGCGGCGTAGCCCATGGCGGCCAGCAGCACGGCGGCGAAGATCGCCAGGTCGGCCGGGTGCAAACTGCCGCCGCTCTGACGCAGCGCAAAGCCGGCCACCAGCGCCGAGCCCAGCATGGCCATGATCCAGAAGCCGGCCGATGGTTTTTCGCCGGCCAGCACGGCGGCGAAGACGGCCGTGGCCAGCGGCAGCACGCCGACCAGCACGGCGCCGTGTGCGGCGGGCAGCGTGCGCATGGCGATCGAGGTCAGCCAGGGGAAGCCGATGATGCAGCCGATGGCCACCATGGCCAGCGGCGCCAGCGCGGAGCGGGGCGGCAGCGGCGCGCGCTTCCACAGCAGCCAGCCGCCGGCCAGCGCGGCCGCGACCAGCGCGCGGCCGAGGGCGACGAAGGTGGGCGACAGGCCGGGAGACAGGCCGCCGGCGCCGACGGCCAGCCGGGTGAAGGGCAGCGTCAGGCTGAAGATGGCGACGCCGATCAGGCCGAGCAGCATGCCGGCGGTTTCGTCGCTCACGCCCGAGCGGGTGGGTATGGCGGCGATGGCGGCTGGCGGGGCGCTGTGGGTCATGCGGTTCTCCTTGTCGATGGATATATCGTACGTGACAAAACCAGTACAGTGCCAGTACACTTGTCAACATAATTTCTTATACTGTGACGGTAATATGACCAATACACGTGCGCGCACTTCGCTTTTAGGGGCAGCCGCTTCCGCCGCTGCGGAGGCGGTGGCCGAGGCTTTGGCGGCGGCCGAGGCGCGATCGGCGGCCGGGACCGGGCACCCGGCGCGGGCGGCGGCTGCTGTCGCGCCGGGACCCGCGGTGGCGTCGGTTGCGGCGGG
>NZ_JBGLYQ010000023.1:0-121203 GCF_047304105.1 Duganella sp. Dugasp56
GTGGGGGGGGGGGGGGGCGCGGGGGGGGGGGGGGGGGGGGGGGGGGGGGGGGGGGGGGGGGGGGGCGCCCCCCGCCCCGCCGGCGCCGCGCAGGCCGCGGCGCCGCTGCCGCCGCCGCTGCGCCTGGTGCTGGTCTTCTTCGTGCTGTCCTACCTGGGCTGGCAGGCGCTGTTCAGCATCTACCGCTACCTGGTGCCGCTGGAGCTGCTGGCGCCGCTGGTGCTGTGGCTGCTGGCGCACCGCTTGCTGGCGCCGCCGGCGGCCCGCCGCGTGGCCGGCGGCGCCGTGCTGCTGGCGGTGCTGCTGGCGCTGCCGACCCCGCACTGGGGCCGCGCGCGCTGGAACGCCGAGGCGTTCCGCGTGCAGACGCCGGTGCTGGCTCAGCCGGAACGCAATATGGTGTTGACCACGCAGGCGCCGGTGGGCTGGTACACGGCCGGCTTCCCGGCCACGCTGGCGTTCGCGTCGGTGGGTGGGGGCTTCCCGGCGTCGCCGGCCTACGATGAAAAAGTGGCGGCCATGCTGGCCGCGCGCGACGGCGCGCACTACGTGCTGCTGACCTCGGCGCAGCAGGATCCGGCCGAGAAGCCGCGCGCCGAGCGCCGGCGCCAGGGCGAGCAGGCCGACAGCGCGGCGCGCGCCGAAGCGGCCGAGCCGCTGGCCCGCCACGGCCTCAAGCTCGACGAGGCGGCCGGCTGCCGCATCTACGCGGCCTACATCGGCCGCAATTACCTGCCTTACCAGCTCTGCGTCATCACCAGCAAATAAGCCTCAGGGCTTGGCGGCCGCGTCGATCACTTCCAGGCTGTACAGGCCGAGACCGAGCTGGCGCTGGTCGTCGCCGGCGCCCATCTGTTTTGGCGAGGTCGGCTGCGGCACCTTGATGACGATGGCGTCGACGCTGCCGTCGGTGTCGAAGCGCAGCTCGCGCAGCTCGTGCCGGGCGGCGGCGCGCAGCGGCAGCGTCTGGCCGCCGGCGCTGACCTGGAAGTCCAGGCCGGTGTTCGGGCCGTAGCCGGCCACGTCCAGGCGCAGCAGCAGCTGGCGCGGCAGCGGCTGGTCGAACTTCAGCGTCACGGTGCCGCCCTCGGACCAGCGGCCCCAGTCCTCGATGGCCGACAGGCCGCTGCTGTGCAGGCCGTCGTCCTCGATGTCGGAGAACTGGTGGCGCCGGCTGCCCGGCTGCTTCAGGCGGGCCAGCGTGTACTCGCGCTGGCCGCTGTGGCGCACCGCGCCGTCCGGCAGCGGATAGTCGCCGACCACCAGCAGCCAGCCGTTCGGATACGGCAGCTTGGCGCGGTCGATGGCCTGGCCCGGCGCCAGCTGCAGCACCTCGGTGCCGACGTTGTCGAGGAAGTAGCGGGTCTTGAACAGGCTGATGATGTCGCCGCCGACCACGGTCAGGTGCGCCGCTTCCTTGTCGCTCAGGTACTGGTGCGCGTAGATGCCGGCCTTGACGTAGGCGTCCGCCCGCTGCGAATGGCGGGCGTGGATGTTGACGATGGTGCCGCCGACGGCCAGCAGCGCCGGCACGTAGACGAACATGAACAGGCGCGCGCCCCAGCGGCCGCGCACTATCCAGGCCAGCACCGACAGCGCGCCCAGCGCCGCCAGCAGCGGGTAGGCGGTGTCGTTGCTGCTCATGCCGAACAGCGTCGGGCTGTCGATGTGGTTGGCGGTGTAGGCCGCAGGAATGGTGAAGTAGGCCGCCGCCATCATCAGCAGCAGCGGCGCGCCGACCACCAGCTTGCGGCGCCAGCCGGGGCCCGGGCGCGACGGCATCAGCTGGGCGCCGGCCAGGATCAGCAGCAGCGGCAGCGCGAAATGGTAGTAGCGCATGTGCAGGCGCAGGTTGCTCTCGGTGCCGGCGCCGGATACCAGCGCGGTGAAGATCGCCGTCATCGCCACCAGCGCCGGCAAGGTCAGCGCCGCGTAGGCCAGCAGCGTGCCGCTGCCGGGCGCCTCGACGCCGCGCTGGCGGCGGCTGGTGCATTGCAGCGCGGCCGCCGCCAGCGGCAGGCCGAACAGCAGCGCCAGCGTCAGCAGGTGGCCCTGCAGGTTGAACAGCGCCAGCTTGATCAGCTCGGAGACGGCGGGCCGGGTCTGGGCCTGGTTGGCGTAGACGGTGCCGAGCAGGTACAGGCCGTTGCGGCCGGCGTACAGGTAGCCGACCGCGAAGCGCGCGGCGGCGGCGGCCAGCAGCGCCACCGCCACCAGCGTCAGCGCCTGGCGCAGCCAGCCGCCGGCGCCGGTCGCGCCACGGCGGGAGAACGCGCAGTACACCAGGTAGACCAGGTAGCCGGGCAGCAGGAACAGCGCGTGCACCTTGACCATGGCCAGCAGCCCCAGCAGGGCGGCGCTGAGCGCCACCGAGCGCGGCGTGGCGCGGCCGCGCGCGCGCAGCACGCTCCAGCTGAACAGCCAGAAGCCCCAGTAGTACATGGCCTCGGGCATGAAGTAGGCGGTGTAGGTGTTGCACGGCATCAGCACGGCCAGCACGGCGACCACCATCGCCAGCCGGCGCGCCATGTACTGGCGGGCGATCAGGTAGATGAACGGCGCGGCGCCGACCAGGAACACGGCGTTGAGCAGCCGCGCGCATTCGAGGAAGCCGTCGCCGCAACTGCTGGTGAGCCGGTACGCGGTGTAGTACAGGTAGGACGGCACCGGCGCGTCGCGGAAGCTGGTCAGCCGGGTGTAGGTGCTGTACGACCATTCGTCGCCGAACACGCTGGGGTACTGGCCGGTGTTGCGCAAGGCCAGGTAGGCCAGCACCAGCAGCAGGGCGCTCAGGAACAGCGTGGCGGGCGAGGGGCGCGGCAGGCGGCGGGGACGCAGGGACTCAAGCACGGCGGCTCCCCGGCAGGCCGCGCTTTTGCAGCGGGCGGCGCGGCACCGAACTGATGTCGTAGGCGAGGAAGGCCAGCAGCAGCTGGGTGCCCATCAGGATCGGCATGGCCGACAGCATGACGGTGCCGGCGGCGGTCGGCACGCCGGCGCGCGCCGAGTCGATCCAGTGCAGGCCGCCGTACACGGTGCCGGCCACCAGCAGCAGCGCGCCCAGCGGCAGCTCGATCGAGGCCAGCGACATATTGCGCAGATAGTAGTTGTAGAACACGCGCTTGAAGAAGTTGCGCACGTGCTTGGCCATGAACTCGGTGATGATCTTGGAAATCTTCAGGTTGCTGACCTCGTCGCCGTAGACCGCGTCCATCGGCACGTCCTGCACCACGGCGCCCAGCGTGTTGAGGCGGAACAGCATGTCGGTCTCGAAGAAGTAGCGCCGGCTGATCTTGCTGAACGGCAGGTGGCGCGCGGCGTCGCGGTGGATCGCGGTGTAGCCGTTGGTCGGGTCGAACAGGTCCCAGTAGCCGGACGACAGCTTGGTCAGCAGCGACAGCATGGCGTTGCCGAACAGGCGCATCGGCGGCATGCTGCCGATCTGCTCCAGGTCGAAGAAGCGGTTGCCCTTGGTGTAGTCGGCCTCGCCCGCCAGGATGGGCGCGATGAAGGCCGGGATCAGCGACGGATCCATCTGGCCGTCGCCGTCGACCTTGACGATGACGGTGGCGCCGTCGCCGATGGCGGCCTGGTAGCCGCTCATCACGGCGCCGCCCACACCCTGGTTCTCGGCATGGCGCAGCACCGTCACGCGCGGGTCGAGGTTGTTGGCTTCGACGAAGTCGCCGGAACTGTCGGGGCAGCGGTCATCGACCACGTAGATGCGCTGCACTTCGGGGCCGATCCGGGCCAGCACGCCGAGGATGTGGCGGGTCACCTTGTAGCTGGGGATGACGACGGCAACGATGGGGTCTTGGGTCTGAAGCATAGGGTCCGATGGGATAGGTGTTGATGTATAAGGCGGATAAGGCAGGTCAGGCCTGCGGCGCTGCCAGCAGCGCCAGCAGCGCCGCCGCGTTCTGTTCCCAGCTCATCCAGCGCATGCCGGTCGAGGCCGGCGCGCGGCCGGCGCGCTGCAAGTCCAGCCAGTCGCGCAGCGCGGCGGCCAGCGCGGCGCCGTCCATGCCGCTGAAGTAGTGCGCGTGCTGCTGCGCCACCTCGCGGAACACCGGCAGGTCGCGCGCCAGCACCGGCAGGCCGTAGCGCGCCGCCTCGATCAGCGGCAGGCCGTAGCCTTCGCCCTCGCTGGCGAACAGCAGGCAGTCGCTGGACTGGTAAACCTGCAGCAGCTGGGCGTCGTCTATGCCCTTGAGCCAGAACAGGCGGCGGCCCAGCTGCGGGTGCTGCTGCAGCCGGCGCACGATCTGCGGGATGGTGCGGCGCTCGTGCTGGGCCAGCGGGGTCCAGCCCTCGTGGCCGACGATCACCAGGTTGACGGCCACGCCGTCGCGCCACAGCTGCTCGAACGCGTCCAGCGCCTGCAGGTGGCCCTTGCGCGGCTCGATCGTGCCCACCATCAGGAAGGTCGGCGCGTCGTCGGCGCCCGGCACCGCCGGGGCGGCCTCGGAAGGCTGGGGTACGGCCTTGGCCGCCAAGGCGCCGTCGATGTCGGCGCCCAGGTGCAGCACCTCCAGCGCCGGCACGCGGCCGGACGGCACCGGGTGCTGCGCCAGCCAGGCGCGCAGGTCCTGGCGCACGGCGTCGGAAATGCTGATCAGGCGGTCGGCGTTGGCGGCCGCGACGGCCAGCCAGGCGGCATGGCCGGCGTCGGCGCCGGCGGGGAAAAATTCCGGATGCAGCACTGGCAGCAGGTCGTACACCGCGAAGTTGACGCTGATGCCGCGCGCGCGCCAGTGGCCGTACAGGCCTTGGGCGGCGGCCGCCATCATCGCGGCCGGCGACGAGTCGCCGCTGTAGAAGACGTCGCCGGCGCCGGCGTCGGCCACCGGGTCGCTGGCGTGGGCGGCCTCGATGCCGAGCAGGCCGAAGGCGTAGCGGCGGGCGTAGCGGTAGTGCCAGTGGCCGCCCTCGTCGCTGAGGTAGACCGGCTCGACGCGCCAGCCCGGGCGCGGCCGGCGCAGCAGTTCCAGCAGCTGGGTGCGCACCACGCGCTCGATGCCGGTCTTCAGGTCGTGGCGGGCGATCGCCGTCACGTCGACCAGCAGCTGGCGCGGCGCCAGCAGGTCCGGCAGGCGCGCCATGGTGGCGGCCAGCTGCTGCAGGTAGGCGTCGTCGGTGGGCAGTTGCGGCAGCGCCGCCAGCGCCGGCGCCAGCGCGCGCGGGCTGGACGCTTGCTCGGCCCAGGCCAGGTCGGCCGCCTCGGCGTACAGCGCGGCGCAGCGTTCCGGGCTGTAGTCGCGCGCCAGCAGCGCGCGGCCGGCCTGGCCCAGCGCCGCGCGGCGCGCCGGATCGCGGCGCAGCGTTTCCAGCGCGTCGACCAGCGCGGCCTGGCTGAACTGGTCGTCCAGCATCCAGACGGCATCGTCCGGCAGCTCGGCCAGCGAGCCGTTGGCGTTGACGATGGTCGGCACGCCGTAGCTCATGCAGTACAGCACCGCGCCCGAGGTCTCGCCGCGCGAGGTGCTGCGCAGCTGCACGCCGGCGTCGGCCGCCTGCAGGTACAGGTGGTAGACCGGATCGTCGGTCCAGCCGGCGATGCGGATGCGGCCGCCGGCGTCGGCGGCCTCGATCAGCGCGCTCAGTTCGGCGCCGTAGCCGCCGCCGTGGTTGGCGCCGACCAGCACCAGCTCGCAGTCGCGGTCGGCGTGCAGCGCCGACGCGGTCCAGGCCCGCACCAGCTCCTGCGTCAGCTTGGTCGGCGCGATGAAGCCGAAGCTGCACACGACGAAGGCGTCGGCGGCGATGCCCAGCGCGGCGCGGGCGGCGGCGCGGTCATGCCGCTGCGCCAGCGCGCGCGCGTGCGGCACCACGCTCCAGTCGCCGCCCGCCTGCGGGTGGTACCAGTGGCGCGCCAGCGTGCGCGAGTATTCGGAATGGACGATCACGCGGGTGGCGTTTTCCAGCACCGCCAGGTTGCACGGATAGCTGTCCTTGGCCTGCTCGACGCCGTCCGGCGCCTGGCCGGCCAGCAGCGCCGCGTAGCCGTGCGAATGGAACAGCGCCTCGGCCCAGGCGCCCGGCACGGCGCCGCTGAGCTGGTCGTACGAGACCACGCCGCTGAGGAAGAAATCGTGCAGCACCACCACCCCCGGATGCTCGGCCAGCAGCGGGAACATGTGGCTGTGGAAGGGGCTGTTGCCGAACTGGTACATGACCTGGTCGTAGTGGCCGGCGTTCTGGCGGAACCAGTCGACGCTGCGCTGCGGCAGGTGGGCCAGCGCCGGCGGCAGCGTGCAGCGGCTTTGCGCCAGGATCAGCTCGATGTCGAAATGGGCCGTCAGCGCCGGCAGGATTTCCAGCGCGTAGTCGGCGATGCCGGTGCGCTCGGGCGGCAGCGGCGAGACGAAGGCCAGCCGGCGCTTCGGCCTGGCGGCCGGCGCCGCCGCGGCGGCGGCGGCCAGCCGTTCGGCGTGCGCCTCCAGCGCGGCCAGCGCCTTTTGCGCGCTGGCGTCCCACGAGAAGCGCGCGGCCTGGCGCGCGCCGTGCTCGCGCAGCGCCTGCAGCCGCGCCGGATCGCCCAGCACGGCGGCGATCTTGTCGGCGATCGCCTGCGGCGAGCCGGCGTCGAACAGCGCGTCGGCGCTGCCGATCACTTCCGGGATGCTGGTGTTGTCGGCGCCGATCACCGGCGCGCCGCAGGCCATCGCCTCCAGCGCCGGCAGGCCGAAGCCCTCGTGCAGCGACGGGAACACGAACAGCGCGGCGGCGCGGTACAGCGCGATCAGCGTATCGTCGCTGACATAGCCGGTCAGGATCAGCTCGTCCGGCGCGAGGCCGGCGCGGCGCGCGCAGTCGAGCAGCGCGGCGCGGTCCTGCTCGCCGATCTTGCTGGCCACCAGCAGCTGGTGGCCGCCGCGCAGCGCGGCCGGCAGCAGCGCGTAGGCCTGGATCAGGCCGTCGATGTTCTTGCGCGCGTCGAAGCCGCCCGGCGCGTACATCACCAGCTCGCGCACGATGCCGAAGCGGGCCCGCAGCGCCGCCAGCGCGGCCGCGTCGGGCGGCGCGGGCCGGAAGCAGGCGTCGACGGCGGTCGAGATCGACACCACGCGCGCGGCGTCGAAGCCCAGCGCGTCGATGCCTTCCCGGCGCGAGTAGTCGGAGATGGCCAGCACCAGGCCGGCCCGCCGCAGCGAGGCGATCTTGCGTTCGTAGTGGGCGCGCTGGGCCGGCGAGCCCAGGTAGCGCGCCGGGTTCAGGTGCGGGATCAGGTCGTACAGGATGACGGCGGTGCGCTCGGCGCCGGCGTAGCTGCCGACCGAGGTGACGGCGTCGTCGACATAGCCTTCGAACAGGCTGGTGACCAGCACCGCGTCCGGCCGCAGCGCGGCGATGGCCGCCTCGCGCACCAGTTCGGCGGCGCGCGCGCGGCCGCCGTTGCCCGTGTCGTGCTCGGCCACGGGGCCGGCCACGTCGAACACGCGGATGCGCTGCTGCGGGATCAGGCCGTCGAAGGCGGCGCGCAGGTCGGCGATCGAATCGCCCAGCGCGCCGTTGAGCACCAGCCACAGCTCGTGGCGGCCGGGGTCGGCATTGCGGGCCAGGCCCAGCGCCAGCGCCAGCGAATAGCGGCCGATGCCGCGGAAACGGCTCTCCGACTGGGCCCCCTGCAAATCGATGACTATGCGCATCAGTGTTTTCTCGTCTCTAGCGATGATTTCAGATTCCGGTAGTGGCGCAGCGTGCGCGGCGACATGTCGCCCGGCGGCTGCGGCGGCTCGGCCGGCAGCACGGTCTGGGCGGCGGCCGACTGCTGCAGCAGGCCGGCCAGGCGCGCCTGCAGCGAGGGGCTGAAGCGCAGCAGCGCGCGCGCGGCGCGCTTGACGCGCGGCCGGCGCAGCGCGGCGCGCATCAGCGCCAGCAGCGGGCCGCGCAGGCGGCGCTTGACGCCGCTGAGCACGCGGCCCTCGCGCAGCGCGCCGCGCAGCCGGTGCGCGTAGTGGCCGGCCATGCGCCACGGCGCGGTGATGCGCCACGAGCTGCTGGCCAGCAGCTCGGCCACGTGGCGGGCGTGGGCGTCGGCGCGCGCGTCGGCGGCCTCGGCGCGCGCCTGCGCCTGGTCCAGCCGCGCCGCCAGCGCGTCCAGCGCGGCCTCGCCGCGGCCGGCGCGCTGTTCGAGCTGCGCCAGTTCGGCGTCGATGCCGGGCAGCCGCGCGCGCAGCGCGGCGGTGTGGCCGGCCAGCCCGGTCAGGCCGTCGCTGAGCCCGGCCAGACCGTCGTTGAGGCCGGCCAGGCCCTGGTTCAGGCCGTGCAGCTCGGCGTCATGGCGCGCCAGCGCGCCGTGCAGCTCGGCGTGCCGGCGCGCCTGCAGCTGTTCGTAGCGCTGCGCCATGTCGCCCAGCGCAAAGCCGTAGGGGCGGGCGAAGGCCGCGTCGAACGGCGCCAGCAGCGGCGCCGGCCCCGCCTTCTGCGCCACGATGGCGTAGTCGGGGCTGACCCCTTCGAGCACGTCGATCAGGCCGACGTCGGCGTCGCCGTGCAGCCGCGGCGCCTCCTGCAGGCGCACGGTGCGCTGGCGCGCGTAGCCGGAATACTCGGCCAGGAAGCCCAGCAGCAGCGGCGGCAGCGGGCGCTCGTGCGAGGGATCGAGGTAGAAGCTGGTCGCGCCCACCGACAGGTTTTCCGGATTGGGCGTCTCCATGATCAGCAGGCCGCCCGGGCGCAGCACCCGGCGCGCCTCGGCGATCAGCGTCTGCAGCACGTCGAACGGGATGTGCTCGACCAGGTGGAAGGCCGACACCAGGTCCAGGCTGTCGTCCGGCCGCGCGCGCAGGCTGGCCACGGCGTCGGCGTGCTCGGCGGCCAGGCCGCGCTCGCGGCAGGCCGCCAGCATGCCGTCGTCGAGGTCGACGCCGCGGGCGTCGACACCCTGTTCGCCCAGCAGTTCCAGCCACTCGCCGCGGCCGCAGCCGAGGTCGAGCGCGGTGGCGGGGCGGGCGGCGGCCGCGGCCTGCGCGGCCACGATGGCCAGGAACGGCTGGTAGGCCGCCAGGCGCTGCTTGATCACCTCGCGCGTGCCGCGGTAGCGGTCCTCGAAGGCGCGGTAGAAGCCGGCGCTCACCGCAGCACCTGCACGGCCGGTTCCAGCCAGCTGCTGCCGACAAATTCGTTGCGGTTCATATTCATCACGATAAACAGGAAGGCCAGGTCGCGCCATTCGTAGTTGTTGGCCAGGTGGGTTTCGCTGCTGGTGAGCGCGGTGGTCACCGAGTAGCTGCCGGGGCCGAGGTTGAGCGGGAAGCTGAAGCGGAATTCCAGCTGTTCGCCGGCGCGCACGTGCTCGAGCACCTGGCGCATGTGGTGGGTGTTGGTGCCGAACATGGGCTGGCCGAGCCGGTCCTTGATCATATAGCCCAGCACCAGGCGCGGCAGGTCGGCGTGCACCTGCACCCGGATCCGCAGCGTGACGGCGGCGCCGACGTTGGCCATCTCCAGCGGCGCGCCGTGCTCATCCTCGAGCGCGATGGCCGACACCACCGCCTCGCGGCTGCCCGAGGTGGTCTGCGTGCGGCCGTCGGCGGTCACCGTCTGGTCGATGGTCGAGCTCGCGCCCTCGCGTTCGGCGATCAGCGCGTTGTAGTAGTCCATCACCTGTTCCGGCGTGCCCTGGTAGGCCAGGCGGCCGCCGTCGAGCAGCAGCGCGCGGTCGCAGATCGACTGGATCGCGCCGCGGTCGTGGCTGACGATCAGCAAGGTCGTGCCCTGGCGGCGGAATTCGCGGATGCGTTCAAAGCTCTTGTGCTGGAAATAGGCGTCGCCCACCGACAGCGCCTCGTCGACGATCAGCACGTCGGGGCGCCTGGCGGTGGCCACGCTGAACGCCAGCCGCATCTGCATGCCGGACGAATACACGCGCACCGGCTGGTCGATGTAGTCGCCGATGTCGGCGAAGGCTTCGATCTCCGGCATCAGCGCGTCGATCTCGGCCATGGTCAGGCCCAGCAGCTGGCCGGCCATGTAGGCGTTCTGGCGGCCGCTGAAGTCCGGATGGAAGCCCATGCCCAGCTCCAGCAGCGCGGCCACGCGGCCGCCCAGGTGGACGCTGCCGGTGGTGGGCGTGGTGGTGCCGGTGATGAGTTTGAGCAGCGTGCTCTTGCCGGCGCCGTTGACGCCGAGGATGCCGACCGCCTCGCCCGGCGCCAGCTGGAAGCTGACGTCCTCGATCACCCACTTGAGGCGGTGGCGCGCGCCGAGTCCCGGCAGCGCCCATTCCGCCAGCCGGCCCCAGCGGTTGCCGTACTGCTTGTAGGCCTTGCCCAATCCCTTGACGAGGATGGCGCCCATCAGAGCTCGTCCACCATTTCGCCGGCGCGCTTGCGGAACAGCTGCAGGCCGAGCGCGCAGCAGCCCAGGCCCAGCACGGTGACCGGCAGCAGGCTGCCCCAGACGGGCGCCTGGCCGCGCACCAGGATGTCCTGGTAGGCGACGACGACGGCCGCCATCGGGTTCCACACCAGCAGCTCGCGCACCGATGCCGGCAGCGTGGCGACCGGGTAGACGATGGGCGTGAACCAGAACCAGAACTGCAGCAGGATGGTGAAGAACTGGCCGACGTCGCGGAAGAACACGTTGAGCACGCCCAATATCATGCCCAGGCCGATGGCGAACAGGATCTGCAGCAGCAGCACCGGCAGCAGCGCGGCGTAGATCCAGCCGGGGAAGTTGCCCGACAAGACCAGGAACACGCTGAACAGGCCGAAGATGATGGCGAAGTTGATCAGCGCGTTGAGCACGACGATCAGCGGCAGGCACAGGCGCGGGAACTGCAGTTTCTTGATCAGATTGGCGTGTTCGAGGAAGACCGACTGGCTGCGGCTGGTGATCTCGGCGAACAGGCCCCAGGTCAGCACGCCGGCGCACAGGTAGATGCTGTAGGCGAACGGCGAGCCGGAGCCGGGCAGGCGGTTGCCCATCACCTGCGAGAAAATCACCGTGTAGACCACGATCATGGCCAGCGGGTTGAGGACGGTCCAGGCCGCACCCAGCAGCGAGTTGCGGTATTTGCTCTGGAATTCGCGCTTGATGCTGCCGAGGACGAAGCCGCGGTAGCGCCAGACGCTGCTGAACATGGTCAGGGAAATCATGCGCGGGCGCTCACGGCCGCACACGGCGAAAACAGGGAAATCTTCATAGGGAATGCGGGACGGCGGCGCGATCGGCCGCCGGCGCCGGATCAGGCAATTGGCAATGGCGGCAGTATATCACGGCCCCCTTGTCGATATTGCTATCCTGCTAATCAGAAAATGTTTCCAGTTGTAAGGACGGCACGACGCTTTCCGGTTAGTCCAGCGTCGGCGGCCGCGGCGTGAAGCGCAGCGCGGCCTGGGCCGGGGCCGGCGCGCGGCCGGCCAGCGCGCCGGCCAGGCGCTGCCACAGCGACGGCTCGCGCAGGCCGAAGCCGGCCGGCAGCTGCATCAGGTCCAGCACCAGGCCCTCGTTGTCGAGCGTGATCTGGTGGCGCGGCGTCCAGTCGCGCGCGGTGACCAGCACCTTGCAGCTGCTGAAGTCGCGCGCCTTGCGTTCGAGCAGGCCGGATACGCCGATGCAGCGGCTGGCCGCGTCGAAGGCCACGCCGCGCGGGAAGCCGCCGGTTTCCAGCACGAAGCCGCGCTCGCCCAGCAGCCGGCTCTCGGCCGACGAGCAGGTCAGCAGTTCGCCATCCTCGCGCCACATGTTGTGGCCGCAGTTGCCCAGCATCTGGCGCCGCACCAGCTCGCGCGTCTCGAGCGAAAACGCCAGCAGTTCGCTGGGGCCGCGGTTGTGCGCCAGGATCCACACCAGGCCGTCCTCGAACATGAAGGAGTTCAGGTGGTTCTGGTCGCCGACGCCGGGGCCGCCCAGCGGATACCATTGCTCCCAGTTGCTGCCGTCGTAGACGGCGATCAGGTTGTCGTGCGAGGCGGTGGCCCACAGCTTGCCGCCGTGCCAGGCGATCTCGTGCAGGTCGCGCAGCGGGAAGGGCGCGCGCAGGCTGCCGCAGGGCTGCAAGTGGCGGTCGAAGATCAGGATTTCGCCGCGCTCGTCGGCCGGGGGCACGTCGGACGATACCAGCCGGTTGCGGGCCGCGACATACAAATGGTCACCCTCGCGCGCCAGGCCGTAGTACAGGCCGCGGCCGGAATCGAGCCTGGTCGCCAGGCCGCTGTCGGTGTCGAGCAGCAGCAGGGACTGGGAGGTGGTGAGCAGTAAGTCCATACGTAGGGTCTGAGAGGGGCCGCGGCAGTGCGGCAAACCGGCGATTATAGCGCGAACGGCCGCGGCGGCCGGACTTCGCTGTGTGCGATTTACACGTATTTACAAAGCGGGCGCCTGGCGCTGCAGTTCGCAGATCGGATCCAGGTTGCACACGCCGCTCCAGACGATGGCGTCCAGGTTGCGCAGCACGGTGAAGGCGCCGGCATCCTGCTGGCGGGTCAGCGTCTGGCGGAAGTCGCCGTCGCCGGCGCCGCCCTCGGCCACGCCGGCGGTGATGGTGTAGTCGCCGGGCGCCAGGCTGGCCTTGAACGAGAACTCGGCGCGCACCGATTCGCCGGCGCGCACCGGGCCGATGGTCTGGCGCATGCAATAGGTGTTGGTCATGAACACCGCCTCGCCGCGCGCGTTGCGGATCTGGAAGCCGATGTGGGGGTCGGCGTAGGCCTGGGCGAAGCGGCTGTCGACCCGCACCGTGGCGACGCGGTCGCTGATGACGGTGGCGGCCTGCTGGTCGTCGACGTACAGGCCGACCGCGTCGATGCGGGCGCCGCCGTGTTCGAACGAGCCGGCGACCGGCGCCGGCGCTGCCGGTGCCGCTAGCGCCGCTGCCGCCTCAGGCGCCGCTTCCGCCACCGCCGCCGGCGCGGGCGCCGGCGCGCCGACCGCCGCGCCGGCCGCCAGGTGGCCGTCGCGCAGCGCCAGCACGTGGGCGTTGTACAGGTCGATGACGGCGCGCGGCGTGCCGTCGAGGGCGATGCCGCCGTTGCTGATCAGGATGGCGCGGTTGCACAGCGAGTAGACGGCGTTCATCGCGTGCGAGACGAACAGCAGCGTGGTGCCGGCCTGGCAGTAGCCGCGGATGCGGTCGAAGCATTTCTGCTGGAAGAACACGTCGCCGACGGCCAGCGCCTCGTCGATGATCAGGATGTCCGGCCGCACGGCGGTGGCGACGCTGAACGCCAGGCGCACCTGCATGCCCGACGAATACACGCGCACCGGCTGGTCGATATAGTCGCCGATCTCGGCGAAGGCTTCGATCTGCGGCATCAGCGCGGTGACTTCCTCGACGCTCAGGCCGATCAGTTGGCCGGCCATCAGGGCGTTCTGGCGGCCGGTGAAGTCCGGGTGGAAGCCCATGCCCAGTTCCAGCAGCGCGGCCACGCGGCCGGCGCTGCTGACGGTGCCGGTGGTCGGCTGGGCGGTGCCGGTGATCAGCTTGAGCAGCGTGCTCTTGCCGGCGCCGTTGACGCCGATCAGCGCCACCGACTCGCCGGCGGCGATGTGGAAGTTAATGTCGCGCAGCACCCACTTGAGCCGGTGGCGCTGGCCGAGGAAGGGCGTCACCCATTCCAGCAGCCGCGACCAGCGGGTCGGGTATTGTTTGTAGGCCTTGCCCAGTTGCGCGACGTTTATGCTACCCATGTTGATCTGTCCTGTAGAAGCCGAGGCGCCCGATGCCGCGCCCGTCGGCGGCGGATTATAGCACCGGCGCCAACCGTGCCGAACTTGCGCGGGAGGGGGGCAGGTTGTATCATGCGGCGCTGCCATCTGGCCAGTGCGCTGAGGAAAAAATGGAAAAAGTACAAGTGTATTTGCGGTTTAACACCCGTAACGACAACGACAATCCGCTGCCGTGGCGTGTGATGCTGAGCCAGGGCGTGAAGGAAGGCATCCTGCAATACACGCAGGAGTACGCCGCCGAAGTGCGCTTCGAAACGCCGGTGCAGACCTCGCAGGACGAGATCGAACCGGGCGTGGTCAAATGGCATATCAAGTCGCTGGGCTACATCCACTGGCAGGGCGATGTCTGCCTGGTGACCGACCAGCCGCAGGCCTGAAAGTCCCTATGAGCAGCAACGTCGTCTGGCAGCAAATGAAGATAGACCGGGCCAGCCGCGCGCAGCACAAGCGCCAGCGCCCGTGCCTGCTGTGGTTTACCGGCTTGAGCGGCTCGGGCAAGACCACCGTCGCCGGCCTGGTCGAGCAGCGCCTGGCCGGCCTGGGCCTGCACACCTACCTGCTGGACGGCGACAATGTGCGGCACGGCCTGTGCCGCGACCTCGGCTTCAGCGCCGAGGACCGCGTGGAGAACATCCGCCGCGTCGGCGAGGTCGGGCGGCTGATGACGGACGCCGGCCTGATCGTGCTGAGCGCCTTCATCTCGCCGTTCCGCTCGGACCGCGCGCTGGTGCGCCAGCTGATGCCCGAAGGCGAATTCATCGAGGTGTTCATGGACACGCCGCTGCAGGAGTGCGAGCGGCGCGATCCGAAGGGCTTGTACAAGAAGGCCCGCGCCGGCGAAATCCGCAACTTCACCGGCCTCGACTCGCCCTACGAGCGGCCGGTGTCGCCGGACGTGCGGCTCGATACCGTGGCCTACACCCCCGAGCAATGCGCCGAGCAGGTGATCGCCTTGCTGGCGCAGCGCCAACTGCTGTCGCCGGCGCCTTGAAGCCGCCGCGGGCGCCCGCGCTGCACGGCGTCGAACTGCTGCGCTTTGTCTGCGCGTTCGCGGTGCTGATGTGGCACTACCAGCACTTTGCCTTCGTCGCCTACCAGGCCCACGACTTCGACCCGGCGCGCCAGCCCTTCCATGCGCTGCTGGGATTTTTCTACCGCTACGGCCTGTACGGCGTGCGGGTGTTCTGGTGCATCTCCGGCTGCATCTTCTTCTGGCAGTATGGCGCCGCCATCGCCGCGCGCGGGGTGACGGCCGGCCGCTTTTTCGTGCTGCGCTTTTCGCGCCTGTATCCGCTGCACCTGGCCACGCTGCTGCTGGTGGCGCTGCTGCAGGCGCTGTATTTCGGCGTCCACCAGTATTACTTCGTCTACCGCGACAACGGCGCCGCCAGCTTCCTGCTGCAGCTGCCGATCGCCAGCAACTGGTTCGACGGCGAACGCGCGGCCTCGTTCAACGGGCCGATCTGGAGCGTGTCGCTGGAGCTGCTGGCCTACCTGTTCTTCTTTGCCTGGACCCGGCTGGCCGGCGCCGGCGCGGCCGCCACCGCCGCGGTGGCGCTGGCGGCCGGCCTGGCCTGGCAGCTGGCCGGCTGGCCGGTGCTCGAATGCCTGCTGTATTTCTACCTGGGCGGGCTGGTGGCGCTGGGCCACGGCGCGTTGCAGTCGGCGCCGCGGCGCCGCGCGCTGAGGGCGGCGCTGGTGCTGTTGGCGACTCTGCTGGCGCTGGTGCTGGCGGCAGCCTGGCGCGGCGCGCTGGGCGTCACCGCCGTGCTGTTGCTGGGCACGCCGCTGGTGCTGGCGTTGCTGCTGGCGCTGCGGCCGCGCGGCGAGGCCGGGGCGCGCGGACTGGAAACACTGGGCAACCTGACCTATTCCAGCTACCTGCTGCATTTCCCGCTGCAGCTGGGCATCGCGCTGGCCTGCGGCTTGATCGGCGTGGCCGTGCCGTGGAGCTCGCCGTGGCTGTGGCTGCTGTTTGTGGGCGCCACGCTGGCGCTGGCCCACCTGTGCTACCGCTGGTTTGAAATGCCGGCGCAGCGCTGGCTGCGCGGCCGCTAGGAAAGTCTTCCGCCGTGCAGCCCTCCGGCCGAATCCGCAAGTCCGCGCCTTCTCTGCGCGAAGAAACGTACAATGCCGCCTTTACCATCTTTGATCTCATTCCATCATGCATGTAGTACCGCGCTACAAGCTGAAGCGCATGCCGGCGCTTATGTTGGTCTCCTGCGCGAGCCCATATGAACTCTAACGGTCAGCAACGCCTGCTGCTGGGCGACGCGCTGGACCGCCTCGCCGTCAACCCGACCGCCAACCATCTCTGGCTGCATCTGATGCAGCTGATGCGGGGCATTGCCGATGCAGAGTTGCTGGCGGAAGTGGTGCACGTGCTCACCACCCTGGTGCCGGACGAAGGTCTGGTGGGCTTTTACCGCGCCACCGTTCTCGATCTCGTCACCGGCGACCCGGTGTTCCTGCCGCAAGCCTGCGCCTGCCTGCAAACCATCGCACCGCCCGACCTGGACCGCTATGGCGCGTTCTACGACATGGCCTGGCAACGCGTGCTGCTGCATGCAAATAGCCGGACGGAATACATCCGACGACTGAAGGCGGTAGGCTTGCCTCAGCTTTCGCTGCTGACCGGCAGGCAACTGGCGCGCTACCTGCCGGCCGCGCCAGCGCAGGTTTCCGCCGAACCACAGCTTCGGCGCGTGGCGCTGGTGGCGCCGCATCTGGCTACGCCTCGGCATCCGCCGACGCAGATGGCGCTGGACCAGGCGCGTACGCTGATCCAGCAGGGCGTCGAGGTCAGCCTGTTCAGCTGCCAGGAAGCGATGGCCCCGGACCTGCGCCATTTGCTCGGCTCCGGCACCGACACGCCGCCGTTGCAAGCCGACCTGCAGGCCTGGCTGGATAGCGCTGGTGCCCCCGTAAAGCTGTATCTGGCCGACCAACGCATGTCGCTGTTGCGCCGCTGGCTGGACATGCAGGGCCAGATCGAGGCATGGGCCCCCGATCTGGTGTTGTTTGTCGGCCTGCACTCCGGGCTGGTTTCAGCGCTGTATCGGCGCTACCCTGTGCTGGGCATGTCGATCAATTCGATCGCGCCCATGGTGCCCGCCGATGCGTGGCTGACCGCGCAGAATGTGCTGGCCGATACCGTGTCGAGACCCTGGCATGAAGAATTTCCGGAAAGTCTGGCGTGTTTCCACCCGTTTCGCGTGCGACGCCAAGCGGCCGCCGCGGCGCTGCCGCGCAGCAGCCTCGGCATCGATGACGACGCCCTGCTGTGCATCACGATGGGAACGCACCTGGAGGTCAAAATCGGTGGTGAATGGGCGCAACGCATGGTCACCGCCATGCAGCGCCACCCCAAGCTGATATGGCTGCTGGTGGGCGGCGGCGGCAGTTTGCCGCCCGCGCTGGTCGAACTGGCGCCGGCACGGCTGCGCCTGCAAGCCTACACGCCGCAAGCTGCCCGATGGCTGGCCGCCAGCGACATCTATCTGCATCCCCCTATCATGGGGGGCGGTTTTTCGGTGGCGGAAGCGATGGCGCGGGGCATGCCTGTGCTGGCGCTGGCCGATGCGGATGGCGGCGACAAGGCGGGCGACGAGGCGGTCGCCGACCTCGACGACTACTTTACGCGCCTCGACGCGCTGGCCACCGATCCGACATTGCGCCGCGCCAGCGGCGAACGGATGCGTGCCCGTTTCGACCACGCGCTGGACCTGGCGGCGTCCGGCCCCAGCTTGCTGGCCGCGTGCCGGCAAGCGATGCAGCGCCACCGGCGGAGGATCAAACCACCTGACGCTTGAACTTGGCCGGTACCCCGACCACCAGCGCGCCGGCCGCCACGTCGCCGACCGCCACGGCGCCGGCCCCGACGAAGGCATCGTCGCCGATGACCAGGCGCTCCAGTGTGGTGGCGCCGATCGCCACCGTCACGCGGCAGCCGATGTTCGACAGCCCGCCGACATTGGCGCCCGGCTGCACGCGGGAATAAGCGCCGATCCGCGTGTCATGCCCGATGGTCACGCCGCGATTGACGAACACATGGTCCTCCAGCACCGCGCCCGGCCCGACCACGCTGTTGGCGCCGACAAACACGCCCTGGCCCAGCGTCGCCAGCGGCGACACGTAGGCGGTGGGGTGGATCAGCGTGGTGAACCGCAGCCCGAAGCGCTGCGTCAGTTCCAGCGCCAGTTGCTCGCGCGCCGGCGTGGTCGGGCCGAGCAGATAGACTTCTTCCGCGCCCGGCGCGAACTGCGCCAGCGTCTGTACCTGCGGCGGCGTGCAATGCTGGCTCAGCGCCTGCAGACGCTGAGCCAGGCTCAGGCTGCGCTCGTCAAGCACCTCGGCATGGTGCTCCACCACCTTGCCCAGCTGCAGTCCGTTGGCCAGGGCGCAGTCGAACAGGTCCGACAGGATATTGCTGATGCCGAAAATGACCAGCGACGCGCGTGGCGCCGCTGCTGCGGCTGCGGCCGTCATCGCGTAGGCTCCAGCCCCAGCAGGTCGCGGGTCTGGCTGGCGCTCGCCAGCGGACGCCCCAGCGCCGCCGCCTGCGCCGCGACCCGCCGCACCAGCTGGAGGTTGTCGGCCAGTTGCGTGCGCGCATCGTCGAGCCACAAATTGTCTTCCAGTCCGACCCGCACGCCATGGCCCATCACCACGCCCAGCGCGTTGGCCTGGGTCTGGAAGCGGCCGATGCCGCCCAGCGACCATACCGAGTCCGGCGGCAAGGAGCCGACGATGGCGGACAAATGCAGCAGCGTGGCCTGGGCCGTGCCCGGATTGCCGAGCAGGATGTTGAAATAATACGGCGCCTGGATCAGCCCTTTGTCGATCAGCATGTGGGCGACATTGACCATGCCCAGGTCGAACACCTCGAGCTCCGGCTTGATGCCGCGTTCCCGCATGATCTCCGCCAGCCGCATGATGGTCTGGGGCGCATTGACGCTGGCGTCGCGCGCAAAATTCATCGATCCCAGCGTCAGGCTGGCCATGTCCGGCTTCAGCCCGTCTTTCAGGTAGAGCGTGGCGGCACGCTTCTCGACGTCGGCAACCAGGCGGCCGCTGGTGGTGGTGACGATGACGGTCTCCGGCGCCCGCGCGCGAATGGCGCCGATGATTTCGGCGTACACGCCCGGGTCGTCCGTGGGCAAGCCATCGGCCGCGCGCGCATGCAGATGCGCCATCGACACGCCTTGTCCGACGCAGCGCGCCACATCGTCGGCAATTTCCCCCGGCGTCAGCGGGACGAAGGGTGATTGCGCGCGCGTTGGCATCATACCGGTGGGGGCAAGATTGACGATCAGCGGCGTTTGCAACAGTGTCATTGTGGATCAGGGATGGCTGAAAAAAATGGTCCACCCGGGCGGCTGGAGGATGCCGACGATGGAACACAGACGGAATTTTACTTGATTTACCTGGCCGCACGGGAGGCGACGTCACCGTCGCGTGTAATTTGCTCTGCCGCGCAGACGCCTAGCCCTGAGCCAGCTTCTGCAGGGCCTCGGGATTGACGATGATCAGGCGGTGCGTCCCCTTTTTGATGATGCCCTGCTGCACCAGAGTCAGCAGCGTGCGCGTCACCGTCTCGCGGCTGGTGTTGATCATGTTGGCGATATCCTGGTGGGTCGGCAGGTTCTCCACCACCTCCTGCTCGTCGCCCGGCTTCTTTTCCTTCAGCAGTTCGAGGAATGTGTAGATGCGCTTGGAGGTGTTGTGAATGCTGAGCAGTGCGCGGAATTCGGAATCGCGCTGCACCTTCTCGGCCAGGAAGCGCAACATCTGGTTGGCCACTGACGGCGAGTGCGAGAACAGGTGCAGCGCGGTGGCGCGCGGCAGCAGGGCCACCAGCACCGGCGTCAGCGCCACCACCGAGGCCGAGCGCATCGAACCGTTGATGACGGCGATCTCGCCGAAGAAGTCGCCCGGCGCCAGCATGCGCAGGCCGATTGCGCGGCCGTCCTCGGTCACATCGATCACCTGCAGCTGGCCGGTCAGCAGGAACAGCAGGCTGTCGCCGGTGGCACCCTTCTGCAGCACCACGTCGCGCTTGTTGTACTGGCGAATGCGGATGTCGGTGCGCACGCGCAGGATGTCCTCTTCACTCAGGTTGGCCAGCAAGGGAATCTTGCGCAAATGAATCTGGATATTCATTTGCTGGTTCGGATCGCTCGGATCGCGCTGCTCCGTCGCTGGCGTGGCCACGGCAATATCGCTGAGCACTGTGGTCGATGTCAGTGGCGCGGCGTCGGCCGGGACCGGAACGTCGGCGGTATCGGCAGCTGTCGGTTTACTGGTCGTCATGCAGGCTTTCAAAATCCGTCAAAAATTATCCCAGCGCCAGATCAGCTGAATGGTCCGGCTATTATATTGAAACAGCGAAATATTTTCCCGGTTGTGGACGTTACGCCATTCCAGTTGCAGAGTTTGATGTTCGCCCATTTCCATGGTCACTCCGGCGTTCAGCTGTCGGGTATCCTGGCGCCGTACCAGGTCGATCACGCCCGGGGAGTACAAGGTGCTGCCGCGCCACACCTGCCGCGCCCAGCCGCCTTGCAGACTGTAGCGGTCGCCGATGTTGGCGAACATCAAAAGATTACCATACCAGCCGTCGCGGTTGCCGCCGAGCCTGCCGGTCTGGCCGTGGTCGGACAGCACTCCCAGTCCGCCCAGCGCCTGCACCGGACCGGCACGCCAGGTCAGCGAGTTGCCCAGTTCGACCGTGTTGCCGTCGTACTTGGTGCGGGTCGGGTAAGTCACGTGGCTGAGGCCAGCCGTCAGCGCCCAGTCCAGCTTGTCGGACAGCTGCAGCGGCGGCGTCGCCCGCAGTTGCAGCTGCGCCTGGCGTTGGTAGTAGTGGCTGTCCAGCTGCAGCGCGCTGACGGCCGCGGTCGCCCGGCCGCGCCAGCCGCCGAGTTGCCATTGCTGTTCCACGCCCAGCAGCAGCGAACTGGTGTCTTGCTCATGGACATCATCGTGGCGTCGCGCGCGCAGCTGGACAAAGCCGAGCAGGCCCTTGTCATTCAGGTTGCGGCTGTAATCGCCCGACAGCATGGTGTAGCGGTCGGCCTTCGGCAGGTATTCCGGCCCCAACGTCCATTCATTGTAATTGGCGCCACTGCCGGTGCTGAAGAAGGCACTGCTGGCGCCCTGGTTGACGTTGGTATCGTAGCCGCGGGTGACGGAGAACGACATGCGCTCCTGCCTGCCCTTGGTTGGAATGCAGCCGCGTTTGCGGTAGCCGCTGATCACCTCGACGATGCCGGCCGGTGGCGCGAAGCGCTGCTCGATCTCGCTGAACAGCCGTTCGGCCTCGGCCGCATGGCCCAGTTCGCACTGGCTGATGGCCAGGTCCAGCCAGGCGCCCGCATGCTGCGGTTCCCGTTCCAGGAAGCGCATCAGCAGGTCGGTGGCTTGCTCGGGGTGGCCCTCGGCCAGCGCCCGCATCGCCTGCAGGTACAGCTCTTCCTGCTGCACCGGAGCATAGCCCGGACCGGGATCGTCGTCGGTGGCGCGGGCGGCCGGCACCTGGCCGGCCAGCAGCAGCGCGACCAGCAGCAGGCCCGGCGCCAGAGCGTGGCGGCGGGCCGTCATGCGGTCTCCTCCAGCGTGTACAGATGCGCGGTCTTTTCCTTGCCGCGCAGGCGTTGCTCGCCCAGCGACAGGAAACGGTGCCGCGTGGCGCGTTCGACCGTGCCGGCGCCGATGATGACGTCGTGCGGGAAGTCGCGCGCCGCCTGTTCCAGCCGCGACGCCGTGTTGACGCTGTCGCCGACGGCGGTATAGATGCTGCGGAACGAAGTGCCGTAGTCGCCGGCCATGGCCAGCCCGCTCTCGATGCCGATGCGCACCCGCAGCGGCGCCTTGCCCTGGCTGACGCGCAGCGCGCTCATGGCCCGCACTTCGCGCACGATCATCCGCGCCGCGTCCAGCGCCAGGTCGGCGTGGTCGGCGATCGGCAGCGGCGCGCCCCAGAACGCCACCAGGCCGTCGCCGGTGTACTTGTCCAGCGTGCCGTGCTTTTCCAACACCGGCCGCGTCAGGCAATCGAGGAAGTCGGTGGTCAGCTTGGCCGCTTCCTCCACCGGCAGCGACTCGACCTGGGTGGTGTAGCCCTCCATGTCGGCGATCAGCGTGGTCACCTGCAGCTGCTTGGGCCGCAACGGATCCTTCAGGTCGCTGCGCAGCAATTCGTCGACCACCTCCTTGGCCACGTACTGGCGCAAGGTGCCGAGCAGCTGGCGCGACTTCTGCTGCGCCAGCTGCCAGTGGAAGGGCACGGCCACCGCCAGCAGGAACAGGTTGGACAGCAGCGGGCCGGCCGGCGAGAAGCGGTCGTCGTGCGGGGCGATGGCGTAGGCCAGCGTCAGCCACAAGGCGGAACAGGCCGCCAGCAGCAGCACGTTGACCGCGGCCGAACGGCGCGCCAGCGTGTAGCTCACCAGCATCACCGTGGCGCCACAGCACAGCAGCGCCAGCCAGCGGCCCGGCCACGGCGCCGGCGCGCGGCCAGCCTGACGCTCCAGCAGCGTGTCCAGTACCGCCGCGTGCACCAGCAGGCCGGCGGTCGAGGCGCCCAGCGGCGTGGCCAGGCGGTCGCCGATGCTCAGCGCGGACGAGCCGATCAGCACCAGCTTGCCGGCCATCTGGTCGGGCGCCAGGTTTTGCTCCAGCACGTCGGCGGCGCTGGCGGCGCTGTAGGCCGACCAGTCGCGGCGGTAGGGCACCCGCAGCGGACCGGAGCCGAGCGCCAGCGGCGGGCCGCCGGCGCAGCAGTCGAACAGCGCGCGCGCCAGCGTGGGGTAATTCTTGCCGTCGAAAGTCGCGTACATCGGCACCCAGCGCAGCGTGCCGTCGGCGTCCGGCACGACGCCGATGTTGCCGGTGTGGGCCGCGCGCGCCAGGCCGGCGTGGTTGGCCAGGTAGCCGTGCGCCGCCACGCCGGGCGCGGCGCCGGCGGCGACGCCGCCGACCAGCTGGCCGCCCTCCAGCGGGCGCGGCTGTTGCGCGAAGTCGAACAATTGCGCCAGCACCACCGGGCCGTGCTGCGCCAGCATCGCCATGCGGGCATCGCCGTCGGCGTCGGCGGGCTTTTCCTGCAGGATGTCGAGCGCGACGCCGCGCGCGCCGCCGGCCAGCAGCGTCTCGATCAGGTCGGCCAGGCGGGTGCGCGGCCATGGCCACGGGTATTTGGCCAGGCTGCCCTCGTCGATGTCGACCACCAGGATGCGCGATTCCGGCGTGGGCTCCGCGCGCAGCGCGATGTAGCGGTCGCGCAACCACTCGTCCCCGGAGCGCACGGTGGCCGGTGCCGCCAGCCATTGCGACCACGCGGTCAGCAGGACGGCCGCGAGGGCGATGCCGGCGCGTAGCAGGGGAGTGGAAGGTATCAGGTGGCGCAAAATTAACTTCTGTTCAGTGTTCACCCGGCCAGTTGCCGAGTGCGGCTTTCCGGTTGGGGCGGGGTGTAAAATAGGCGCAAGTATAGCGCTTTGCCCTCTGTAGCACTATGTCTGGGGAAATATTTATTTTGCAACTATGCACTGTTGCGGCCGCGCCGCCCAATTTGTATCCAATTGAAATAATGTGACGCCAATCACATACTTTACCTCCAGAATGCGGAGAATGCTAGCTGAGGAGGAATTTATTATGTTGCGTCGTTTTTTAGTCTTGCTGGGTGCCTGCGCCAGTTTGTTCTGGTCCACAGGTGCGGCCGCCGGCGAGGCGGGAAAAATCGTGTTCGTCACCGGGCAGGTGCAGTTGGCCTCGCGTGCGGCGACGCTGGACGCGGCAGTGCTCGAGGGTGACGAGCTGACCACCGGTGCCGACGGCTATATATATGTCAAGACCGTCGACGAAGGTTTCCTGATCCTGCGCCCTAACAGCAAGGCGCGCGTGACCACTTACCATGTCGACCTGGCCAATCCGGGCAACACCCGCGTCAAGCTGGAATTGCTGGGCGGCGTAGCGCGTAGCATTTCCGGTAACGCTGTCAAGAAGGCACGCCAGAACTTCCGCTTCAATACGCCGGTGGCGGCGATCGGCGTGCGCGGCACCGACTTCATCGTCTTCACCGACCGCGAAACTTCGCGGGTGGCGGTGGTCTCGGGCGGCATCATCGTCAGCGGCTTTGCCGGCGCCTGCGGCCCCGAAGGCGGCGGCCCGTGCGAAGGCAACAACAGCCGCGAACTGTTCGCCGGCCAGGCCGACGTGCTGTTGCAGGTGCAGCGTGGCCAGAAGGCGCCGCAGTTGCTGCATGGCCCGAGCGTATCGCCGGACCAGGCATCGCCGCCGCGCAGTGACGAGCCGGTTGGCAAGCCGACCGCGGCCGTCAGCCCGGTGCCGGTGCAGGATGTCATCCTGGACGCCAAAAAGGAGCCTAGCTTGATCGGCGCCGGCAAGAGTTCGCTGGTAAACAATAACGGCGGTAATAGCGGCAGTGGTAGCGGCACTGACACCACGACCACCACGCCTCCGCTGGTGATCACGGACCCAGTGACCCCTGTGACCCCGGTGACTCCTGTGACGCCACCACCGGTTGTCGTACCGGTGGTGCCAAGTCCGCCTGAAATTCAGTGGGGGCGTTGGCAGCCGGTTGCCGGCGTGGTAGTCGACGCGGAGGCATTGGCCAAAATGCGTAATGGCTCATATGAGAATGGCTATACCATCGGCTCATACACGATCACCCGACTTAAGAACACCGAATTGGTACTGCCGAAAGAAGGTACAGCTTCGTTTGTACTGACCGGCAGCGAGGCATCTTTGCAGGAAACCGGCAAGGATGCGGTAACGGCTGCGGTTAAGGATGCGCAATTGAGCATGGATTTTGGCGCGCGACGATTTACCACCGGTTTGACGGTTTATACATCGGATGCATCGCTTAAAATGAATTCGCAAGGTTCGATTGGCGAAAAGGGCGTACTCACCAGTGATGGCAGTTCCGATGCGATGATCAAGGGCTACGTGGGCGGGAATCAGGCGGAGCAAGCCGGCTATGTATTCCGCAGTCTGAATAGTGCTAAATACACCGCCGAAGGGGCGACTAGCTGGAAGCGTTAATGACGGTTTCCGGGATTGAATGAAATGTGCCGCCTAGTGCGGCACATTTCATTTTTGATCATTACACAGGCATACCTAATATAGCGGCTGCTCCTATTAAATATGGTATCCGGATTTGCCTATAAAAGCGGCATTGAGGTTAAAACAACACCTTCGGCGTTTTAATTCGGTGTTTTCCGCAAAAAAAAACACAAAATATTACAAAAAAACGCAAATTTTGCCTGCGTTTGTGATGGCGGTCACAACATTGGTTCCCCCATCTGGCAATATACTCCCTGTTCTGCGAAAAAACGTCCATAGGCATGCAGCGCTGTGTGTCGTGGATGCAGAAATTCGGTTTAAACCAATCAACTAAAGGATACATATCATGGCCGTAGCAGCAGATTACATCGCAGTAGCTGAGCAACTTTACATTGCTTACTTTGGCCGTCCAGCAGACCGCACCGGTCTGGCTAACATGACCGCCACCCTGGCAGCTGCCAGCGCACCGACCGACATCGGCGGTTTCGCAGCAGCTTACCAAACCAACGCGACGGTTAAATCGATTCTGGACAGCTTCGGCAACAGCACCGAGTCCGCAGCTCTGTACACCGGCACCGATGCTCAGTTCATCGTTGCTATCTACCAGAACGTACTGAACCGTGACCCACTGCTGGCAGGCCTGGACTTCTGGACCGGCGCACTGGCAAACCACACGATGACCCGTGCTGAAGCAGCTACCCAGATCATGGCTGCTGCAACCAAAGACGGCGGCAGCGCAGCTGACGCAGCAACCGTGCTGGCTAAGACCACCGTTTCTTCGAACTTCACCGCTGCTATCGACACCGCAGCTGAAGTTATCGCTTACACCGGCAAAGCCGCAGCGCAAACCGCTCGCGACATGCTGCACACCGTTGACGGCACCACCGACACCACCGCGTTCAACGCCACCGTGACCGCAACCTTGGCTACCCTGGTAACCGGCAACTCGACCGGCACCACCTACACCTTGGCAACCACGACCGACCTGATCCCTGGTACCTCGGTCAATGACACCATCATTGCTGACAACACCACCCTGACCGCAGGCGATCAGATCAATGGCGGCGCTGGCGTTGACACCCTGAACTTCACCTATGCTGGCGCTGGCGCTGCTCTGCCTGCTGCTAACATCACCAACGTTGAAGTGCTGAACCTGCGTAACGTCGGTACCGGCGCCCTGACCCTGGACGCATCGACCATCACCGGCGTGACCGAAATCAGCGCCGACCGTTCGACCAACGACATCACCTTGACCAACGTCGATGGCGCCACTTCTGTCAGCATCATCGGCAACGGCACGGTTGTGAACGGCGCAGTCAGCGTCGGCTACGCTTCGACCTCGTCGACCGCGACCATCAACCTGAAAAATGGCGTGAACGACCCAGCTGGCGCTGCAACCGTGACCATCAGCACCGCTAACACCAAAGCTGTCGTGAACTCGACCGGCGCCGATAACACAATTGAATCGCTGGCTCTGGGCGGCGCCAATACCTCGCTGACCATCAACGCCACCACCGGCTTCGATGCATCGAGCACCGGCATCAGCGGTTTTGCTGCTAACGCTGCTGTCACCGTCACCGGCGCTGGCGCTGTTGCTCTGGGTACCCTGGACGCCAACATCGTTACCGTTGACGCTTCGACCGCCACTGGCGGCCTGAGCGCAGTTCTGGACGCTGGCATCACCTCGTTCAAAGGCACCACCGGCGCCGACACCGTGACTACCGCTGCTACCACCGCATCCGGCGCATCTATCGCCGGCGGCGCTGGTACTGACACTCTGATCCTGGCTGCAGTCAACGATATCACCACCTCCGCTAAAGGTGCTCTGTACACCGGCTTCGAAACCCTGCAAAGCAAGCAGACTTCGACCTTCGACGCATCGTTCATCGCTGGCGTGACCACCGTTCAGTCGGCAGCTAACGGCGCTGGTTTCTCGAACCTGACCGCTGGCCAGTCGGCTGCAGTGGCACTGAAAACCACCCAGACCACCGTTACCTACAGCCTGAAAGACGCAACCGGCACCGCTGACGTGCTGGGTCTGGTGGCCAAAGGCGGTTCCGCCTCGACGGTTGTGAACATCGGCACCGGCACCATCGCTGGTTACGAAACCCTGAACCTGACCGTGTCGAGCGGCCTGAATAACGTCAATTTCCTGGCTGACGGTACGACCGCTGCTGTTGCTAGCACCAACTACGACAGCTTCGCGTTCGCTGCTTCGACCGATCTGAAGACCGTCAAAGTCTCCGGTGCATACGGTGCTGCTGTGACCATCGCTGGCCAGACCAAGGTAACCAGCCTGGACGCTTCGACCAACACCGCAGGCGTTGACCTGACCACCGGCGGCCAAACCGGCGCCCTGGTTGTGACCGCAACCGCTGCCGCCGACAAGATCGTTGTTGGCGCTGTTGGTGCAGGTGGCACGCAGTCGATCGACGCTGGCGCTGGCAACGACAAGATCTCGGGCACCCAGGCTAACATTGCTGCCGCTACCATCAAAGGCGGCGCTGGCACCGATACCCTGACCCTGACCGACACCGGCACCGTTGTTATCGCTGACAACTCGTTCGTCAACCTGACCGGCGTTGAGAAGATCGCTCTGGGCGCTACCACCGGTCTGACCTGGACCGTTGGCGGCTACGCTAACGCCATCGCTACGGCTAACGCCGGCGTGCTGGACATCACCGCAACCTCGCTGGCTACCACCGCAGCTGTTGCTATCGATGGTTCGGGCCTGGGTGGCACGAACTCGCTGAAACTGACCCTGAAAGACACGGCAGGTACCGGCGCGTTCACCATCACCGAATCGGCTGGCGCTGACAACATCAAGATCACCACGGTTACCAGCGGTACCGGCGCGATCACCATCGGTGGCGGCACTGCTGCTCTGACCAGCACCGCAGTGAAAACCATCGACCTGTCGGGCGTTGCCTTCTCGGGCGCCGTATCGGTCACCACCGGTGCCGGTAACGACATCATCAAAGGCGGCGCAACCGCTGAAACCATCACCGCCGGTAAGGGCGCCGACGTTATCACCCTGCTGGCCGGTCACGCTGTTGTGAACGCACTGGTAGTGGCTGCTGGCGATTCGACCCAAACCTCGATGGATCTGGTTTCGAACTTCGGCATCGCTGCTGCTGGCGGTAGCGACACCCTGGCTCTGGGCACCACCGCCGTCCTGACCACCGCTCAAATGGGTGGTTCGGGCTGGACCCTGACCGCTGGTATCGCCACCAAAACCGGCGCGACCGTTGCTGACTTCCTGGCAGCAGCTACCACCTCCGGCACCGCTGGCGTAGTGGCCTTCACCGACGGCACCAACACCTACGTTGTTGCTTCGGAAGGTACTTCGGCTACCACCGATACCGTAGTTGAGCTGGTTGGCGTGACCACTGCAACGGCTGTGGCCAATGCTGCTGGTGCTACCACCATCCACATCGTTTAATATTCACGATGTCATCAGGGACGACAACGCATCGTTGTCCCTGTCGAAGGGCCAGACGCAAGTCTGGCTTTTTTTATTTCCGCAACAGATGTTACAAAGTGCTTGTGCTGTTTGGAATTTTTTGCTGGAAATGACTATTTTCATGTGTTAGAGTAGCGAATATGTGATTTGCATCACATTTTCGATAAAAGTCGGATTCGCCCAGCGCTTTCTTCACCCGGAGGCGACTGCTCAACGCTCCGCGCTATATCGCTGTAATCGTGCGATCTCCGAGCCGCTTGTCGTTGACCGGGTACCGCTTTTTGCATCTTCACGCCGTCGTGCATGCACACCAAATGAAAAACAAATTATTCAATTCCAAGAACGAGCTGGAGCAGGCGCTGCTTTCGTTCAAGAGCACCTTCTTCACCGTCGGTGCGTTCAGCGCCATCAGCAACCTGCTGATGCTGGTGCCGTCCCTTTATATGTTGCAGGTGTACGACCGTGTGCTGGGCAGCCATAACGAAACCACCCTGTGGATGCTGACGCTGATGATGCTGGGCGCCTACATGCTGATGTCGGGCCTGGAACTGATACGCAGCTTCGTGCTGGTGCGCGTCGGCGCCAAGTTTGATATGCAGCTCAACAAGCGCGTATACACAGCGGCGTTCGAACAAAACCTGAAGCGCGCCGGCGTCAACGCCGGCCAAGCTCTGTCCGACCTGACCAATGTGCGTCAGTTCCTGACTGGCAATGCACTGTTCGCCTTCTTCGATGCGCCATGGTTCCCGGTGTATCTGATCGTCATTTTTGTCTTCGAGCCGTCACTGGGCCTGTTCGCACTGGCGGGCACCATCGTGCTGGTGATCCTGGCTTACGTGAATGAGCGCGTCTCCAAGGGGCCGCTGGCTGAAGCCAACGCGATGGCTATCGCCTCGACCAACCTGGCCACCAACAACCTGCGCAATGCCGAAGTGATCGAGTCGATGGGCATGCTGCCGAATCTGATGGCGCGCTGGTACAAAATGCACGGCCGTTTCCTGCACCTGCAGGCCAAGGCCAGCGAGCGCGCGGGAACCGTCGGCGCGGTCACCAAATTCGTCCAGGTGTCGTTGCAGTCGCTGGTGCTCGGTTTTGGCGCCTTGCTGGTATTGGAAGGCAAGATCACATCGGGCATGATGATCGCCGCGTCCATCCTGGTCGGCCGCGCGTTGGCGCCGGTGCAGCAGGTGATCGGCGTATGGAAATCCTTCAGCGGCACCCGCAGCGCCTACCAGCGCCTGTCGCTGCTGCTTAGCGAAAATCCGGCGCGCGATCCTGGCATGGAATTGCCTAAGCCACTGGGCAACTTGGCCGTCGAAGGCGTCACTGCCGCGCCGCCGGGCAGCCAGCAACTGGTGATCAAGGGTCTGAGTTTCGCGATCGCCGCGGGCGATGTGCTGGGCGTGATCGGCGCCAGCGGCTCCGGCAAGTCGACGCTGGCCCGCCTGCTGGTCGGCGTATGGCCGGCTGCCATGGGCAAGGTGCGCCTGGATGGTGCCGATATCTATCACTGGAACAAGGGCGAGCTGGGTCCGAATGTCGGCTACCTGCCGCAGGATATCGAGCTGTTCGGCGGCACCATCAGCGAGAACATCGCGCGCTTTGGCGATATCGATCCGGAAAAAGTGGTGCTCGCGGCCAAGCGTGCCGGCGTCCACGAATTGATACTGCACTTCCCGGACGGCTATGACACCAAGCTGGGCGACGGCGGCGCAGGCCTGTCCGGCGGTCAAAAGCAGCGCCTCGGCCTGGCACGCGCCATGTACGGCGACCCATCGTTCCTGGTGCTGGACGAACCGAATTCCAACCTGGATGACGTTGGCGAGGCGGCGCTGCTGCAGGCTGTCAGCGATCTGCAGAAGCGTGGCAAGACCATCGTGCTGATCACGCACCGCACCAGCATCATTGGCGCCACCACCAAGCTGTTGCTGCTGGCCGACGGTGCGTTGCAGATGTTCGGCCCGACTCAGTTGGTGCTCAATGCGCTGCAGGAGAATGCCCAGAAAAACCAGCAGGCGCAGCAGGCTGCGCAACAGCAGGTGGCGCAACAACAAGCTGCGGCCCAGCAGCAGGCGCAGGCCGCCGCGCAGGCGGCTCCAGCCGCCGAGGCCGAACAGCAGGTCGCCGGCATGCAGGCCGCCACTGGCGCCACCACGGCAACAGAACAGGAATAATCATGGCTATTATCGTTAAGAAAAACTCCGAGCCGGCAACCGAGGTCATCTCGCATGACGTCACGCCGCTGACCGTCAATACCGATGCCGGCGCCTATGCCAGGGTCGGCTGGTTCATCGTCGTGTTCGGCGTGCTGGCGTTCCTGGTCTGGGCCGCGTTCGCGCCGCTGGACAAGGGCGTGCCGATGAGCGGAACTGTCGCCAAGGAAGGCAACCGCAAAGCGATCCAGTACCAGACTGTGGGCATCATCCAGGACATCCTGGTGCACGATGGCGACGTCGTCAAGGCCGGCCAAGTATTGGTGCGGATGAATAGCATACAGGCCAAGTCCGCGCTCGACACCTCCAAGGCGCAGTACTTCACGTCGCGTTCGATGGAAGCACGGCTGCTGACCGAGCTGAAAGGCGGAAAGTCGGTGCCGTTCCCGCCTACGCTGGAGCAATATAAGAACGACCCGCGCGTCGATGCGACCCTGGCCTTGCAACGACAGTTGTTTGACACGCGCCAGATGGCGATGTCCAGCGAGTTGTCGGCGATCGACCTGGGCTCGGCGGGATTGCGCGCGCAACTGCAGGGATTGACGGAATCGGTCGCCAGCAAGAAAGAGCAGGTAGTAATTCTGAAAGAACAGCTAGACAACCTGCGCGACCTGGCCAAGGACGGTTATGTAGCCCGCTCGCGCCTGCTGGACCAGGAACGCGCTTACGTGCAGTTGACCGGCTCGATCTCCGAGGACATCGGCAATATCGGCCGTGTCCGTTCGCAGATCGCCGAGACCGCCATGCGCCGCACGCTGCGCATGCAGGAATATCAGAAAGAAGTGCGTAGCCAGTTGTCCGACTCGCAACGCGAGGCTGAGGCATTGCAGAGTCGGATCGATGCCCAGGCCTTCGAGCTGGAGACGGTGGAAATCAAATCGCCAGTGGACGGCACGGTGGTCGGCAGCGCGGTCTTCACCAAGGGCGGCGTGGTTGGCGCCGGCGCTCACCTGATGGAAATCGTGCCGGCCGACGACGCGCTGGTAGTGGAGGGCAACCTGCCGGTGAACCTGATCGACAAGGTGCATCCTGGCCTGCCAGTCGAATTGATCTTCTCTGCGTTCAACGTCAACAGCACGCCGCACATTCCGGGCGAACTGACCACCGTTGCCGCCGACCGCATGATCGACGAGAAAACGGGTGTGCCGTACTACAAGGTACGCGTCAAGGTGACCAAGGAAGGCGCCAAGATCATCGCTGCCAAGAAACTGCATATCATCGCCGGTATGCCGGTGGAACTGTTTGTGAAGACCGGTGAGCGCACGATGATGAATTATCTGTTGAAGCCTGTGTTCGACCGCTCCAAGTCGTCGATGACGGAGGAATAAGTGAGAATCCCAACCATGTCATCGGCCGCTGCCAAGCGTCCCTTGCTGAAACTGCTGGCTGTGGCCTGCTGCGCCGGCACGCTGTTCCACAGCGGCAGCGCTTCGGCCATCGGCCTGCTGCAAGCCTATCAGGCTGCACTGGTGAACGACCCGACTTACCGCTCGGCGTTCTTCGACGCCGAATCCGGCAAGGAATACAAGGCGCTGGGCCGTTCCGGATTGCTGCCCAACATCTCGGGCAACTATTCGTTCAGCAAGAACCGCGCGGACCAGACCACCGAGACCGTCCTCGGGCCGGATTTGACCCACCCGCGATACCTGAGCCGTTCGGCATCGATCCAGTTGCGCCAGGTATTGTTCAGCCTGGACGCGCTGGCACGCTACAAGCAAGGTGTGGCGCAGAGCCAATACAGTGAGGCCCAGTTCTCCAGCCAGGGCCAGGACTTGATCCTGCGCCTTACTGGCGCCTACCTGGAAGCGGCATTGGGTACCGAGCAGGTGCGCCTGGCGACGGCCCAGCGCGACGCCCAGCGCGAGCAGATGGCTTCCAACAACAAGATGTTTGAAAAAGGCGAGGGTACCCGCACAGACATGCTGGAAACGCAAGCCCGGCTGGAACTGTCTGAAGCTCAGGTGCTTGAGGCGAAGGATGCCCAGCTGACTTCGATGAACACGCTGGAATCGCTGGTGGGCGAGCCGATCGAATCGTTGGATGAACTGGGCGCTACCTTCCGTCTGCGTCCGGTGCTGCCGGAGAGTTTCGAGGACTGGAAAGCGATGGCGCTGAAGAACAACCCTGACCTTGATGCGCAGCGCTTTGCGATCGAGTCAAGCCGGCAAGAGGTGAACAAGAACCGCGCCGGCCACACCCCGCGCGTGGATTTCGTCTCGTCCTATAGCAAGAGCACGGCGGAGTCCCTGAATACCTATAATCAGGAATCGACCAACCGCAGCATCGGTGTGCAGATCAACATTCCGCTGTACGCCGGCGGCGCGGTGAGTGCGTCGACTCGTCAGGCGGTGGCCAACTTCGAAAAAAACAAGTCGGATCTGGAGTTGAAAACCGGCAAGGTGATGGTTGAGCTGCGCAAGCAGTACAACGGCGTCATCAGCAGCGCGGCACGCATCGCAGCGCTCGATAAGGCGCTGGCGTCTGCCGAGTTGCTGCTCACAGCGACAGCCCAGAGCATCAAAGGTGGTGTGCGTGTCAACCTGGACTTGCTCAACGCGCAGCAGCAGTTCTATACGACCAAGCGCGACTTGACCCAGGCCCGGTATAACTACCTGATCGGCATGCTGCGATTGCGCGCGGCCGCCGGTGTGCTGGGTCTCGACGATGTGCGCGAAGCAGCCAACTACTTCAACTGATAACTATGGACGATGAAGTCGAAGTGACGGTAGACGGCGTCACCCACAAGTTGAGCGACCTGAGTCCTGCGGCGCAGGAGCAGGTCGCCAACCTGCAGTTTGTCGACAAGGAAATGGCGGAACTGAACGCCAGGCTGGCGGTGTACCAGACCGCCCGCAACGCCTACCAGGCCGCCCTGCAACAACTGGTGCCACGCACCACGCAATAAACATCTATCCGCCTTCAGCTCGATCGGGCCGCGCGCCAAGAGTCCACTGCCCATCCGTCCGATCCTTCGCGAGCCTGCGAAGGTGCAGTGCCTGCGGCTCAACATAGGTCTCCAATGAAATTGACATGTACGGCCATTGGCCGTACTATCGACATAAGCTTGCATCCGGCTGATAGCCGTATCGCTTTGCGGGCAACCGCCATGGAGGCAACCAAATGACTACAGCTACTTTGAAACGAGCGCGTGCCCAGTCAGGCATCACTGAGGTCTCTTCATTGGGCGCACCATTGAAGCGTGCGCGGATGGAGCTCAAGACTACTGAGGCGGCAAAGGAGTTGCTTAGCCTGGCCGCAGCACTTAATGGAACGGATTTGACCGCATTCATCCTGAATACTGCTGTGGAAAAGGCCCGTAAAGTTGTGGCTGAACATAATGCCATCATGCTCAGTAGAGACGGGCAGGAGGCGCTTGCTGGCTTGCTGCAATCAGCGCCTGGCCGGCCTACGAAGGCGATGCGCGAGCTGATGTCCTTGCCGGATTTGAATAAGGCATGACCATCGTCTTTTCGAAATACGATCCAAGCCTTACTTATTCCGGTCAAAAGAAGTTTGATTGCGGACATGCAGTTGTAAACAAGTTCGTGCATGACTCACTGAAATCACAAGTTAAAAAAGGCGTCTGTGTGGCCTATGTGCTTACAGATCAATCGCAAGCCGGTCAATTCGTTGGTTTCTTCACGATTGGGCAACACTCAATTGGTTTGTCCTCGCTCACGGCACTTTCGCTTGGCTCGTTGCCTAAACAAATTCCGTGTACCCGACTCATCATGCTGGGAGTCGGCCGCCAGTACAAAGGACGGGACCTGGGAAAGCAGCTAATGAAAGAAGCTTTCAAGGCAACCAAGCTGGCTGCCCAAGCTGTAGGGTCGTTCGGCATGTATCTTGATGCCGATGCTGGAGCGGTCAGTTTCTATACGAAGTTGGGTTTTAGTCTATTGGAGGGGGACAAAAGCCCTGATCCATCGCCGATGTTTCTTCCAATGACGAGTATTCCATAACGAGTTTGGACGAATAATCTTGTGTTAGCCTAAGCGCAGTTCGAGGAACAGCTCCAGCTCGGCCGGCGTGCCCAGCACGTGCACGCTGTCCGGCGCCAAGTCGCTGATCGAGATCTTGCCGCCGTCTCGCAACAGCTGGCGGTACAGCGGCGCGATGTAGCGCTCGCCCCGCACCAGGTTGGCCGGATCGGCGAAGAAGCGTTCGTAGGCGTCGGCATAGCCGGCGCCGTCGGCGAACCAGTACAGGCCGATCGACGCGTACTCGGAAATCCGCTGCTTCTCCGCCAGGTCCACGGCCCAGCCGTCGGCGCCCAGGCGCACGAAGCTCCAGTGCTCGCCCGGCACCTGGAAGCACGGCACCCAGCCGTCCGATCCTTCCCGAATCTGCGACGGTTGCAGCGCCTGCGGCTCGACATAGGTGTCGATGTTGTAGACCAGCAGCGGCGCGTCCGCCAGCCACAGCGCGCGCGACAGGTAGGCGCTGGTGGCCTGGCCGTCGGTCAGCTCGTCCAGCTCGAGGATGCGGATGTCGGCGATGCCCAGCGCGGCGCAGCGCGCCCGCACGTACGGCGCCGAATCGTTCTCTTTCAGGCAGACGAAAATCACCCGGCTGCCGGCCGTCAGGAAGTGCTGCAGCGAACGCATCGACCAGTCGAACAGGCTGGCGCCGTGTGCCATGATTTCGTATTTCGGCATGGTGTAGCCGGCCGCCGTGAAGCGCGAGCCGCGTCCGGCCATGGTGATGACGATGTTTTGCTTCATTGATTTTCCACCAGATCCAGTATGGCGTCGGCCTTCAGCAGGAAGGCCATGACCTTGTTCGGCATATCCAGGTGCAGCGGCAGCATCGACAGGAACAGCGAGGCCTCGCCCAGCCGCACGATGCGCTCGTCGTGCCCGGCCGCCTTCAGCTGGCGCTGGAACACCGGCTTCAGCGACGCGTGGTTGCTGTGCTCCAGGTGCAGCTGCAGCGCGTTGCCGTCGTCGAAGCCGATGCGGTACAGGTTGTTGTTGATGAAGTCGTAGTCGCCCAGCGCGCTGTGCGACAGCTTGCAGATGTCGTACAGCGGGTGGGTCCATAGCGCCTCCTCGCTGACGGCGCCGCGCGGATCGATCAGCCGCAGCAGGTAGCGCTGCTGGTCGTACAGCACGTTCGAGAAGCACGGGTCGCCGTGGCCGATCGCCATGTGGTCGAAGGCGAAGCTTTTCTCATGGCGCTGGTACAGCCGGCGGAAGCGCTCGACCTGCGCCGCCAGCGCCAGGTGGGGCGAGGCGCTGGCGGCCAGCGCGTCGATGCGGCGGCCGGCGTCGGTGGCCAGGAATTGTTCGGCGCGCTGCTCCAGCTTGGTGACGAACAGCGCGCGCGCGGCGGCGGCCGATTCGGCCTTGCCGCAGGCGCGGCGCGGCCGCTCGGCCATGAAGAACAGCAGGCGCTCGACGAAGCTGTCGAAGGCGTCGGCGTCGAAGGCGCCGTGCACCCATTGCAGCGCGGCGTCGGCCAGGTAGTAGCGCAAGGTGCGGTAGGAGGCGCGGCCGTCGCGCTCCTGGTAGTCGAACGGTTGCACCAGCCATGGCCGCATGGCTTCCGGCACCAGGCCGTAGAACGCGTATTCGGCGCGCATCTTGGCCACGTCGGCCGAGCTCTTGGTGTAGTAATAGGCGTCCAGCTTGACCTGATTGAAGTGGCGCGCGGCGGTGGCGCCGCTGATGAAGGACAGGAAGTCGCGCATGCGCGCCAGGTCCAGCGGCTGCACCGAGGCGATGCGCTGGCAGCCGTGCCACGCCAGTTCCCAGCGGTGCAGCGGTGCGGCGCTGAATTCCTGCCATTGCTCGACCAGCCGGTGGGCGTTGCGCAGGAATACCAGCAGCGGCTGGTACAGGCGGTCGGTGAAGTCTTCCTCGGCATAGGGCAGGCGCTCGGCCAGCTGCAGCAGCCGCTCGGCCTCGGCAAAGCCGGCGCGGCCGGCGATGACGCAGACGCCGCATTCCTCGCCGCTGGCTTCGAGCGCGGCGCGCAGCGCCGGCAGGTCGTCGGCGCCGCGCAGGTGAATCAGGCGGCTGGCGGCCCAGGCCGGCAGGCCGGCGCGGAAGTGGTCGACCAGGCGGCGGCGCTGGAACATGATGTCGCCGAAGCGGCGCGCGCCGACCACGCCGCGCACGTCGCCGGCGGCGATTTCGCGGTCGTCCAGTATCAGCAGTATGTTGTCGTGCAGGGTGGACATATCAGGGCCTTGTGTGTCGGATGCGGGCGGCCAGCGCCAGGCCGGCCAGGAACAGCAGGGTCAGGGCGACCAGCGCCAGCGAGCGGTACAGGCCATACGCGGCCGAGCCGCTGCCGGCCAGGCTGGCCATGACGCCGCTGGCGAACAGGCCGGCGAAGCCGGACCAGCCGTCGGCCATCAGCTGGATGAACAGTGCCAGCGCGGCGATCTCCAGCACCCAGATCAGCAGCGACACCAGCAGGAAGCCGGCCAGCCGGCCCTCGACCGCGCGGTAGATGGCCAGCTCCAGCTGGCGCAGCGCATGGCTGGCGCGCAGCAGGCGCAGGCCGCGCGCGCTGTGGCTGCTCAGCACCAGGTGCCGGTTCAGGTAGACGAAAGTCTTGGCCACGGCGAACAGCGCGGTCAGCGCGAAGGCGCTGACGACGACGAACAGCACGAACACCAGCCGCATCGCCGGCGGCACGTCGACCCGCAGCAGATACAGGCCGAGGATCAGCGTGGCCAGCACCAGCACGTCGCCGAAGCGTTCGGCCAGCCACACGGCCAGCGCCTCGCGCCGGTAGTCGTAGACGTGGAACAGCGCGGCCAGCCGCAGCACCTCGCCGATCTTGAACGGCAGCAGGCTGCTGGGGAAGGCGGTCAGCGCGTGGGCGGCGGCCAGCGCCGGCGCCTTGTCGCGCTGGTTCAAGGTCAGCAGCGCCAGCCGCAGCATGCGCGACAGATGGGCCGCGCCATACAGCGCGCAGACGGCCAGCAGCAGCGGCGTGTCGCCGTGGTGCAGCAGCTCGGCCACCGGCGTCCAGTGCATCAGCAGCCACAGCGGCACCAGCAGCGCCAGCGCGGTGCAGTAGGCCGGGACCAGGCGGGGCGCCGCGCGTATCATGGATGCGAGCCTGCGGCGGACGGGTTGGCCTGTGCCGGCGCCTGGTTGTGGACGATCTGGCCGGTATAGGCGTCGATGGCGCGGGCGCGCAGGTCGCGCCGCAGGAAGCCGCCGCGTCCCAGCAGGAAGCCGCCCAGCAGCGACAGCACCTTGAAGGCCTGGCGGAACAGCCGCACGTTCGAGACCTGGTCTTCCTCGCGCCAGCTGATCGGGAAGAAGCGCACGCGCTGGCCGCGGTGATAGCTGGCCAGCAGCATCACGTAGTTGAAGGTCAGGTCGTCGGGGAAGCCGCGATAGTAGAACTCGCGCAGCGCCGCCAGCTTGTACAGGTTCAGACCCGAGCCCAGGTCGCTGATGCGGCGCCAGGCCACCAGCGAGAACAGCTTGTTGTACACCACGTTGCCGACCGTGCGCAGCGTCGAGTAACCCTGCAGGCGGCTGCCGCGCATGAAGCGCGCGCCCAGCAGGCAGTCGGCGTCCAGGTGCGCGCCTTGCTCCAGCTGCGGGATCAGGTCGGCGATGCTGGCCTGGTCGTCGCCGTGCAGCACCACCAGGTAGTCGTAGCCCTGCTCGATGGCGTAGCGCATGGCGGCCTTGTGCGAACCGCCCAAACCGTAGTTGTCGTCGTTGCGCCATGCGATGAAGTGGCAGCCGGTCAGCTTCTCGCGGCCGCGCTCGATGGCCGCTTCCAGCGTGCGGTCGGGCGAGCGGTTGTCGACCACCATCACGGTGTCGATCCAGCCTTGGACGCGCTGGTCGAACTGGTCGATGACGCGCACCAGCTGCGCCTCGCAGCGGTAGGCGGGAATGAAGACCAGGATGCGTGGACGGGGTGTGTTCATGGTTTTATGGTGCTCGCATGGTGCGGGTCAGCGTCTTCATGAAGATGAAGTTGGTGACCAGGTTGAATGGGGTGATGAAGATCTTGGCGACCAGCGGGTTGGGCAGCGCGGCCGCGACCAGTCCCAGGATGTGGGAGTAGGCGAGGATGGACAGCAGCTGGTAGCCCCAGTAGATCAGCAGGTGGCGCCCGCCGCGCGGCCCGCTGTGCTGGAACACCGACTTGAGCGAGGTGAACCAGACGAAGGTGACGCCGGCGTACGACGACGCGATATTGGCCAGCGGCGCCGGGCAGCCGGCCAGCTTGACCAGCAGCGTGAAGGTGGCCATGTCGCACAGCCAGCCCAGGCCGGACAGCGCGACGAAGCGCAGCAGCATCGTCATTTCCTGGCTGCGCGGCGCGCGAGGTAGTCGGCCTTGACGCGGGCCATGGCGGTGTCGAGCTGGTCGCCGTCGTACAGCCAGATCTGCATGCGGTCGACCGGGCAGGCCTGGACGCGGCTGGGCGGCGGCAGCAGCTTGCCGATGGTGTCCGGCGTGTAGTCGAACTGGCCGCCGGCGCCGTTGTCGCGCAGCAGCGCGAAGTTGTAGTGCTGGTGCGCCGGATAGTTTTGCGGACGCAGCAGCGGACCCAGGGTGGTCACCCAGAACATCGGCACCGTGTCGTTGGTGGTGATCGTCACCGGATTGTGGCGCGGCAGGTAGTAGCTGATGGCGCTGCCGTTCCAGTAGTCGCCGATGCCGGCCTTGAGCGGGAAGCCGCCGGCCTCGATCGCCTTCAGGCAGTCGGCCACGCTGCTGGCCATGTCGACGTTGGGTTGTTGCTGGCGCGTGACCTGGACGGCGCCGGCGGCGATGACGGCCGCGCCGAGCACGGCGCCCACGTGCCAGGCCAGCGCGCGGCGGCGGTGATGGTGGTCCAGCAGGATCACGGCCAGCACGCAGGCCAGCGTCAGCGGGAAGGTGAAGTAGCGGTAGGAGTTCAGGTCGCCGAAGCCGGACGACAGCACCGAGCCGGTCACGGTGACCGGCAGCGCCACGCACAGCAGCGCGGCGGCGGCGCCGTAGCGCCAGCCGAGATCGCCGCCCAGGCGCGGCCAGCGCAGCGCCGGGCCGGCCGGATCCAGCTCCAGCCGGCGCAGCAGCGCCACCAGCAGGTAGCCCAGCACCAGCAGCAGCGCGATGGCCAGCGCCTGCACCCAGTGGTTGGACGGCGAGAACGCGGCGGCGGTGGCCTGCATGAACAGCTTGAGTGAGTTGCCGACCGTCTCGGGCGAGGCGTGCGCGTGGCCTTCGTAGGGGATGTTACGGATCAGCAGCGCTTCCAGCGCCGAGGCCAGCAGCTGCGAGGCGGCCAGCAGGCCGAGCAGGCGCCAGGCCTGGCGGCGCCAGCGCAGCGGCAGGTGCGACTGTTTCGGCAGCGCGATCAGCGCCAGCGCGGCCAGCACCACCAGCGGCGTGACGAAGGTCAGCGCGAACAGCCGGGTCGAGGCCTTGGCGGCGGCGATCAGCAACACCAGCAGCAGCGCTGTGCTCCAGCGCGGCGCGGCTAGGTGGCGCAGCAGCAGGCCCAGCCCGACCAGGCCGGCCATGGTGGCGCCGAGGTGGTTGTTGGTGCTGTAAAAATAAAACCACATGCCCGAGGCGGACGCGGTCAGCGTCACGTAGGCCAGCAACAGCAGCAGCGCGGCCTGCGCCGAGCGGCTCAGTTGCGGCGCGACCTGGCGCGCGCACCACAGCGCGGCGGCGCCCAGCAGCAGCACCTGCGCTGCCGACACCGCGAAGATGCGGCCGGGCGCGTCGGGCCACAGCGGATAGGCGATCAGGTACAGCAGCATGTCGGGCACGAAGGCGGGGGCCTGGACGAATTTCCATTCCGTCCAGCGTCCGCCGTGCTGGAACAGGTCGGTGAACAGGGAATCGAGGAACAGCGTATCGCTGTTCAGCGTGACTTTGAAGCGCAGCAGCGTGGCGGTGGCGGCAAGCAGCAGCCAGGCCGCCGCCAGTTTGATTTTTTCGATGGACATTGTTGTTGTGTTCGTTTCCGGCAGGGAATTGCCTGATTATAAAGCGTATCAGGCTTGCCGCAACGAACCGCAGCACGCCGGCCGCTCAGTGCTTGACCACCAGTTGACATGGCTTTGCGCGATGTCACCATATATTGGCTTGTCCGTTGCATCATCTTCATTTGAACCTCACTGGCGTGGGCGATGTCAAATGGATACTACTGAGGACTGGCAGATTGGGAGGGGGACAGCATGAGCAAAGCAGTTGAAATGTACGGTGACTTGATAGAGCGCTTTTTGGGGCACAAGCTATCCATCGAGGAGTTCAGTACTACTTTCATGGAACGTTTTCAAAGCGAGACAGAGCAACTGGATGAGCCGCTTTTTTTGTTACTGGATGAACTTTTTGGCGATGTCGATTCCACTACGGACAATCTTGAATTGTTGGCCGAAAATCCCGAGTTTTATATGGACAAAGAAGGGTTGGAAGTCAAAGCGAGAGATATCCTGCAACGGATGCGGGCGTGGCGCACCCATCGTGTGACAGCCTAGCCATGGTGGCGAATCAGAGCCGCGCATCACATAGCAATCAGCCATACAGCAACGGCGCCCTCGGGCGCCGTTTTCCTTATTCCTTGCTGTAGCAGTGCGGGCACGACTTCTCGTAGACATACTCCGGCGACAGCTGCTGGCGCGGGGTGACCACGGCGCGGCAGACGAAGCATTGCACGGTCTCGGTCGGTTCCAGTTTCGGGTTCAACGCGGTGCGGTAGTCGAACACGAAGCAGTCGCCGGTGTAGTGGGCGCCGCCGACTTCCTCGAAGTACTTGAGGATGCCGCCTTCGAGCTGGTAGACGTTTTCGTAGCCGATGTTCTGCATGTGGATCGCGGCTTTTTCGCAGCGGATGCCGCCGGTGCAGAAGGTGACCACGGTCTTGCCTTCGAAGTCGCCCTTGTGGGCGGCGATCACTTCCGGGAACTCGGTGAACTTCTTGATGCGGTAGTCGACCGTGTTGTCGAAGGTGCCGACGTCGACCTCGAAATCGTTGCGGGTGTCGACCATGACCACCGGCTTGCCGTGGTCGTCGACGCCGTTGTCGAGCCAGCGCTTGAGCGTGTGCGCCTCGACGAACGGCGCGCGGCCTTCCTCAGGCTTGATCAGCGGCATGCGCATGGTGATGATTTCTTTTTTGATCTTGACCAGCATGCGCTTGTGCGACTGCTCGACCGAATAGCTTTCCTTCACTTCCAGGTCGGCGAAGCGGGCGTCCGCGCGCACCCAGGCCAGGTACTCGTCGATGTGCGAGCGCGGGCCGGACAGGAACATATTGATGCCTTCCGGCGTCAGCAGGATGGTGCCCTTGAGGCCGAGCCGCTTGCAGATGTCCTGGTACAGCGGACGCATCTCTTCGGTGTTGTCGAAGGTAACGAACTTGTAGGCGGCAATGTTGACGTGAGCGGCAGCGGCAGCGATGGCGGCGGCATGCGCTTCAGCTTGTAAAGCAGTATTAGCGTGCATGATGGAATGAGATCAAATTGAAGAGCCGACATTATACGCGTTAGTGTGGCATTTTATCGAGGGTCTGCACAAAAAATGAGCACCGCAACGCATTGAACAAGCGTAAAATCAAACTAGGTCGTGAACTAGGTTGAGGTCGCCATGTACAAAGAGATCGGCGCATTTGATGCGAAGGCAAAACTTTCTGAATTGCTGCGCGAAGTGCGCGGGGGGCAGCGCTATACCATCACGGTTCGCGGCGAGCCGGTGGCGGATCTGGTGCCGTTTGGCAGTGCCACGGCTGGCAGCAGTCATGCCGCAGTGGAGGCGATGCGGCAACTCAAGAAAATCACGGGCGTCGATGGACATCAGGTGCTGGAATGGATAGGCGAGGGGCGCCGATGATGTTGGTGCTGGATGCGTCCATGGTGCTGTCCTGGATCTTTGAGCGGGCGGACGCCGCAGAGCGGGATCTCGCCGACCGGGCGCTGCAGGCTTTGTCCGGGGCGTCGGCCAGCGTGCCTGCGCTGTGGCATGTTGAAGTTGCCAATGCCTTGCTGGTCGGAGAGCGCCGCCGCGTCATCACCCCCGTCCAGGGCGCCGATTTCCTGCGGCGGCTGGATCGGCTGTCTATCCGCGTCGACGTCGCCGAAACCGCGGCGCATCGGGACGCGATCATGGCATTGGCCAGGCTATACGACCTGACCGCGTACGATGCGTGCTATCTGGAATTGGCGTTGCGCAGCAGCGGCGCACTCGCCAGCTTCGATGCCAAGCTGATCAAAGCTGCGGGCGCGGCGGGCATCGCCGTATTTCAATAGCCCGCCGGCCGTCAGCCGGGGCCAAGCGCCGCCAGCGCAGCCCTTGCTTGCGCGACGCAGTCGGGTGGCAGCCAGGCTTGCGACAGGCATCTCAGCGGCTCGCGCTGAAGGGCGGGCGGCATTTCCTGCGCCAGCTTCAGCAGGGCCGCATGGCCGCGCCGCTGATCGCGCTCCAGAGGGATGTGGCCCACACTCATCAGACGCAACAGGTCGGTTAGCCGGGCGAACGCGTCTGCGCGATGGGGCGGCGAAAGTTCCGTCAGGTCTGCGACCAGGTGCTGGAAAGCGGCCACAGGCCGGTCGCCGCTGTGCTGGATCTTGTTGGTCAGCGCAGCGATGCGTTCGGCGCGCAGCGGCTCCCGCACGCGGCGCACTGCCGCGCGCGCCGTGGCATATTGCTCCGGGTTGGCTATGTTGGGTATCAGGGCGTCGGCGCGGACCGTGCGCATCTGCGCGTCCAGCGCGGCACGCTGGACGGATCCGGTAAGGCTGAGGGCCAGCAGGTCGCGTGGATCTTGCAAGTACACACCGACGTCGGCAATCAATTCGTCTGGCAGATTTCCCATGCGTAGCACCGCCTTGGAGATGCCGTGGCGGTTGGTTGTCGTCACCTGCGTCACGCCGGCTTGCGCCTGGGCTGTCCCGGCTTCGCCGGGGCGCAGATACTGCGCGCCGGCGTCGGCCGGCGGCAAGGGGGGAAGACTGGTCGGGAAGCTGGGCATGGTTGTCGTGGATGGCTGGGCCCGGCGGTGGGCGTATGCCCATGAGTAGCCATGCCCGCCATATTGTTCCATCGCACCAGGCCGCCGCACGGTAAAATAGCCGGATATCGAACCAGCAACGAGCGGCATATGAACATGGTAGCAAACGAACAAGAAGTGGTGGCCAACCCGGCGGTAACTTCAGCGGTAGCCCCGGTCGGACCGGCTTTCGTCCATCTGCGGGTGCACTCGGAGTATTCCATCGTCGACGGCCTGGTCCGCATCGACGACCTGGTCGGCGCCGCCGCCAAGGACAAGCAGGCCGCGCTGGCCGTCACCGACCTGGCCAATATGTTCGGCATGGTCAAGTTCTACAAGGCCGCGCGCGGCAAGGGCATCAAGCCGGTGGTCGGCGTCGACGTCTGGATCACCAACGACGACAACCGGGAAAAGCCGTCGCGCCTGATGCTGTTCGCGAAAAACCGCATGGGCTATCTGCAGCTGTGCGAACTGCTGTCGCAAGCCTGGCTGACCAACCAGTACAAGGGCCGCGCCGAGATCCGCACCGAGTGGCTGGCCGAGCTGACTTCCAAGACCTATGCGCTGCTGCCCGACGACAGTCCGGCCAACGGCCTGATCGTGCTGTCCGGCGCGCACTTCGGCGACGTCGGCCAGGCCATCGAGAACGGCAACCCGGCGCTGGCCGAAAAGAACGCCGAGAAGTGGGCCAAGCTCTTCCCCGGTCATTTCTACGTCGAGATCCAGCGCGCCGGCCAGGCCAACCAGGAAACCCAGGTGCGCCACGCGGTCGCGCTGGCGGCCAAGCTGGGCCTGCCGGTGGTGGCCACCCATCCGGTGCAGTTCATTTCCAAGGACGAGTTCATCGCCCATGAAGCCCGCACCTGTATCGCCGAAGGCGAGATGCTGGCCAATAACAAGCGGGTGCGCAGGTTCAACGAGCAGATGCGCTTCCTGTCGCAGGCGGAAATGCGCGAGCTGTTCCACGACCTGCCGGCCGCGCTGCAGAACTCGGTGGAGATCGCCAAGCGCTGCAACCTGACGCTGACCCTGGGCAAGCCGCAGCTGCCGAACTTCCCCACGCCGGGCATGACCATCGACGACTTCCTGCGCGCGGAAACCAAGAAGGGCCTGGAGGAGCGCCTGGTGCAGCTGTACCCGGACCCGGAAAAGCGCGAGGCCAACCGCAAGCGCTACGAGGACCGGCTGGAGTTCGAGAACAACACCATCATCAACATGAAGTTCCCCGGCTACTTCCTGATCGTGGCGGAGTTTATCCAGTGGGGCAAGAACAACGACGTGCCGATCGGGCCCGGCCGCGGTTCGGGCGCCGGTTCGCTGGTGGCGTACGCGCTGAAGATCACCGACCTCGATCCGCTCAAGTACAACCTGCTGTTCGAGCGTTTCCTCAATCCCGAACGCGTCTCGATGCCCGACTTCGACATCGACTTCTGCCAGGAGAAGCGCGACCTGGTGATCCAGCACGTCAAGGACCTGTACGGCCGCGACGCGGTGTCGCAGATCGCCACCTTCGGTACCATGGCGGCCAAGGGCGCGATCCGCGACGTCGGCCGCGTGATGGACTTCGGCTACAACTTCTGCGACGGCGTGTCCAAGCTGATTCCGTTCAAGCCGGGCAAGCCGGTGTCGATCGCCGAGGCGATCGAGGAAGAGCCGATGCTCAAGGAGCGCCAGCAAAATGAAGAGGAAGTGGCGCAGCTGCTGGACCTGGCGCAGCAGGTCGAAGGCATCACCCGCAACATCGGCATGCACGCCGGCGGCGTGCTGATCGCGCCGGGCAAGCTGACCGACTTCTGCCCGCTGTACACGCAGGGCGGCGACGGCGGCGTGGTGTCGCAGTACGACAAGGACGACGTCGAAGCCGTGGGCCTGGTCAAGTTCGACTTTTTGGGCCTGACCACGCTGACCATTCTCGACCGCGCGGTGCGCTACATCAAGGCGCTCGATCCGAAGGAGGCCGACTTCGACCTGGCCAAGCTGCCGCTGAACGACCGCCCGTCCTACGAGCTGCTGACCAAGGCCAAGACGGTGGCCGTGTTCCAGCTGGAGTCGCGCGGCATGCAGGGCATGCTGAAGGACGCGCGTCCCGACCGCTTCGAGGACATCATCGCGCTGGTGGCGCTGTACCGTCCGGGCCCGATGGACCTGATCCCGGACTTCTGCAAGCGCAAGCACGGCGAGAAATTCGATTATCCCGATCCGCGCACCGAATCCATCTTGTCCGAAACCTACGGCATCATGGTGTACCAGGAGCAGGTGATGCAGATGGCGCAGATCGTCGGCGGCTACTCGCTGGGCGGCGCCGACATGCTGCGCCGCGCGATGGGCAAGAAAAAAGCCGAGGAGATGGCGGAACACCGCGAGATCTTCCGCGCCGGCGCGGCCAAGGACGGCCTGTCCGCGCAGAAGGCCGACGAGATCTTCGACTTGATGGAAAAGTTCGCTGGCTACGGCTTCAACAAGTCGCACGCCGCCGCCTACGCGCTGCTGTCCTACCACACCGCCTACCTGAAGGCGCACCATCCGGCCGCGTTCATGGCGGCCAATATGTCGCTGGCGATGGAGGACACGGAGAAGGTCAAGATCCTGGTCGAGGACTCGATCGACATCTGCGGCCTGACCATCCTGCCGCCGGACATCAACAAGTCCGACTTCCGCTTCATGCCGGACGGCCCGCCGCCGTCGGTGACCGGCAAGAAGGTCACGCAGATTCGCTACGGCCTGGGCGCCTGCAAGGGCGCCGGCCAGAACGCGATCGAGGCCATCATCGCCGCGCGCACCGCCGGCGGCCCGTTCACCAGCCTGTTCGACTTCTGCAAGCGGGTCGACAAGAAGCAGATCAACCGCCGCACCATCGAATCGCTGATACGCGCCGGCGCCTTCGATTGCCTGAACATCGACCGCGCCATCCTGCTGGCCTCGGTCAGCTTCGCGATGGAGTGCGCCGACCAGGAAGCCAAGGCGGCCAACCAGGTCAGCCTGTTCGGCGGCGACGATTCCGACCTGGTGGCGCCGCCGGAATACGTCAAGGCCGCGCCGTTCACCGACCGCCAGAAGCTGGCCGAGGAAAAGATCGCGCTGGGCTTCTACCTGTCCGGCCACATGTTCGACTCGTTCGCGCCGGAAGCGCGCCGCTTCGCTCGCACCAAGCTGTCCGAGCTGGAGCCGTCGCGCGAGCCGCGCATGCTGTGCGGCGTGATCACCGGCATCCGTCCGCAGATGACGCAGCGGGGCAAAATCCTGATCGTCACCTTGGACGACAAGACCGCGGTGGTCGAGGTGACCGTGTATGCCGAGGTGTTCGAAGAGAACAAGCGCATGTTCAAGGACGACGAGTTCCTGGCCGTGGTGGGCAAGGTGTCGGAAGACCGCTTCTCGGGCGGCTTGCGCATCTCGGCCGAGAAGGTGTTCGACATCGTCACCGCGCGCGTCAACTACGGCAAGCAGCTGGGCATGGCCTTGCCGACCACGGTCGACGTGCGCAAGGTGGCCGAGGTACTGGCGCCGCACCGCCACGCGGACGGCCTGCCGGTGTCGGCGCGCATCACGCCGCAAGGCGTCAGCTGCGTGCTGCAGCTGGGCGAGGGCTGGCGCGTGGCGCCGTCGGACGAACTGCAACTGGCGCTGCAGCAGGTGCTGGGCGCCAGGGACGTCGCGATCGAGTATTGATCAGTGATCAGAGCTGCTGGTTCACGCCGGTGATGGCGTATCCCTTGGCTCCGATCTGCTGCAGCGGGTGAACGATATGGTAGCGGGACAGGTCGTCCTGGTTGTCGTCGACTTCCACCTGCTGGGCTTCGGGGTGCCAGTCGGTATTGGTGGCTTCCTCGGGGATGGGCTTTCCTTCCGGCACAGCCAGATAGCTGTGCTTGCCCTTCGCTTCATCTCGGCAATAAATATCCACTCGCATGGCTTCCTCCCTGGACGAAAGTACCCATAGTACCGGAAATTTATGTCCCGCTTCACGCTGCCGCCAACCGTGCGCCGCGTTACAAAGGGAGATATTTTTACTCGTTAATGTTGTTAATATTAAACTCCGAAATTCTTGAAGAGATCCAGCCATGTCTGTTGTCAGGCCGAACTGTAGATTTTGCGGCGCTCCCGGCGTTTATTGCAAAACCACGTATCAGTATCTCGACCTGTGCGCAAAGCACGAAGAGTTTGGTAAGGACGTGGCTGACGCTGTGGAGGTCCAGCCTATCGATTGGGATGTGCTGGTAACGGAGACGCCTCACGCAGTGTTCCAGCCCATAAGCGACTTAAGCGGCCTGCCGCAAATTCCCGGCTGGAGCGACATGACCTGGCGTTATCTGGTCGAAGAAATATATGGGTTTTCTGTGTCGGACACCGGAGTCGATTCTGCGGATCCGACGAATTTGATGAGATTTACAGTGGGACTATGCACGATGCCCGTTGGCCGGCCCGCCAATATACAGACGATTGCTGCCGACGAGAGTCACAACAAGACCGCCGGATGTCATGAGGCTGATTTTTTTGGCCGTGCTCACGTTATACACGATGAAGGCATCTTGCTGATCATGCAGACCCACGGTCCGTGCGGCAGTTGTTGCAATGCGTTCGGAGCATGGGCGCGTCGCCGGGGGGCGCCGATTGTGGTCAGCTTTCAATATGCCAAGAACGTCAGGAACATCAAGGACAAGAAGCCTGGCACTTTTGTGTTCATGCCGAAACTGACAATGCCGGGCACAGGGACTGAAGCTGCAAGGCGTTTCTACTCGTTCCCGTATAAGATACTTCCATATGTCGCCCCCAAGGGCGAGGAAAAAAAGGCGCATGCGAGTTCGAGCTCAAGTTCGAGCTCGAGTTCGTCTGTATCCTCCACTACGACCACAGGCGCCACCGCTTCTACCTCATCGGGCGGCTCCTCCGGCGGCACGGTTTCTGGTGGAACCGCGCCGGCAAAAAAATAATCAACGACAGGCAGCCGGGCGCGGCTTGCCTACGCCAGCGCGTATTCGTCGCCATCGCGTGCGCCGGGTGCCAAGGTGGAATAATTCTGGCTCAGCGGCGTCGGCACGGCCTCGAAACGCGGCGCCTGCAGGCCGCCGCGGATGGCTTCGGCCAGCGCGATCAGCGTGTCGTGGCGCTTGCGCGCCTCCGAGCGTTTCTTCGACGCGATGGCGGCCAGGTCCGGCGGATTGATCGCCTCGCAGTCCAGCTGGTAGTCGCCGTCGGCGCGCGGGCGCGCTTCCATTTCCTGCCACAGCGTATCGTAGTCGGCGTGCACCTTGCCCTGGCGGGTGGCGCCGCACACGGCGCGATTGGCGTTGCCGACCAGTCGCAGCTCGGCGCAGCCGTAGTCGTGGCCGATCTGGCCCAGCAGCTTGACCATCATGTTCTTCGGCCGCAGGCCGTGCAGTTCGCGGGTCGCGTCCTTGATCAGCTGCAAGCCCTGCTCGCCCCTCGGCCCCTGCATGCAGCCTATGCCCAGCACCGTGCCCCGCTCGCCCTGGAAGAACGAGAACGCGCAGCTATAGACCAGCTCGGCATCCTGCATCAGTTGCAGCACCAGCTCGCCTTCGCGCTCCATCGGTTCGATCGCCCGCAGCCGGATCTGGTAGGGCAGGCCGGACTTGCCGCTCACGCCGCCCAGCACCACCGGGCCGCGCGCGGCGCGCACCGTCAGCGGCCCCAGGCCGTGGCGGAACACGAAGCGGTAGTGCTGCCGCAACAGTTCTACGCGCTGCGTGCAGTCCATCGTATTGCTCAGGTAGGGGCGGTAAATCTTGTAGACCAGGCGCGGACGGGCCTTGACCAGCTCGGCGAACAGCGGATGGGAATTGAGCAGCTGCAGCCAGCCATAGGTGGCTTGGCGGTGCAGGGCGGCGCGCAGCGACAGCTTGAGCGTTTCGCGCAGGTGCTTCAGACCTTGAAAATCTGCTGCGCCGGAATGGATGGTGATTAAGTGCGACATCGTGACGTCTCTCTTGAAAACGGGCTGCAAAGGGCTGTAGTGCGGCAGCTGCACGAGAGACACGACCTGCGGCGCTAGGGTGGGGCGCGGCGATCTGACAGGTTGAAACCTGTGTCTTCAAGTCAATGGGAGGTGCCATTACGATAAGTAACGAGTGTATCCATCGTGTAACGTAATGTAAATTGGGGTAAAGGCGTACGCATTCCACTTAATAATTGCGGCGCGCAATTCACTGCTGTGCTATAGAGGGAATGCCAAACCCTTAAGGGTTACACGTAGGTGGAAAAAGCAATGCGCGATGGGTTTTGCCCATGCATAATGCTACATTACGATACATCACACGCTACCGAACGCACTATCGCCCGATGGCCCACTCCCGTCTCCGCTACCTCGAATTTCCAGCGTTTATCGCGCTGTACCTGCTGTTCGACTGGGCCACCTATATCGATCCGCTGTACGGGCTGAACATCACGCCGTGGAATCCGGATCCGGCGCTGGGGCTGGTGTTCTGGCTGCGCCATGGCTGGCGCGCGGCGCTGCCCTGGTTCCTCGCGCTGGTCGGCGGCGACCTGCTGGTGCGCGGCATGCCGGCCGGCATGCTGGTGACCTTGCTGTCGTCGCTGTGGCTGACCGTGGGCTACGGTCTGATCGGCGTGGCGCTGCGGCGCCAGTTCGGCGGCGGCGGCGTGTTCGACAACCGCGACCGGCTGTTCCGCTGGGTGCTGATCGTGGCGCTCGGCACGCTGGTCAACGACCTGGTCTATATTTCGCTGCTGTCGGCGGCGGGGCTGATCCCGGCCGGGCAGTGGGGCATGGCGGTGCTGCGCTTCGGCATCGGCGACATGGTGGGCGTGCTGGTGTCGATGCCGCTGATCTGGATGCTGTCGACCGCGCCGGGCCGCCAGCGGCTGCGCACCATCGTCTGGCGCGCCGAGACGGTGAGCTACCTGGCGCTGGCGCTGTTCGTGCTCTGGATGGTGTTCGGCACCATCGCCACGTCCGAGTTCAAGCATTTTTACTTCCTGTTCCTGCCGGTGATCTGGGCCGCGTTCCGCCAGGGCCTGTACGGCACGGCGCTGATGGTGTTCGCGCTGCAGGCCGGCATCGGCGCGCTGGTCAAGTGGAACCACGCGGTCGATATCGCCGTGCCGGAGCTGCAGATGCTCGACGCGATGCTGGCGCTGGTGGGCTTTTCGATCGGCATCGCGGTCGATGAGCTGCGCAAGGTCGCGGCCGACCTGAAGCAAACGCTGCGGCTGGCGGCGGCGGGCGAGATGGCCGCCGCGCTGGCGCATGAGCTGAACCAGCCGCTGACGGCGCTGGCCACCTACGGCAAGGCGTGCGAATACCTGCTCGAGCGGGGCGAGGCAGGCAGCAGCGAGATGCTGAAGAGCGCGATCCAGCGCATGATCGCCGAGTCGGGCCGGGCCGCCGAAGTGGTGCGGCGGCTGCGCGACTTCTTCCGCACCGGCGCGATGAAGCTGGAGCCGGTCGAGGCCGGCCAGCTGGTGTCGGGCATCAGCCAGCAGTTCTTCAGCCAGCTGCGCGAGCAGGGCGTCGAGCTGCAGGTGCGCGAGATACCGCAGCTGTCGGTGCTGGCCGACCGCCTGCAGCTGGAACTGGTGCTGCGCAACCTGATCGCCAACGCGATCGAGGCGGTGCAGGAGCAGCCGGCCGGCGCGCGCCGCATCACGCTGTCGGCCGAAAAGCTCGACAGCCAGCGCGGCTGCCTGCAGCTGTCGGTCGAGGACAGCGGCAAGGGCGTGTCGGCGGCGCTGGCCGCGCGCCTGTTCGAGCCGTTCGTGTCGTCCAAGGCCAGCGGCCTGGGCCTGGGACTGGTGCTGAGCCGCGCGATCATGGAGGCGCACGGCGGTTCGCTGTGGGCCGAGGTGGGCGACCACGGGATTTTCAGGATGGCGCTGCCGTTGGCGCGCAGCGGGGAACACAAGCCCGAACAAGATGGAGAACAGGTGAGCTATGCAGCATGATTTGACCGTATTCATCGTCGACGACGACCCTTCCGTGCGCGACGCCCTGAGCCTGCTGCTGGGCGTGCGCGGCTACCGCACGGCGATGTTCGCCAGCGGCGAGGCCTTCCTGCAGGCGTGGCAGGCCTCGTGGTCCGGCTGCCTGCTGATCGATATCCGCATGTCCGGCATGGACGGCCTGAGCCTGCAGCAGGAGCTGACCGCGCGCGGCTGCCGCATACCGGTGATCATCATGAGCGGACACGGCGACGTCAGCATGGCGCGCGCGGCGTTCAAGGCCGACGCGGTGGACTTCCTGGAAAAGCCGTTCGACGACGCCAAGCTGATCGCCGCCATCGACGAGGCGCTGGGCCGCGCCCGCGCCGACTACAGCGAGCGGCAGCGCCGCAGCCGCAGCCGGGACCTGCTGGACGAGCTGACGCCGCGCGAGCGGGAAGTGATGCAGCTGGTGGTGCTGGGCCGCCACAACCGCGAGATCGGCCCGGCGCTGGGCATCAGCGTGCGCACGGTGGAGGTGCACAAGGCGCGCCTGATGAGCAAGCTGGGGGTCGACAACGTGGCCGACCTGGTGCGCATCAGCATGCTCGACGGCGAAGCCTGAGCCGGTCCATCGACCCTTCAGTCTTTCAATCCCTTGACCGCCAGCACGGTGCGCTCCCTGGCCCGCTGCAGCACGGTGGCGCGGTTGCTGGTTTCCTGGTCGCGCGCGTTTTCGCGGTGCCACAGGTGCAATACCTCGGTGGCATAGGCGCCGTCCTTGCGCATCACCCCCGCATTGAACAGCCGTAGCACCAGGTCGGAATCCTCGTGGCCCCAGCCGAGGAAGCTTTCGTCGAAGCCGTTGACCAGGTCCAGGTCCGAGCGCCACACGGCCAGGTTGCAGCTCTTGATGCGGCGCCAGGTGAAGCGGCGGCTGGTGCGGCCCACATCCGGCAAGGTCAGCAGCAGCGGCAGCACCTTGTTCAGCGCGCCGCTGCGGCGCCAGGCCAGCTTTTCGGCCGTGCCCAGCGCCTGCAGGTCCAGGTGCTGCGCCAGCACGCGCGCGGTGGCCGCTTCGCTGAGCAGGATGCGGCTGCCCTGGACCAGATAGCCGCGCTGCGCCAGCTTGCGGTGCTGGCTGATAAAATTACGCTGCGGCACGCAATCGCCGTCGAGGAAGACGATGTAGTCGCCGCGGGCGTCCAAGGTGCCGAGGTTGCGGGCGCGGGCGGCGCGGAAGCCCAGGTCTTCCTGCCACACATGGCGCAGCGGCACCGGCGAGCGCGCCTGCAGCGCCGCCACCGCCTGCTGCGTGTTGTGGCCGGAGCCGTCATCAGCGATAATGATTTCGAATCCGGCATCGTCCTGTGCGAAGCAGGCCTCGACCACGGCGGTCAGGGCGTCTGGACGGTTGTAGGTGGTGATGACGACGGAAATGGTAGAGGATGGCATAGAGGATGTTTGCGCTTGCAGGGCATGGCGATGTCGATACATTGCCGTCTTGCAATATAAAACTATAAAAATGAATGAATAATACCTTACCAAAGAATTCCGCCAGCTCAGTCTTTATCCACAGCCTGATTTTCATGCTGCCCTTCCTGGCGCTGATCAGCAGTTTCGGGGTCGGCCTCTGCAGTTTCGCCTTTTTGCTGGCGGCCATCGTCTGCCGGCGCCGCGCCTGGCCGGCGCTGCAGCACCACCTGCCGTCGGTGCGCGGCGTGCTGATCGCCTTCGGCCTGGCGCTGGGGCTGGCCTTGCTCAACTTCTGGTTCAGCGCCGGCGCGCTGCTGCGCGACCTGGAAAAACCCAGCCGCATGCTGGCCGCCGCCACCGTCATGCTGACGGTGCTGGCGCTGCGTCCCAGCCGCAAGGCCCTGTGGTGGGGCCTGATCGCCGGCTCCATGGCCGGCGCCGCCTTCATCGCCTACCAGCGCTGGGGCATGGGCGTCGAGCGTCCCGGCGGCCTGATCAACTCGATCACCTTCGGCGACATCGTCCTGTGCATGGGCCTGCTGTGCCTGGCCGGCATGCTCGATTTCGCCGGCCGCGCCGCGATCTGGCCCGGGCTGGGCGCGCTGGCCGGCCTGACCGGCTCGATCGCTTCCGGCACGCGCGGCGGCTGGGTGGCCATCATTTGCGCCATCGTCGTGCTGGTGCGCTATGGCCACGTGCTGCGCGGCCGCCTGCGCAAGGGGCTGGCGCTGCTGGCGCTGGCGCTCATGGTGAGCACTTACTTTATCCCGCAGACGGGCGCCCGCATGCGCATCGACCAGGGCATCAGCGACATCCAGCAATACATGAACGGCGGCGAGACCTACACCAACGTCGGCGTCCGCCTGGAGCTGTGGCGCAGCGCGCTGCGGCTGATCGAGCGCCGTCCGCTGCTGGGCGCCAACGCGGCCACCGAGCGCGAGGAACTGGCGGCGCTGGTGGCGGCGCACAAGGTCCATCCTTACGTGCTGGAGTTCCCGCACTATCATAACGACATCCTGCAGGCGCTGGTGTTCGGCGGCGTGGTGGGCCTGCTGGTATGGGGCGCGACGCTGGTGGCGCCCTTCCTGTTCTTCGTGCGCCTGCTGAACCGTCCGGAATCGGCGGCGGCCGGCGTCACCGCGCCGGCGCTGGCCGGCCTGCTGCTGGTGCTGAGCTACTTCAGCTTCGGCCTGACGGAAGTGATCTTCTGGTCGGTGCGCAGCTGCATGTTCTACGCGCTGATGCTGTTCCTGCTGATCGGCTTGTGCCTGAACGCGCAGGAAAGGACGACCCCATGACCCATGATTCCTCGTCACCGCGCACGCTGGTGATCTCGCCCAACTGGATCGGCGACGCGGTGATGGCGCAGCCCTTGCTGCAGCTGCTGCGGGCCGCCCATCCCGAGCGGCCGATCGACGTGCTGGCGCCGCCGGCGGTGTCGCCGGTGTGGCGGCAGATGGCCGAAGTCGACGAGGTGCTGGAGACGCCGTTCCGCCACGGCGCTCTGCAGCTCAAGGAGCGCTGGAAATATGCGCGCATGCTGCGCCGGCGCGGCTATGCCGACGCCTATGTGCTGCCGAACACCATCAAGTACGCGCTGATCCCCTGGCTGGCTGGCATCAGGCGCCGCGTCGGCTACAAGGGCGAGAGCCGCCATGGCCTGATCAACGTGATGCATTTCGACGAAGCGCCGCCGCGGCCGATGACGGCGTTCTACGCGGCGCTGGCGGCGCCGCCGGTGACGGTGCAGGGCGCGGCCATGCGCGCGGCGCTGCCGCGGCCGCGGATGGCGGCCAGCGCGGCGCAGATCGCCGCCGTCTGCGTCCGCACCGGCATCGATGAGGCGCGGCCGCTGGTGGCGTTTGCGCCGGGAGCGGAATTCGGCGGTGCCAAGCGCTGGCCGGCGCGCCACTTCGCCGGCCTGGCGCAAGCCATCCTGGCGCGCGACCCGGCCACGCAGATCGCCCTGCTCGGATCGCCGAAGGACAAGGAGGCCTGCGCCGAGGTGGCGCAAGATCTGCCGGCGCAGGCGGTGTTCAACCTGGCCGGCGCCACCAGCCTGGCCGAAGCGATCGCGCTGATCGCGCGCGCCGCCGCCGTGGTCAGCAACGACTCCGGCCTGCTGCATATCGCCTCGGCGCTGAACCGCCCGGTGGTGGCGCTGTACGGCCCCACCGATCCCGATCATGCGCCGCCGTTTTCCGACCTCGCCGCCTCGATTTCGCTGCGCCTCGATTGCGGGCCCTGCAAGCAGCGCGAATGCCCGCTCGGCCACCAGGATTGCATGGTCAAGATGACGCCGGACCTGGTCTGGCACCGTTTGCAGCCGATGCTGTCGGCGCCCTAGGGCGGCCATGCAACAGCGCCGTCCAAAACGGCGCAGTTGCTCCGATTTGCTGTATAAAGCAGAAATACCCTCGCCCCGCGATCACGGGCCACTTCGCCATGTTTAAACGATTTTCCATCACTTTCTGGGCCACCGTATTCGTCGGCGCCGTGTGCGTGTCGCTGGTGGCCGTCGACATCTGGCGCAGCCTGTCCGCCCGCGACGCCCAGTTGCAGGAGATGGAGCGCCTGACGTCCAACGTCGCGCGCGCGATGGCGCAGCACGCGGACGACACCATCAAGGCCGCCGACACCGCGCTGGCCGACATCGTCGAGCGCATCGAGCATGACGGCCTCGCCGCGCCGCAACGGGCGCGCGTGTACGCCCAGATGATGGTGCACGTGGCCAACCTGCCGCAGCTGGCCGGCCTGTTTGTCTATGACGAAAACGGCGCGTGGGTGGTCAACTCGCGCAACATGCTGGCGCCGACCAACAACAACGCGGACCGCGAGTATTTCGTCTATCACCGCACCCATGCCGGCAGCGAGGCGCACGTGGGCGAGCCGGTGGTCAGCCGCAGCAGCGGCAAGTGGGTGATTCCGGTGTCGCGCCGGCTGGACAAGCCTGACGGCAGTTTCGGCGGCGTGGCGCTGGCGACGCTGGACATCGACTATTTCCGCCGCTACTACCAAAGCTTCGACATCGGCGCGCGCGGCGCGGTGGCGCTGATCTCCGACAGCGGCGTGCTGCTGCTGCGCCGCCCCTTCGACGAGAAGCGGGTCGGCATGAACCTGCGCGGCACCGAGGTGTTCCACGCGATCCACGACCTGCGCGCCGGCGAGGTAAGCGGCAGCGGCTTCTTCGCCTCGCCCAACGACGGCGAGCTGCGCCTGAATAACTTCCGCAGGCTCGAATACTATCCGCTGTTCGTGACGGCGGCGCTGTCGAAGCAGGAGATGCTGGAGCACTGGCGGCACGACAGTTTCACCCGCTCGATCGGCGCGGTGGTGCTGGCGGCGCTGCTGGGCTTTTTCGGCAAGCGGCTGGTGGGGCAGATCAATCTGCGGGCGCAGGCCGAGACCGAGTTGCGCCAGGCGCGCGACGCGCTGGAAAGCGCCAACCGCACGCTGGAGCGGCTGGCGATGCAGGACGGCCTGACCGGGCTGGCCAACCGCCGCCAGTTCGACGTCACGCTGGGCAATGAGTTCAGCCGCGCGATGCGGCACCAGCACGTGCTGGCCTTCGTGATGATCGACGTCGACTACTTCAAGCAGTACAACGACGTCTACGGCCACAGCACCGGCGACGACTGCCTGCGTTCGCTGAGCAAGTTGATACGCGCGCTGACCCCCAAGCGTCCGGGCGACGTGGTGGCGCGCTACGGCGGCGAGGAGATCGGCATCCTGATGCCGGACACCGGCATGGACGGCGCGCTGGCGGTGGCCGAGCGCATCCGGCAGGCGATCGTGGCGCAGAACACGCCGCACAGCGGCAGCCCGTTCGGCATGGTGACGATCAGCGCCGGCGTGGCCACGCTGTCGCCGCAGCGCGGCGTGCACTTGCCGGGGATGCTGGTGGAGGCGGCCGACAAGGCGCTGTACGCCGCCAAGTCGGCCGGCCGCAACCGCGTGCTTGCCGCGCCGCCTATCGTGCCGTCGGCGTCCCCGCCGCCGCCCGGCGCCTAGCCTCGTCGTCTGGCGCCTAGCGCTGCTGCGCCAGCAGCCGCAAGGCCTCGCGCGCGACCGGCGGCGAGACGACGTGGGCGCCGTCGAACTCCGCATACCTGACCTCATAGCCTTCGCCGGCCAGGCGCAGCGCGATGCCTTTGCCGCGTTCGACCAGCAGCACCTTGTCCGCCACGCCGTGCGCGACGAACACGCGCGGCTGGCCGGTGCGCCGCAGCGGCGCCATGAAGCCGGGCGAAAAGGCCAGGATGTCGCCGAACAGGTCGCCGTTCATCAGGCCGACCGACAGCGCGTACGAGGCGCCGTCGGAAAAGCCGCCGATGGCGACGGCGCTCGCGTCGACCTCGTAGCGGCGCATGATCCAGCCCAGCGCGCGGTCGACGAAGGCCAGGTCCGGCCCGTAGCCGCCGCGCAGCACGTCCCAGCTGGTCGACAGCGCATCGGGGATCAGCAGCAGCGAGCCTTGGCGCGCCGCGTGCGCCAGCGCGATGGCGTCGCCACCGCCGTGCTGGCCGCCGGCGCCGTGCAGCAGCACCAGCAGCGGCAGCGGCTTCGGCGGCTGGAGCGGATCCTGTGTCGGCACATGCAGGCGCGCGTGGCGGCCGTCCGGGAAGGCCAGCTTGTGGGTGCCCGCCGGCAGCGGCGGCGCGGCCGGCAGGCCGGCATGCAGCAGGGCGGGACGGGCGTGCAGGCGGCCGTCGCTGTAGGGCGGTGGCGGCGATGCGTCGGGCGGAGCGGTTGCCATCACGCCTCCTGCGTGGCGGTTTTTTGGGACTAGTTTACTCCGTCCCCGCCGCGCCGGCGCTCATTTGCGCACGTAGGCGGTCAGCTCCCAGTTGTCGCGGTTGTAGATCCGGCCCATCCAGTCGGTATCGTGATAGTCCATCTTGACGAAGTTGTTGACCGCCGGCGCGAACCACACGGTTTCGGTCAGCTGGCCGTTGCCGCCGTTGCTGCCGGGCTCTTCGCCGCGATACAGCGCCTCGACCTCGATCTTCAAGGCGTCGAATTCACCGGCCGCCACCTTGATTTTTTCCCAGTTCAGCACCTTGCCCTTGACGTAGTAGCGCCAGCGCTTGCCGGATTTCGGATTGTCGCCGTCGACTTCGCTGCTCCACTCCTTGCCCGGCGCCAGCGGAAAGGCGTAGCGCGTGAACGACGGCGCGAAGTGCATGGCGCCGCGATCGATGGGATTCATTTCGACGCTGAGCAGCTGCTTGCTCAGCAGCGCTCCGCTGGCGGCGCGCTTGATGTCGATGTGGATGCCGGCGTTGTCGATGCTGGCCACCTCCAGCCGGTTGAGGCCGCCCTTCACGCCTTTCCACACGTCGGTGTACTGGTAGGTCCAGGAATCGCCGACGGCGGGCGTGGGCGCGGCCACCGGCGCGTTGTTGTCGGCCAGCGCGAAAGGCGCGGCGGCTGCGATGGTGAGGGCGAGAGCGGCAAGCGTCCGCTGGATCGAAGTCATGCTGTCTCCTTGGTATTATGATAAGATTATATTATCACAACATCGCCCGCGCGTAACTGCGCGGCGGCTGGCCAACGTGGCGACAGAAGGCGGTGCTGAAGGTGCTGGCCGAGCTGTAGCCGACCCGCCCGGCGACCTCCTCGATACCGAGCTCCTGGCCGCGCAGCAGATCCTTGGCCAGCGCCATGCGCCAGGACAGCAGGTAGGCCATCGGCGCCAGGCCCACCTCGCGCAGGAAGCGGGCGCAGAACGCTGAGCGCGACAACGCGGCCGATTTGGCCAGCTCGGCCACCGTCCATGGGCGCGACGGCGCATCGTGCATGTGCCGCATCGCGGCCGCCAGGCGGCTGTCGGCCAGGCCGCGCAGCAATCCCGGACTGGCGCCCGTTTCCGACGTCGAGCGCAGCGCCTCGATCAGCAGCACCTCCACCAGCCGCGTGAGCACCAGCTCGCGCCCCGCCAGTTGCGCGCCCGCCTCCTCGCCGACCATCCCGACCAATGCCGACAGGCGCTGCGCGCCGCGCACGTGCACCAGCGCCGGCAGCAGCGACACCATCAGGGCCGCGTCGGGCGAGTCGAACATGAAGTAGCCGCCCAGCAGGCGCACGTCGGGCGCTCCGGCCTGGACGCCGTGGCGGACGTCGCCGCTCTGCGCCGCCATGGCGTTGGGGTCGTAGTATTCGGGCGTCACCGGGTCGAAGCCGGACAGCGTGAAGCCGGGCGTGGCCGGCAGCAGCACGAAGTCGCCCGCCGCCAGGTCGATGGCCGGCTCGCCGTCGACCGCCAGCCGGCAGCTGCCTTCCAGCACCGCGCAGAAGCTGGGCTGGCCGAAGTCCGAATAGCGCACGCCCCAGCGGCCGGCGCCGCTGATGCCTTTCGACAGCACAGACCGCGGCCGCAGCAGCGCGATGACCTCGGACAGTGGATCGTTCATGATTGGACGCTCGCAAATGAAATCTGGACGCCTCATTGTAGTCAATCCTGCACGGCTCCACTATCGTTTCATCATCGAAACCACAAGGGAGTATCACCATGAAAACCGTCCTCATCACCGGCTGTTCTTCGGGCTACGGCCGCGAGACGGCGTCCTATTTCCTGCTGCAGGGCTGGAACGTGATCGCCACGATGCGCACGCCGCGCGCGGACGTGCTGCCGCGCTCGGACCGGCTGCGCGTGCTGGCGCTGGACGTCACCAGCGCGGACAGCATCGCCGCCGCGGTCGCCGCCTGCGGCCCGGTCGATGTGCTCGTCAACAACGCCGGCATCGGCCTGTTCGGCGCCTTCGAGGCGACGCCGATGGCGACGGTGCGCGAGGTGTTCGAGACCAACACCTTCGGCGTGATGGCGGTGACGCAGGCGCTGCTGCCGCAATTTCGCGAACGCCGCGCGGGCGTCGTGGTCAACGTGACTTCCAGCGCGACGCTTGCGCCGCTGCCGATGGTGGCCGTGTACACCGCCAGCAAGATGGCGATCGAAGGCTTCACGGCGTCGCTGGCCCACGAGCTGGCCGCGTTTGACGTGCGGGTCAAGCTGGTGGAGCCGGGCTATGGGCCGACGACCGCGTTTTCCAGCAACACCGGTCCGCGCCTGGAGGGCTTGATACCGCCGGCCTACGCGCCGTTCGCGCAGTCGGTGTTTGCCGCCTTCACCAGTCCGGCGGCGGTGACCACCGAGGCCGACGTGGCCGAAGCGGTGTGGCGCGCGGCGAGCGATGCGACGGGGCAGCTGCGCTTCCCGGCCGGCGCCGACGCGGTGGCGCTGGCGGCGGCATAGCGGTGTTGGTTCTTTGTGGGGATTTTGGCGCCGGCGGTGGCGGCATCGACGCGCAACAGGTAACATTGCGTTAAGCCCCACAGGATGAGAAGTACCGATGCCTATACCCAGCGTGCGAAAACTGATGGTCCTGAGCGTGCTCGGGCTAGGCATCCTTCGCGCCGGCGCCGAGCAGGCCGCCGCGCCGGCGAAATTCGCGCCGATACCGGTGCTGTCGATTTTCCGCCCGCTGCAGGCCAACGGCTCGGCCGACGATGCGCTGGCCAGCGGCCGCGTCGTGCCCGGCCATTATGCGATGGCGCCGCGGGCCGGCAAGCGCTGGCGCATCGCCTTTCTGTTCCCGCACCTGAAAGACCCGTACTGGACCGGATGCGCCTACGCCGTCGTCAGCGAAGCGCGCCGGCTGGGCGTCGCGGCCGACATCCTGCCGGCCACGGGCTACGACGATCTGCGGGGCCAGTTGCGGCTGATGGACCAGGCCATCGCGGCCAAATACGACGCCATCGTCATCTCGCCGATCGGCATGACGGCCAACAACGCCTCGATCGCCAAGGCGCGCGCGGCCGGCATCGCGGTATTCGAGCTGGCCAACGACAGCCGCAGCGACGACCTGAACATCAAGGTCACCACCTCGCTGCGCGGCATGGGTCAGGAGGCGACCCGCTGGGTGGTGCGCGACGCCCAGCAGCGCGGCCTGAAGTCGGTCAACATCGCGCTGCTGCCGGGGCCGATGGGGGCGGGCTGGGTCAAGGGCGAGGTGGACGGCACGCGGATCGCCGCGCAGGAAGCGCCTATCGCCGTCAACATCATCGACATCCGCTACGGCGACAGCGACTTCGCGCTGCAGGCGCAGCTGGCGACGCAAATGCTGGCCAGGCATGGCGCCAAGCTCGATTACCTGATCGGCTGCACCGGCTGCGCGCCGGCCGCGCTGGCGCCGCTCAAAAAGGCCGGCCTGGACGGCAAGATCCGGCTGGTGGCCTACGACCTGACGGGCGACATCGCGCACCTGATCCGCAACAAGGAAATCTACGCCGCTGCCGACACCAAGGGCGTCAGCCAGGGCAGGGTGGTGATCAACGCCGCCGTCAACCTGCTCGAAGGGCGCGGCAAGGAGCTGCCGCATACCATCCTGGTGCAGCTCGGCGTGGTCGACCAGTCGAATTTTTCCACCTACCCGTTCGACACCTCGATCGCGCCGGACGGCTACAAGCCGGTGCTGTCCTACGACCCGGCGCGCAACTAGGCTACATCAGGATGACGTCGTACTGCTCCTGATGGTAGGCCGTCTCCACCTGCAGCGAGATTTTCTTGCCGATGAAGTCGCCCAGCATCGCCAGGTGTTGCGACTCTTCTTCCAGGAACATGTCCACCACTTCCTGCGAGGCCAGGATGCGGAATTCGCGCGGGTTGAACTGCTTGGCTTCGCGCAGCAGTTCGCGCAGGATTTCGTAGCAGATGGTGCGCGAGGTCTTCACCTGGCCCTTGCCGCTGCAGGCCGGGCACGGCTCGCACAGGATGTGCGCCAGCGATTCGCGGGTGCGCTTGCGCGTCATTTCCACCAGCCCCAGCGCCGAGAAGCCCGACACCGACACCTTGGTGCGGTCGCGCGACAGGGTCTTCTTCAGCTCCAGCAGCACCGCGTTGCGGTGCTCGGTGTTTTCCATGTCGATGAAGTCGAGGATGATGATGCCGCCCAGGTTGCGCAGCCGCAGCTGGCGGGCGATCGCGTGCGCCGCCTCCAGGTTGGTCTTGAAGATGGTGTCGGCGAAGTTGCGTCCGCCGACGAAGCCGCCGGTGTTGACGTCGATGGTGGTCATCGCCTCGGTCTGGTCGACGATCAGGTAGCCGCCGGACTTGAGGTCGACGCGCCGCCCCAGCGCGCGCAGGATCTCTTCCTCCACGCCGTACAGGTCGAACAGCGGCCGCTCGCCGGTGTAGTGCTGCAAGCGGGGCAGCACGCCCGGCGTGTAGGCCTGGCCGAATTCGACCAGGTTCAGGTAGTTCTCGCGCGAGTCGACCTGGATGGTGGCGGTGTCGTCGTGGACGAAGTCGCGCAGCACGCGCTGGGCCAGGCTCAAGTCCTGGTGCAGCAGGGTGGTGGCGGGCTTGGTCTTGGCGCCGTGGACGATGGCGCCCCAGGTCTTGCGCAGGTATTCGACGTCGGCGGCGATGTCGGAGTCCGACGCGTCTTCCGCCTGGGTGCGCACGATGTAGCCGCCCTTTTCCTCGGCCGGCAACAGGCCTTGCAGCCGCGCGCGCAGCGCTTCGCGCTCCGCTTCCTTTTCGATCTTCTGCGAGATGCCGATGTGGGAGTCCTGCGGCAGGTAGACCAGCATGCGGCCGGCGATCGAGATCTGCGTCGACAGGCGCGCGCCCTTGGTGCCGATCGGGTCCTTGATCACCTGCACCGTCAGCACCTGGCCGTCGAACAGGATCTTTTCGATCGGCGTCGGCGCGGCGTTCTGGCTGCCGTCGTGTGGGCGGGCTTCCCAGATGTCGGCCACGTGCAGGAAGGCGGCGCGTTCGAGGCCGATGTCGATGAAGGCCGACTGCATGCCGGGCAGCACCCGCACCACCTTGCCCGAATAGACGTTGCCGGCCAGGCCGCGCGTCAGGGTGCGCTCGATGTGCAGCTCCTGCACGGCGCCCTGCAGGATGAGGGCGACCCGGGTTTCCTGCGGGGTGATGTTGATCAGGATGTCTTCGTTCATTTGTCTCTACGGCCGGTTAGGTGAAAATCGGCTTCTGTATTCCCTGTTGACTGAACGACGATCATACACGCCGCTCAGGGTAGCGGCAAACCGGCCTGTCTGAGCAGCTGTACCGTCTCGTACACCGGCAGGCCCATGATGCCGGAATGGCTGCCGGCGATGTGTTCGATGAACTGGGCGGCCGGGCCCTGGATGCCGTAGCCGCCGGCCTTATCGTAGGGTTCCTGGGTGGCGCAGTAGGCGGCGATGGCGGCCGGCGTCAGCACGCCGAAGCGCACTTCCGACACCTGCGTGAGCTGGCCGGCGAAGTCCGCCGACTGCACGGCGACCGCGGTCAGCACCTGGTGCGTACGGCCCGACAGCTGGCCCAGCATGGCGATCGCTTCGTTGGCGTTGGCCGGCTTGCCGAGGATGGCGCCGTCGATGGTGACGGTGGTGTCGGCCGACAGCACCACGCGCGGCGCCATGCGGCGCTTGACCACCAGGTCGGCCGCGAAAGCGGCTTTTTCGCGCGCCACGCGGGCCACGTAGTCCATCGGCGCCTCGCCGGGCAGCACGTCTTCGGTGACGTCGGGGCCGCGCGGGCCGTCGCTGCGCAGCAGCAGCAGTTCGAAATCGATGCCCACCTGGCGCAGCAGTTCGCGCCGGCGCGGGCTTTTGGAGGCGAGGTAAATCTTTTTGTCGACCGGCTTCATATAGTTATGTTTTAAACGCGGTGATAAGGATGGTTCTGTGTAATCGACCAGGCCCGGTAGAGCTGCTCGGCCAGCATCACGCGCACCATGCCGTGCGGCAGCGTCATGCTGGAGATGCGTATCAAACCTTCGGCGCGCGCCTTCAGCTCGGGATCGAGTCCGTCGGCGCCGCCGATCAGGAAGGCCGTGTCGCGGCCGTCCTGCTGCCAGGCTTCCAGCTGCTGCGACAGGCCGACCGAGGTCAGGTCCTTGCCGCGTTCGTCGAGCGCGATGATGCGCACCGATTTCGGCAGCGCCGCCTCGATGCGCTCGCGTTCGAGCGCCATCGCGGTGGCGGCGGTCTTGCTGCCCGAACGGTCGACCGGCTTGATCTCCTTCAGCACGATCTTCAGTTCCGGCGGCATGCGCTTCGCGTATTCGGCGAAGCCGGTTTCGATCCAGGCCGGCATCTTGTGGCCGACCGCAGCGATGATCAGCTGCATGGCGGTTTACTCTGCGACTTTTTTGATGCGCTTGATGACGGTCTTGGCCGGCGCTGCGGCGGAGGCGAGCGCCGAATCTCCTTTTGGCTTGGCTACTTTACGTTTAGGCGGCAGCGCTTTCAGCACTTCGGCGGCGGCGACAGCCGACTTGGTCTTGCCGACCTTGATGGTCTTGCCGGCCGGGACGGCGGCTGCCTTCTTGGCGGCAGGCTTTTTCGCTGCGGCCGGTTTGGCGGCGGCGGCTTTGCGGGCCGGGGTCTTCTTCTCGATCACCGGCGACGCGTCGACGGCCTTCTTGCCTGCGGCCAGGTGGCTGCTGACTTTCTTCGGCGCGTCGGCTTCCTCGCCTTCCTTGGTCGACTTGCGCTTGGCCGCGCCCATCTTGACCGGCTTGTCGCCCCAGATCTCTTCCAGGCGGTAGTAGGCGCGGATCGGCGCCTGCATGATGTGGACGATCATGTCGCCCAGGTCGACCAGCACCCATTCGCCGGTGTCCTCGCCTTCCATGCCGTAGACGTCGCCGCCGGCGGCCTTGACCTTGTCGCGCACCGAGGCGGCCAGCGCCTTGGTCTGGCGGTTGGAGGTACCGGAGGCGATGGCGATGCGGTCGAACAGGCTGGTCAGGTGGGTGGTATCGAACAGGGCGATATCTTGGGCCTTGACGTCTTCGAGTGCGTCAACGACGAGGGATTGCAGTTTTTTGATGTCCATTTAGCTTTTGTATAGATTGTGTTGTTCAATATAGTCTAGCACTAGCGGCGGGATAAGCGAGTTTGCCGATTCCCCCCGTTGTAATGCCGCACGTATTTCGGTGGCGGAGATATCCACCGCGAAGTCTTGTGCCAGATAAGTCAGACCGTGCGGCGTGTTGCGGATTTGTTCAGGCGTTCCCAGTCGGCTGGAAAACGCCTCGGCCACAGCCGGCGGCAGGCCGGCGGTGGCAATGCTGAAACCAGGGCGGGCGGCCACGCAGATATGGGCGTAGTCGAACAGCGCCTGCCATTCATGCCAGGTGTCGAGCCGCTGCAGCTGGTCGGCGCCCATCAAAAAGGCGATGGAGGCCGACGGCCCCAGCTCGGCGCGCACCTGGCGCAGCGTGTCGATCGTGTAGGTGGCAAGCCCCTGTTCGCCGCGCTCGATCTCCTGCAGATCGACCACGACGCTGTATGGCTGGCCGGCAAAGGCCAGTGCCACCATGTCGGCGCGCTGCCGGGGCGTCGCTTTCAGCGTGGATTTCTGCCATGGCAGGCCGGCTGGGATCACGCGCAACTGGTCCACCTGCAGCAGGCCCGCGAAGTGCGTGCCCAATGCGATGTGGCCCTGATGCACCGGATCGTAGCTGCCTCCCAGCAGTGCGGTTCGGTAGACCATCAGCAGGCCATCGTCACGCCGCGAGCCAGTCGCGATGCGGCAGGAAGTCGGTGTAGAGCGCCGCTTCCGGCGTGCCGGCCTCGGGCTCCCAGCGATAGCGCCATTTGACGATGGGCGGCATCGACATCAGGATCGCCTCGGTGCGTCCGCCCGACTGCAGGCCGAACAGCGTGCCGCGGTCGAACACCAGGTTGAACTCGACGTAGCGCCCGCGGCGATAGGCCTGGAAGTCGCGTTCGCGTTCACCGTACGGCGTGTCCTTGCGCGCTTCCAGTATCGGCTGGTAGGCCTTGAGGAAGGCGTCGCCGACGCTCTGCATCATGGCGAAGCTCCGCTCGAAGCCCGCTTCGTTGAAGTCATCGAAGAAGATGCCGCCGACACCGCGCGCTTCCTGGCGGTGTTTCAGGTAAAAATACTCGTCGCACCATTTCTTGAAGCGCGGATGCAGTTCGTCGCCGAACGGCGCCAGCGCGTCGGCGCAGCTCTGATGGAAGTGCCTGACGTCTTCCCTGTTGCCGTAGTACGGCGTCAGGTCCATGCCGCCGCCGAACCACCACGCCGGTTCGCCGTCGGCGGTGGTCGTGGTGAAGAAGCGCACGTTCATGTGCACCGTCGGCGCGTACGGGTTGCGTGGGTGGATCACCAGCGACACGCCCATCGCCTCCCACGGCTTGCCGCCCAGGTCGGGCCGGTGCGCCGACGCCGATGGCGGCAGCCTGGCGCCCATCACGTGCGAGAAGTTGACGCCGCCGCGCTCGATGACGTTGCCTTCCTCGACCAGCCGCGAAATGCCGCCGCCGCCTTCGGGCCGATCCCACGCGTCGCGCAGGAAGGACTTGCCGTCCACGGCCTCCAGCGCCTGCACGATGCGGTCCTGCAGGCCGAGCAGGTAGGCCTTGACGGCTTCGGGGTTCGGAAAGGACGACATCTTATCCTAATGCTTCAGGCCGCGCCAGCCAATATCGCGGCGGCACTGCATGCCGTCGAACGCGATCTGGTCGACCACGTCGTAGGCCTGCTTCTGCGCCATCTTGATGCTGTCGCCCAGGCCGACCACGCACAGCACGCGGCCGCCGGTGACCTGCAGCTGGCCGTTGACGTCGGCGGTGCCGGCGTGGAAGGTCACCGATTCCGGCGTTTCGGCCGGGATGCCTTCGATGACGGCGCCTTTTTGCGGCGTGTCCGGGTAGCCGGCGGCTGCCAGCACCACGCCGACGGCGGTGCGGCGGTCCCATTCCAGCTCGATCTGGTCCAGCGTGCCGTTGACGGCGTGTTCCATCACCGCCACCAGGTCGGTCTTCAGGCGCGACATGATCGGCTGCGTCTCGGGATCGCCCATGCGGCAGTTGAATTCCAGGGTGCGCGGATTGCCCTGGGCGTCGATCATCAGGCCGGCGTACAGGAAGCCGGTGAAGACGATGCCGTCCTTGGCCATGCCGGCGATGGTCGGGTTGATAATCTCGCGCATCACGCGGGCGTGCATGGCCGGCGTGACGATGGGGGCAGGGGAGTAGGCGCCCATGCCGCCGGTGTTCGGGCCTTCGTCGTTGTCCTTCAGGCGCTTGTGATCCTGGCTGGTGGCCAGCGGCAGCACGTGCTTGCCGTCGCACATGACGATGAAGCTCGCTTCCTCGCCGGCCAGGAATTCCTCGATGACGATGCGCGCGCCGGCGTCGCCGAAGCGGTTGTCGGCCAGCATGTCGTCCACCGCGCGGTGCGCTTCTTCCAGCGACATCGCCACCACCACGCCCTTGCCGGCGGCCAGGCCGTCGGCCTTGATGACGATCGGTGCGCCGTTGGCGTCGATGTAGGCGTGCGCCTGCGCCACGTCCGAGAAGGTCTGGTATTTGGCGGTCGGGATGCCGTGGCGCTGCATGAAGGCCTTGGCGAAGTCCTTCGACGATTCCAGCTGCGCCGCTTCCTTGGTCGGGCCGAACACCTTCAGGCCGCGCGCGCGGAACAGGTTGACGATGCCGCCGGCCAGCGGCGTCTCGGGACCGACGACGGTCAGGCCGATGTGCTCCTGCTCGACGAAGTTGGCCAGTTCATGCAGGTCCGTGATGTTGACGTTGACCAGGCGCGAATCGCGCGCGGTGCCGCCATTGCCCGGAGCGACATACACCATCTGGATACGTTCCGATTGCGCCAATTTCCAGGCCAGCGCGTGTTCACGGCCGCCGGAGCCGACTACCAATATTTTCATAAATCCTCAGTCTTCGATCAGCGTGTTGGAATAGACTTCCTGGACATCGTCCAGTGCTTCCAGCGCGTCCAGCAGTTTTTGCATCTTGACGGCGTTATCGCCGGTGAATACGGTCTCGGTGGCCGGCTTCATGATGATCTCGGCCACTTCGGCCTTGAAGCCCGCCGCTTCCAGCGCATCCTTGACGGTCGCGAAGTCGTGCGGGCCGCACAGCACTTCGAAGCCGCCTTCTTCATCGGCCACCACGTCTTCGGCGCCCGCTTCGAGCGCCACTTCCATCAGCGCGTCCTCGTTGGTGCCGGGCGCGAACAGGAACTGGCCGCAGTGCTTGAACATGAAGGCCACCGAGCCCTCGTTGCCCATGTTGCCGCCGTTTTTGTTGAACGCATTGCGTACTTCCGCCACGGTGCGCACGCGGTTGTCGGTCATGCAGTCGACGATGACGGCCGCGCCGCCGACGCCGTAGCCTTCGTAGCGGACTTCCTCGTAGGCCGCGCCGTCCTCGCCGCCGGTGCCGCGGGTGATCGCGCGCTGCACGTTATCCTTCGGCATATTGGCGTCGGCCGCCTTGTCCACGGCCAGGCGCAGGCGCGGATTCGAGGTCAGGTCGCCGCCGCCCATGCGCGCAGCCACGGTGATTTCCTTGATGAGACGGGTCCAGATCTTGCCGCGTTTAGCGTCGGTGGCAGCCTTTTTGTGCTTGATGTTGGCCCATTTGCTGTGTCCAGCCATGTTCGGTCTTCCTTCGGCGGTGTTCGTTGGTATGCGGTGAGGGCAGTATTTTACCATAGGCTGGCCCTCAGAAACCGCCGCTGGGGCGGCGTCGGCCATCGGCCCGGATACTAGAGGGCCACCTCGACTTTTTGTAGGGCGCCTGTCACATGCCGATGCTAACATTTATTTTTTAAACATTATTATAAAAACCACGGAGACGACATGGACAGAAGGCAGTTTCTCAAGTACGGCAGCTTCATCACGGTATCGGTGGCGTCGGGCGCCGGCCTGAGTGCCTGCGGCGGCAGCAGTTCCGCCCCCGCCGACGGCGCGGCGGGCGACCTGCCGCTGGCCAGCGGTCCGTGGAAGTTCCCGCAGAGCGTGGCCTCGGGCGACCCCAAAGCCGACAGCATCATGCTGTGGACCCGCGCCGTGCCGTCCGGCGCCGACAGCGTGGCCGCCGCGCCGAGCGCCGCCGACAGCGCGATCCGCCTGGTGATGACGGCCGCCGACAACAGCGCCGCCCTGGGCGGCAACACGGCGCTCAGCGGCGCCACCGTGGTCGATGTCAAGCTGCCGTTGCAGTCGCAATACGACAACACGGTGCGCCACAAGGTGACCGGGCTGTCCGCCAATACGGTCTACTATTACCAGTTCGTGGCCGGCGACACGCGTTCCAACGTCGGCCGCTGCAAGACCGCGCCGGCCGCCGACGCCGACGTCGCGCAGCTGCAGTTCGCCTACATGACCTGCCAGGACTGGAGCGTCAACCACTGGGGCGCGATGAGCAGCATCGCCGGCGAAAACCTGGACTTCATCGTCCACCTGGGCGACTACATCTACGAAACCGTCGGCGAGGACTTCCAGCTGGGCGCGGTCGAGTCGCGCCACGACGCGCTGAAGCTGCCGGACGGCGCCTTCAAGAGCGGCACCTCGGGCGCCAAGTACGCCACCACGCTGGCCGACTACCGCTACCTGTACAAGAAGTACCGCACCGATACGCGCCTGCAGGCGCTGCACGAGCGCTTCGCCTTCATCGCCATCTGGGACGACCACGAATTCACCGACGACGCCTGGCAGGACGCGCAGACCTACGACGGCTCCTTTAGCACCACCGACGGCTCGGACCTGCACCAGACCGGCCGCCGCCGCAACGCCAACCAGGCCTGGTTCGAATACATGCCGGCCGACGTCAGCCTCGACACGGCCACCACCAGCTTCCAGAACATCAAGATCTACCGCGACTTCCAGTTCGGCAAGCTGATGCAGCTGGTGATGACCGACGAGCGCCTGTACCGCTCCGACCACGTGATCCCGGAATCGTCGATCAATCCGGCCACCGGCCTGCCGCTGGGCCGCATCGGCGCGCGCTACCTGGTGCCGCAGGATATCTTCAACACCGTGGAGGCGCAGAAGATGGCCGGCGCCACCGCCATCGGCCTGGCTTCGCCGCTGGATACCGTGTCGATGCTGGGCTCGACCCAGCGCCAGTGGTGGATGGACAAGATGAAGGCCGCCACCTCGACCTGGAAATTGTGGGGCAACGAGGTATCGCTGCTGCGCATGGGATTGAACGGCGTCGACGCCATCGCCACCTTGCTGGCGCTGAACGCGGTGCCGACCATCGCCGCGTCGATCCTGACCACGTCGGCGGCGGCGGGGAACAACCTGCCGCTGGCCGGCGCCATCGTGGCGGCGGCCACCGCCGGCGCATCTTCAGCGCTGGCGCAACGCGGCGCCGGCGCGATCATGCAGACCTACGGCACGCCGGGCAGCAGCGCAACCACGCAGGCCGCGGCCGCCGTGGCGGCCGGCCTGACGGCGCCGCAAGCGGCGATCGCGGTGGCGACTTACGGCGCGGTGTATATCGCCATCAGCGGCATCGTCGCCACGCCGCCGGCCACGGCCGCCGGCATTGGCGCGCAGACCATCGCCTTCGGCTACATCAAGCCGGACGTGCAGGCCAATAAGGCCGAGTCGCCGTTTGTCGCCGCATCGGGCAAGAAGGCCGCGCTGGCGCCGTTCTTCGCGCGCTTCCTGCTCAACTGCGACCAGTGGGACGGCTACAACAGCGAGCGCAAGGCGCTGATGGCGCACTTGAAGACCAACAGCGTCAGCAACGTGGTCGCGATCACCGGCGACATCCACGCCTTCTTCGCCGGCACCGTCAGCGACGACTACGACGCGGCCAACGGCGGCACGCCGGTGATGGTGGACCTGGTATCGGCGGGCATCAGCTCCGACTCCTTCTTCACCTACCTGCGCGACGCGGCGGCCGCGCTGGGCGACATCAGCACGCTGGTGTCGTACCCGCTGGCGATACCGGTGCCGGGCGTGGGCACCTTGAGTTTGTCGTTCAACCTGCTGGACTACACGATGGGCAAGGCCGCGCCGACCGTGGCGTCGCTGCTGGAGCAGATGCGCGTGCAGCTGCATGGCGCGCTGGGCGCCAAGGGCTTGCCGGAAGCTCAATTGGATGCGACCACCAGCGCGGTGCTGGCCGGCCTGCAGGCCAGCAGCGATTTCAGCGTCAGCCTGCTGGCGCTGGCGCAGCAGCTGGCGAGCCTGGGCAACAACCAGTGGATCAAGCATCTGAACAATGATGCGCAAGGCTATACGCTGGTCACGCTGACCCCGGGCAAGCTGGTGGCGCAGTTCAAGCAGGTCAACAAGCTGGTGGGTGGCAACGCGCCGACGACCGTGGTGGCGCGCATCGCCACTGCGACCGTGGCGGCGGGGGCGCCTTCGGTGACGATCAGCTAGCGGCTACACCCAGCTCCCGCTTGAGTGCGCTGAAAATGGCACTCAAGCTGGGGCTGGTAGCAAGAGAGTCTGTCAAAAGGGCGCACCGTAAAGCTTCGCCCGTCATAGCCAGCGGACGGGACAGCACGTCAAATCCCGTCGTGCCCGCTACCACAACGCGGAGCGTTCCACGTGCGGCGGCCTCTTCCCCAGCCAGCAGCAGCTCGCCGATCTCATCCAACATGGCGTTTGCGAATGCAGGATCGGCGGCGATTCGTTCGATCAAGCCGGTTTCAACATCCTGAGTCAGTTCCATTGCACTACTCCCGCTAATCGCAAATCGGTACTTATGCAGCCTATCACGGCTGGATTGAGCCGGCTCACCTGATTCGCTGCCCAGCCGAAAAATCGCCTCGTCAAGCGAGGCGAAGCGTTTGCCTTTACAATTTGGGCATGACTAAAAGCATCACGGACAGCGCCCCGGCGCGTGCCGCCTATCTTGGCGGCTTGGGCATCGCCATCGGCGGCGCGGTTCTCTTCTCGACCAAGGCCATCGTCGCCAAGCTGCTGTACCGCTATCACATCGACGCCGTCACGCTGATCGCTTTCCGCATGCTGTTCTCGCTGCCGGTGTTCGCCGCCGTCGCGATCTGGAAGATGCGCACCGAGGCGCCGCTGACCAATTCCGACCGCTGGCGCCTGATTGGCCTGGGCCTGGTCGGCTACTACCTGTCCAGCTTTCTCGACTTCCTCGGCCTGCAATACATCTCGGTCGGCCTCGAACGCCTGATCCTGTTCCTGACGCCGACCTTCGTGCTGCTGATCTCCTCCACGCTGCTCAAGCAGCACATCAAGCGCAAGCAGTGGCTGGCGCTGCTGACCTCCTACTGCGGCATCGTCTTCGTGTTCCTGCACGACCTGCAGAGCGGCAGCAAGAACGTCGTGCTCGGCGCCACGCTGGTGACCGGATCGGCCGCCGCCTACGCCGTCTACCTGCTGCTGTCGGGCGAAATGGTCAAGCGGCTGGGGGCGCTGCGGCTGGTGTCGTACGCGATGTGCGTCTCCAGCGCCGCCTGCATCGGCCAGTTTTTCCTGCTGCGGCCCGCGTCCGGCCTGATCCAGCCGCTGCCGGTGTACGGCCTGTCGCTGGTCAACGGCATCCTGTGCACGGTGATGCCGGTGTTCATGACGATGGCCGCCGTCGAACGCATCGGCGCCGGTACCGCCTCGCAGGCTGGTATGATCGGACCCGTTTCAACGCTGTTCCTGGGCGCGCTGATGTTGGGCGAGCCCGTCACCTCCTGGCAACTAGGCGGTACCGCGCTGGTGCTGGCCGGGATTTACCTGCTGTCGAAAAAATAGAGGATCACGAAATGAAGACCCGCATTGCCCTGATTGCACACGACAAGAAAAAAGACGACATGATCGCGCTGGCCGGCGAATACAAGGCCTTCCTCTCCACCTGCACGCTGACCGCGACCGGCACCACCGGCGGACGCCTGGCCAACGAGCTGGGCCTGACGGTGGACCGCAAGCACTCCGGCCCCTTCGGCGGCGACTTGCAAATCGGCTCGATGCTGGTCGAAGGCGAGATCGACTGCGTGATCTTCCTGCGCGACCCGATGACGCCGCAGCCGCACGAACCGGACATCAACGCGCTGGTGCGCGCCTGCGACGTGCACAACACGCCGTGCGCGACCAACATGTCGTCGGCACATCTGGTACTGTCTCAGCTTCAGCAGCTCGCCGCTGCAAACTGACACGGAGGCAGGCATGACCAAGGCAATCCGCATCAACCGCGTGGGCGGTCCGGAAGTGATGGAACTGGTGGACGTGGATTTGGGTCCGCCGGGGCCGGGCGAGGCGCAGGTGCGGCATGAGGCGATCGGCCTCAACTTCATCGACGTCTATTTCCGCACCGGGCTGTATCCGCAGGCGCTGCCGGGCGCGCTGGGCATGGAAGGCGCCGGCATCGTCGAGGCGGTGGGCGAGGGCGTGACGGAAGTGCAGGTGGGCGACCGCGTGGCCTATGCCGGACGGCCGATCGGCGCGTATGCCGAGGCGCGCAACATGCCGGCCGCGCAGCTGCTGGTGCTGCCGGAAAAAATCGGCTTCGACACGGCGGCGGCGATGATGCTGCAGGGCTTGACGGTGCAGTACCTGTTCCACCGCACGGTGCCGCTGAAGGCCGGCGACACCATCCTGTTCCACGCGGCGGCCGGCGGCGTCGGGCTGATCGCCTGCCAGTGGGCCAAGGTGATGGGCGTGACCCTGATCGGCACGGTCGGCTCGGAAGAGAAAGCCGCGCTGGCCACCGAGAACGGCGCGCACCACGTCATCAACTACAACAAGGAAAACTTCACCGAGCGGGTGAAGGAGATCACCGGTGGCAAGGGTGTGTCGGCGGTGTACGACTCGATCGGCAAGGACACCTTCATCGGTTCGCTGGACTGCCTGCAGCCGCTGGGCACTATGGTCAGCTTCGGCAATGCGTCCGGGCCGGTGCCGCCGTTCAGCCTGAGCGAGCTGGCCAATCGCGGTTCGCTGTTCATCACCCGGCCGTCGCTGATGGCCTACATGGCCAGGCGCGAGGATCTGGAAGCGGCGGCCAGGTCGCTGTTCGGCGTGGTCGCCAGCGGCGAAGTCAAGATCGACATCCGCCAGCGCTACAGCCTGGCCGACGTCGCCCAGGCCCACATCGACCTGGAAGCCCGCAAAACCACCGGCTCCTCGATCCTGCTGCCCTAAAGCAAACCCGGGGTCAGATCCGACATTTGGACACAAGCTCTACCGTAGCGTGCGCTACGGTAGAGCTTGTGTCCAAATGTCGGATCTGACCCCGGGTTTTTAACCGGCCTTGGTCGAGGTGGCTTCGACGGTTTCGGTTTTTGGTTCGATCTTCAGGTCGACCTTGCGCGGCACGCCGCTCGGGCCGGGGAAGCCGGTGAAGGCGCTTTGCACCAGGGCCGGCATCACGTGCGGCGTGGCCTGCACGCGGCTGGTGTTTTGCACCGTGACGTCATACAGCTTGCGACCATCGATGCCGTTGATCGTCACGCGCAGCTGGCGCTGGTATTCGTGCTTGACGCGCTCTTCCAGCACCACCGGGCCATAACGGAACGGATCGTAGAAGTACGGGCGATAGTAGCCCCAGCGCGAATAACCCCAGCCGCCCCAGCCATAACGGCCCCAGTACGGCCCCGTCATGAACGGATCATCGGCCTCCAGCACCCGCACCGCATGGTCCACGGTATTGAATTTCATGCCAACGAGCAACTTCGGCTGCTGGTTGTCGGCCACCTGGTGGAAGCCCAGCTTGGCCAGTTCGTTGCTCACCAGTACTTGATAATTGCGGTATTCCAGCGTGTCGTCGGCGCCCTGCGGGGCCACGAAGGCATAGGACTTGTCGCCGATGTCGGCCGGCCAGTCGTTGAAGGCGGTCACGTCGCTGTGGATGGTGGTGGCGCAGCCGCCCAGCAGCATGACGGCGGCGGTCGCCAAAATGGCGAGATATTTCATGATGTTGCCCCTCTCTTGTAAGACGGTATTTTCCAGTACTAAGTCTACGACGCACGCGCCGGCCCGGCACGATTATTACAGATTGTTACGGCGGCGTGGAAACCAGCAACTTGTTGGAGCTTATTTGTCCTATAACAGGCGATTCGCGCATGGTCCCCGCGCTGGTATTGGTAAAATAGGCTTTTGCCTACGTCATTCAAAGTCCCCATGCGCACAGACAGCAGCCCCAAGACGATATTCCGCAAAGATTACACCCCGCCATCCTATCTGGTCGATACCGTGGAAATCGGTTTCGACCTCGATCCGGACCGCACCGTGGTCGCCAACCGCATCACCATGCGGCAGAACCCGGCGGCCAAGAGCCGCGGCAGCCACGATATCGTGCTGCACGGCGAAGAAATCGAGCTGGTGCAGCTGCGCATGAACGGCAAGCCGCTGGCGCCGACCGAATACAAGATCGACGGCTCGACGCTGACCATCGCCAAGGCCCCGGCCAAGGTGGTGCTGGAAATCGAAACGCTGTGCGCGCCGGTGCAGAACACCTCGCTGTCCGGACTGTACGTCTCGAACGGCAACTTCTTCACGCAGTGCGAGGCCGAGGGCTTCCGCCGCATCACCTATTTCCCCGACCGCCCGGACGTGATGGCCAAGTACACCGTCATGCTGCGCGCCGACAAGGCCGCTTATCCGGTGCTGCTGTCGAACGGCAACCTGATCGAGCAGGGCGACCTGGGCGACGGCCGCCACTACGCCAAGTGGGAAGACCCGTTCAAGAAGCCGTCCTACCTGTTCGCGCTGGTGGCCGCGCGCCTGGTCTGCCAGGAGGAGAAATACACGCTGCAATCGGGCCGCGAGGTGCTGCTGCAGGTGTGGGTTGAAGACGGCAACCTCGACAAGACCGACTACGCGATGCAGTCGCTGAAGAACTCGATCCGCTGGGACGAGGAGCGCTTCGGCCTGGAGCTGGACCTGGACCGCTTCATGATCGTCGCCGTGGGCGACTTCAACATGGGCGCGATGGAGAACAAGGGCCTGAACATCTTCAACACCAAGTTCGTGCTGGCCAACCCGCGCGTGGCGACCGACATCGACTACGCCGGCATCGAAGCGGTGGTCGGCCACGAATACTTCCACAACTGGACCGGCAACCGCGTGACCTGCCGGGACTGGTTCCAGCTGTCGCTGAAGGAAGGCCTGACCGTGTTCCGCGACCAGGAGTTCAGCGCCGACATGATCGGCACCGACAGCGGCCGCGCCGTCACCCGCATCGACCAGGTGCGCACCCTGCGCCAGGCCCAGTTCCCGGAGGACGCCGGCCCGATGTCGCACCCCGTGCGCCCCGACTCCTTCGTCGAGATCAACAACTTCTACACCGTCACCGTGTATGAAAAGGGCGCCGAAGTGGTGCGCATGTACCAGACCCTGGTGGGCCGCGACGGCTTCCGCAAGGGCATGGACCTGTACTTCAAACGCCACGACGGCCAAGCCGTCGAATGCGACGACTTCCGCGCCGCCATGGCCGACGCCAACGGCCGCGACCTGCGCCAGTTCGAGCGCTGGTACTCGCAGGCCGGCACACCCGTCGTCACCGCGCGCACGCGCTACGACGCCGTCAAGCGCAACTTCGACATCATCCTGAGCCAGCGCTGCCCGGCCTCCGCCGGCCAGCCGGAAAAGCTGCCGTTCCACATTCCGGTGGCGGTCGGCCTGCTGAGCGCCAGCGGCAAGGACCTGGCGCTGAACCTGGAAGGCGGCACGCACGCCAAGGGCGCCACCACGGTGGTGCTGGAGCTGACCGGGCAGGAGCAGATCTTCCGCTTCCGCCATGTCGACGAGCGTCCGACGCCGTCGATTCTGCGTGACTTCTCGGCGCCGGTGATCCTCGAATACGACTACACCGACGCCGAACTGCTGCACCTGTTCAGCCATGACAGCGACCCGGTCAACCGCTGGGAAGCGGGCCAGCGGCTGGCGATGGAACGCCTGCTGAAGCTGACCGCGCAGGTGGCCGTCGCCGGCGGCAGCGACGCCAACTTGAAACTGGACCCCACCTTCATCAACGCCATGCGCTCCGTGCTGATCAGCGAGTCGCTCGACCCGGCCTTCCGCGAACTGGCGCTGATTTTGCCGTCGGAGACCATCATCGCCGAGCAGATGGACGTGGTCGATCCGCAAGCGATCCACACCGCGCGCCAGTTCATGCGCCGCACCATCGGCACGGCCTTGAAGAGCGAGCTGCTGGAGCAGTACCACGCCAACCAGACGCCGGGCGACTACAGCCCGGACGCCCTGTCGGCCGGCAAGCGAGCGTTGAAGAACCTGTGCCTGTCCTACCTGATGGCGACGCCGGACATGGCCGAACTGAAGCTCGCGCAGCAGCAGTTCGAAAAAGCCGGCAACATGACCGACCGTTCCGCCGCGCTGGTGGCGATGATCCAAAGCGGCGCCGAAGCGGGCCCGTACCTGAAGAACTTCTACGAAGACTTCGAAAGCGAAGCGCTGGTCATCGACAAATGGTTCGCCATGCAGGCCGCCGCGCCGAGCACCAACGTGGCGGCGGTGCGCAAGCTGATGCAGCACCCGGCCTTCACGCTGAAGAATCCGAACCGCGCGCGCAGCCTGATCTTCAACTTCACCAGCGCCAACCCGTCGCAGTTCCATGCGGCCGATGGCAGCGCCTATGAATTCTGGGCCGAGCATGTGATCAAGCTCGACGCGATCAATCCGCAGGTAGCAGCCCGCCTGGCGCGTGGCCTGGACCGCTGGCGCCGTTACGCGCCGGCGCTGCAGGCCAAGATGAAACGCGCCCTGGAAAAAGTCGCCGCCCGCTCCAAGCTGTCGAACGACGTGCTGGAAGTGGTGACCAAGGCGCTCGCCAACTAGCGCTCAAAAACGTCATCCCCGCGAAAGCGGGGATCCATGCCGAGCCTCCGCCAGCCGGAAAAGAACAATTTAAACGATTTATATTCACCTCAAGGGAAGCCATGAAACGCATCAGCCTCACACAATACCTGGTCGAGGAACAGCGCCAGAACAACTCGATCCCGGCCGAACTGCGCCTGCTGATCGAAGTGGTCGCGCGCGCCTGCAAAACCATCAGCCACTCGGTAGGCAAGGGCGCATTGGGCGAAGTGCTCGGCACCGCCGACACTGAGAACATCCAGGGCGAAGTGCAGAAAAAGCTCGACATCATCTCCAACGAGATCCTGCTCGAAGCGAACGAATGGGGCGGCCACCTGGCAGCGATGGCATCGGAAGAAATGGAATCGATCCACCCGATCCCAAACCGCTATCCAAAAGGCGAATACATGCTGCTGTTCGACCCACTGGACGGCTCCTCCAACATCGACGTCAACGTCTCCATCGGCACCATCTTCTCGGTGCTGAAGGCGCCGGACGGCATGGGCCAGCCGACCGAGGCCGACTTCATGCAGGCCGGCACCAAGCAGGTGGCAGCAGGCTACGCCGTGTATGGCCCGCAGACCATGCTGGTGCTCACCACCGGCAATGGCGTCAACTGCTTCACGCTGGACCGCGAAATGGGCTCGTGGGTGCTCACGCAGCGCAACATGCAGATCCCGGCCAAGACCAAGGAATTCGCGATCAACATGTCGAACCAGCGCCACTGGCATCCACCGGTGCAGCGCTACATCAGCGAACTGCTGGCCGGCGACACCGGCCCGCGCGGCACCAACTTCAACATGCGCTGGATCGCCTCGATGGTGGCTGACGTGCACCGCATCCTGAACCGCGGCGGCATCTTCATGTACCCGGCCGACACGCGCGACACGTCGATGCCGGGCAAACTGCGTTTGATGTATGAAGCGAACCCGATGGCCTTCATCGTCGAACAGGCGGGCGGCGCGGCCACCGACGGCCAGCAGCGCATCATGGACATCCAGCCGCACAAGCTGCACCAGCGCGTGCCGGTGTTCCTGGGATCGCGCGACGAAGTGGCGGTGGTGACGGGCTACCACGCAGGCTGAGAAGCCTGAAAACCGCACAAAGCAATGACATTTTTGCAGCATGGCCAAAATTTATCGGTTTGGGACTAGCGTGCAGCAAGAAATATTTGTTAGAATGTGCGACTTCGCCGCTTTAGCTCAGTTGGTAGAGCAGTTCATTCGTAATGAAAAGGTCGCCAGTTCGATTCCGGCAAGCGGCACCAGAACACAGCAGTAAAAAGTATTAAGAAGTCGAAAAACCCGCTCTCCTCATAGGAGAAGCGGGTTTTTTGTTGTCTTCGAAAATCCGGCGGCGTATCATGAAATCTACGGCCCGTGAGGGACAAATGGCGCTGGTCCCTCACGCGAAAAAAATGTCCCTCATTTGGCGCCACATCCGGAGTGTGATTGCGCCATGGCACTTACCGATCTTTTTATCCGGAAACTCAAGCATTCCGGCAAACCCAGCGGTGACAAATACAGCGACGGTCGCTCGCTGTATATACTTGTTAAAGAATCAAATAAATACTGGCGGATGAATTACCGCTTCGATGGCAAGCATAAAACGCTGGCCCTCGGCATCTATCCCGAAGTCTCGTTGGCGGAGGCACGGGAGCTGAGCGCCGATGCGCGTAAGCTTTTGCGGGCTGGCGTCGATCCAAATCCGAGGAAGGAGAAGGAGCGAGAGCAGCCGCTTGAAGAAAGCCTGCAGACCTTCGAACCGCTGGCGCGCCAATGGCTAACCAAGATGGCCATCAGCCGCAGTGCAAGAACCCAGGACAAAGTCCTGGCCTGGCTTGAACATGACCTGTTTCCCTTCATCGGCAGCATGCCTGTGTCGACGATCAAGGCGCGCGACATCCTCGGCGTGATTCAGCGCGTTGAGGCACGCGGCGCGGTCGACTCGGCGCATCGCATCAAACAGATGTGCGGCCAAGTCCTGCGCTACGGTGTGGCGATCGGCTGGGCGGAGCGCGATGTGACGCCAGATCTGAAAGGCGCGCTGGTCGCCGTACCGCGAACGAACTTCGCCGCCATCACCGAGCCGAAAGAATTGGCGGTCCTGCTACGCTCCATGTACGCCTACGACGGCCATTTCGTGGTCGTGGCGGCGTTAAAGCTCACGCCCTTGCTGTTTGTACGTCCAGGCGAATTGCGCGCCGCAGAATGGGCGGAATTCGATCTGGACGCCGCCGAGTGGCGCATCCCTGCGGCGAAGATGAAAATGAAGATGGAGCATATGGTGCCGCTGCCCACGCAGGCAGTGGAGATTCTGCGCGAGCTGTATCGCGTGACGGGACATGGGAAGTACGTGTTTCCCAACCTGCGTACCGAGCAGGCCTGCATGAGCGATAACACCATCAACGCGGCCTTGCGTGGCATGGGCTTCTCGAAAGAGGTGATGACAGCGCATGGATTTCGCGCGACCGCGCGAACGATCCTGGATGAAGTGTTGAATGAGCGAGTGGATCTGATTGAGCACCAGCTGGCGCACCGTGTCATCGATCCGAACGGGCGGGCCTACAATCGCACCGCGCATCTGCCGGCACGCAGGCTGATGATGCAGCGCTGGGCCGACTATCTTGATAAGCTGCGCGTTGGTGCCGACGTTATTTCGATTCGTCCCGCGCCTGGCGGTGGACAGGGCTGATTGCCGATCCCTTCATGGTGTCGCGCGGTTCGATCTGGCGGATTGCCTGAAAAGCCGGGCCTCGCTGCGCGACACGCGAGTCCAGCCACTGCATCACATCATCCTGCAGCCATCCCACCGAGCGTGCCGACAGCTTCACTGGCGCGGGGAACGAGCGCAGTTTGATTTCGCGGTACAGCGTTGCGCGCGACAGGCCGCACAGCTGCAGAACTTCGCGAATCTGCATCAGGCGACATGTGCCTGGTATGGTTTTATTGGTGTCCATATTTTCCTCTCTCGTCTCTAAAAGCCTTTAGGTAAAGTAGCCCTTTCGAGTAGGCTTGTGCTTGCGGCAGCGCTATAGATATTGCGGACGGGGAGAGTAGGTGCTGTTATTTTTTTCGCTCCTCGGAGCTGAGAAGTTTGTGTCCGCGTTGTGCAATGTGGAGGAATTCGATGATGCGAATTAGCTGGAAGGCCTTATGGAACTTGATATTATCAAGCGAAATGCAGCGGCGGCAGTTAGTGCAGGATAGGCTCGCGCCGGTAAATGTGCTCCACTCGTCATGATTAATTTGGCCTGACCGCACATGCCATCGATCCAGATCACACCCAGGCGAATCGAGATCCTCTGCATGCTGACGCGGGCAGGGTTCGCCTCAACGCGTCACCTGGCGGAGTCGGGGCTCATCGGGAACGCGATGAGCTATAGCCAGTCGGCGTTCTTCAAGCCGATGCTCGACCAACAGCTGGTTGGTTCAATTGCGGTCGTATCCCTCTACGGAATCGGCAAGCGGGTCATGTACTACCTGACCCGGATGGGGGCGGAGCTCGTCGCAGAAGTCGACGGACTCGACATCGAAGACGTCCGGTATGCCCCGCTGCGGGGCGGCATCGCGAAAGCGGCGGACGGCACGAGCGAGGAAAGCCTCGTGCGCGCGGACTTTCCGCACAAGGAAGCCTATGTGTCCGTCCTGATCGCGCTGGAACGCCGCCTGGACCGGACCGACTACCAGGTCACTGTGTGCAAGCACTACTACCACAAGAAGCGCGGCGTTCCGACCTTCGAGCTCGGCGGCAAGCGCTTCCGGCTGAACGGGCTAATAAGGGTGAATTCCCATGTAGAGGGGACGCTGCAGTACGCTTTTGCCATCGAGGTCCACTGCCACAGCGACCGCAGGAAGACCGCGGAGCAGCTGCTCCACCACGCGCAAACCATCAGGGACGGGGACATGAGCCCGCACTTCGGCATGGACAACCCGCACTTCGTCCTGTCGGTCTAGGCGGCCGAAAACGTCGCCGCGATGCGCCAGGTCATCGAGACGCTGAAACAGGACCGTGTCATTTGGCCGTATTTCGAGCGCTTCTTCTTCGCTGAGCTGTCCGAGCTCACGACGGATTTATACGGCGCTTGCGGTTACTTCGGAGGCCAGAAGACACCGCTGCCGTCGCTCTCAGAGCGCGGGGCATGTCTGCGGTTCTCGATGCACTTTCGGTACGCCTGCTGGCGGCAGACCTGCGGCGTCTAGGCAGAACGGGATGCAAAGAAAGTTGCGAAGGCCGCAGCCAAACAGCCTGGAAAAATAGGCTAATGGGTTAGTGGTTTGCCCGATATTCATTGTGCTGACGTCAACAGGTAGGGGTTGTTTGTCCCCAGGCAATACAGCATAATTGGCTACTGATTGGGCGACCATCAGAAAAGACTCGAAACCGAAAAGTTCACGCAGGCATCTCTATACCATGATCGATAATCCATCAGTTGTGCGCTTCGGTGAAGCAATTACCGAACTTTTTTCGGATAATCGAATGGTCGTATTTCTGTGTGGCCCATCGTTAAAGATGGAAACACCTGGGGCTCAGTTACGTGAACGCCTAAAAAAAGCTTTAGAAGACCAAGATTTCGAGGTTGTGCTTGGTGAGGATGACGGTCTTGAGGATGTTCGCTTAACCGTGTCTAAAAGTTATGCTCATCTCAACGAATTAGCGTTTATAAAAAAAGAATGCGCTGCGATTGTTTTGGTTGCTGATAGCGTCGGTTCATTTTGCGAACTAGGATTATTTGCTCACGAACAAGCGGTTGGCGGTGCAAATAATAGAGATTTCGTTCTTTTAGTAAATAAAGATTATGAAAAAGATAGATCTTATTTTAGTGAAGGCCCCGCTAAAGCAATCGGAGATTTTGGAATGGTTCGATACGTAGATTTTGCGACAGCAGAAATAACAGATATCGTTTCGCGGTTGGAGCGTAGGCGATCGGTTTATTTTTACGATGGACGTGGAAGGCCTGCTAAATAATGGCTGTTCGATTAAATCCTCAAGCTTCTCTTTTATCTTTGGGGATTGTTCAACCTGCGAGCCCAGCTGAGGTGGCGCATTTCATTGAACAGTCTTTGCTGAAGGGGAAATCTAAAGTTGATCTGAACGAACTAACACTTTTGTTCGAACGTTGGAAAACAGATGGCCTTATTCAACGCGTACATTCCCGGGAAAATCTATATTCTTTGAGTGCAAGCGGAAACCATAGTCTGTCAAAAGAAATGCGCCATTTGCGCGACAGAACTAGACTTTTCTTGCTTAAAGATCTCCGTAATGGTAGCATTATCGAGCCAGAAGAAGCGAAATCAGAGTTGGCTGATGTTTCGTCAGCTAGTTTACATGACCTCGTTTCACAAGAAGAGCAGCGGCCAATAAGCGCGCTCACTCCTCTTCGCTCCACTCATCGTCGCGAGCCCGCTTATTGGCCGCTTCTCGGAAAGCAACTTCTCGTTGGCTCTACAATTCGCTCTTCTGGCACCCGATTCCGATTCGGTTCATTCCCTTCCCTTAAAGCTTGCCATGCCGCCCACAAAAATGGGGCGGATGGAACTGACTTCAACATATCTGATTTGGCGCTAGGTATTGGTATAAGCGCTAGGCTAGTGTCATCCTTCACCCACAATGCACGTAAGCACTATAGGGAATTTGAAATTCCTAAAAAGTCTGGTGGTGTGCGGAAAATTTGTGCGCCTCGGACGATGTTGAAAGTAGTTCAGTATTGGATATTGGACCATATCCTTTACAAATTGCCTGTTCATTCCGCTTGCTATTCCTTTAAGGAAGGAATATCAATTTATGATAATGCGGCTGTTCACTTAAAATCAAATTATGTTGCCAATTTTGACATTAAGGATTATTTCCCTTCTATAACAATCGAAATGCTAAAAGAATTTCTTCTTGCTAAGGAGTACGGTCAATATGCGAGTACTATCATTGCGCGTTTGACGACTTTTGAAGGAGTTTTACCCCAAGGAGCACCAACAAGCCCATTACTCTCTAATGCATTTTTATTCGGCTTTGATGAAGAGATTAGTGTGTATGTGGCAAAAAATGGGTTGCGATATACTAGGTATGCTGATGACATCACAATTAGTGGTGAGGATCGCGGTCAAATTCTTTCTGCAATTGAATTTGCTACTGATAAATTAAAAGATTTGAAATTTTCGCTTAATGAAAAGAAGACTAGAATTGCTGGAAAAGCATCGCGACAAGTAGTAACAGGTTTAGTTGTAAATCAAGTTGTCCAACCAACTCGCAGTTATCGCCGTCAGGTGCGTGCAATGTTTCATCATGCCTCAAAATATCCTGAAGAATTTCAGGCCCGAACCAAGCAACTAGGTGGGCATTTGGCATACTTAATGTCATTTGAAAACATTCGTGAAACAGCTGCCATTTCGAAATATAAGGGGATTCTTGTTTCGATAAGGAATCCTGCCCCCTAAGTTTCTTTCTAGTGGTTGGGGGGAGCTGGACAGCTCAAGATGGACACCAACTGGTCGCCTGGCGCAATGATTGGCTTGCCATGCTTCCACCGCCACCGTGATCGGCGACAGCTTCCGCTTGCACCGGTCATGCTGGCTACGCTTTCCGAAAAATGCAGTCTGAATAGTTTGCCTTTCTTCAACCCGGAATCGACACGGCTACCGTGGGCGTGGAAGACTTCTATTCCGAACGCACCGACTACCGGTGCCAAGACTGTACCGCTTATGTCTTGGCGGAGATAATGCCGTTGTTGGGGTGCGGACCTGATACGGCTTGCACTGCCCCGAAGCTGTCCAGTCGACTGCGCGCGTGGTTCGACGCGTGCCAGAGCTCGCGACGATACGAAACAGATTCACGAGCTTTCTTGGCTAGCTGTTCACTTAGCGGCGCGGCCAGGCTCACCAGCACCCGCAGTGCAGAATGGTTGGCACGCGGGAAGTGCAGCAAACCGCACATTTTGCTTTCAGGCCTGTGATGTGTGCAGTACGCCGGAACATTCCAGTTGCTTACGCACAGATTTTCCAGAAATATCCCACCCTTTGATTATAGAATCTCCATCAATCAATTTTTTACGGTGGGAATGGACGATGAAGATATGGGCCGAAGTTTAGCAGTTGACTGAGGGCTAAGCACAATTTTCCATACTCCGATTAGTAGTCCCAGAACATCAACAAATAGTGCGGCACCAGCGGCGGTAACGACATCTTTCGGAAAATCCGCGTTCTTGAACAGGATGTAGGCTGAAACAATCATGATTGCTCCCAAGAGAACAATTGAGGCAAAGCCCATAGATAAACGAAGGATAAACCAAAGATGTTCTTGTTTTTTTTGCTGGTCGAACGTTTCTCTCTCCTGACGTAGTTGCTCAGCAGCTCGTTCAACCATCACGGGGGTGAGGGAGGTTGCATTACTCATCAAGTCCTCCCTTTATGAGACGGCGCTCAAGGTCGGCCAAGAGAGACTCTAGACGTCGTTTCTCGGGCTCTTCCTTCCTCATATATAAATATGAACCGATCATTGCCGATGCTGCGCCGAGAAGCGTAGACAGTAGCCAGCCAAATTCTTCGAATCGGACATTTGCGAAGCTCGTGAGTAGAAAGATGATGACTCCGGTCATCGAAAACAAAGCAGCAATAGTGGTTAGAAAAAACAACTGGCGAGCCCGATGTTTTTCCAGTTCTTCTTGCTGAATTTTTTTCACGAGAAGAAACTGGCGTTCCAGCTCAATTTCGCGCTGACGTTGCATCAGATCAGTTTCTGGTGCTCCTTTTATTTCAATTTTTTTTAATGAAGATACGAGAGAAGAAATTTTTTCATCAAAGTCACTTTCCGATTCAGCAGAGCTTAGATCGAGACATACGTAATCGCTAAGGAAGAAAGGAGCTTGCACTTCTTTGTCAAGAATGATCGGAATTATTCTAGTCTGAAGTTCGGAATAACGATTACTAACGGCTATTCCCAATTCTCTATTAAACCAACTGCTTTCCAGGGCCTTCTTCGACAGAAAGAAAATTACAATATCTGCAGAATTTATTTCTTCTGACAATGCGGCAGAAAAAGAGGCTCCGAGTTGAAGGTCGGAGGCGTCGAAGAAAACGTCATAGCCTTCTGCTTCTAGGCGTTCGGCAAATTTTGCCACAATTAGGCTATCATCGCGAGCATAACTTAAAAATATTCGCATAATGCTATTCTATAAAATGTGCATCGAATTTAGACTATATTTGATAGTCCGCCGCTCGCAGCTCTTTTTTAAGCTGTTCTTGCCAAACATTGTTTGAGTCAAGAGAAATATAAACAACACCGCTGATATCATTTGGTGTCTCTATGCCATCTTTCACAACTGCGACTACTCGCGATCTTCCAAGCTTGCCGATGAGATAACCGTGTTCAAACACCACATTCTGTCTGGCACGATATGAAGACGTCATCCCACCTACTTTGTAGCCTATATCACAAGGTGTGTACAGAACGATTCCAAAGCCAACATTTGAATAATGTTCTATTTTTTCTATGATCGTCCGCCCAGAACTTGCTTGGAGGTGAAGGATTATTGGTTCTAAACCTAAACCTTTAACAAAGGCGGCCATTTCAAGTTTTGCGATGTCGTCGTGCCCGTGCACAATAAAAATTTGTTTTGCATTCAAAACACCTTGAGGCGTAGGTATTAATTGAGGATCTGGATAATTTGGCAATCGCTTCTTTTGCGATTCGTTAACCTGATCTGCTGTGATGCATCCTTTTTTTATTAAAATATCAAAAATAGGCTCGTCTTTTATAGCCCAGTGAGTGCGCGACAACTCCCATCGTCCTAAATCAATACTTCGCCGAATGCTTTCAATAGTCCCTCTGGGTAATGAAGGGAAAACTGAATCAATCTCAAATTCGATTACAACCGTCGACAACCTAGTCCTTATAGAGGTAATGTTGCCAATACGGGATTCAACAGCCTCATTTTCTATAACGAAAAGGGTCGGAAATCTCTTCAACTCCTCAATTGCGGTTGCATCTAACGACCTATAGCGCTCACTAATTTCATCAACGGTGTACTCAATTGCGACCCGGTCGCGATCGAATTCAGCCGGACTTGAATGCCATTCTCCAGGGTCCGATGAAATTAAAAGATTAAACATATTTAATAGCCCCGGTTGGCGCAGACAGAGTGTCGCCCGAAATGATTATTAAAAAAATTCGAGAATACGCGAAGCAATAGCTTCAGTTTCCTCAATGGAAATTTCTGGAACGAAACCGCGTTCCGTTCCTCCGGCCTCAAGGGTTCCGGCGATATGGAAATGTACATGAGAAATTGCCTGACCAGCAGGCACTCCGTTATTTTGCCAAACAGAAATTCCGGGCCTGCCATAAGCAAGATCAATGGCTTTCGCAACATTTCGAATAGTTATCAATAACTCCGCAGCTTCTTCATCTTTAATATCAAGTATGGACTCTACATGCCTGACGGGTAAAATCAAGACATGCCCCACACCACGTTGCTCACGAGTAACTAGTGCTGCGACTCTTTCATTCTTATATAAAATTGTATACTGTCGCTTCCCAGACAAATAGTCACAGAAAGCACAGCCATTATTTTTTGGAATTTCAATACTCGATTTTATTTTCATGATGGCCGTAGTGATGAAATAAATGATTGTATTTCAAGCCGATCAAGTTTTTGATAATCATCACTACGCACAATAATACGTAGTTCGTCGCATATTCTCTCTCGCCTTGACGCCATCATAAAAGACAATGCAATAAAGCGAATCGAATCTTGCGCTGGCATGACACTAGATAACCGTGCCTGTCCTCCACCGATCACAGGAATCGAAATCGTTGTTCCATTTCCGTGTACGGAGACTGAACTCCATAATGCCTGGAGGCTTTTCCATACGGTATCTGGGGTTGCTCTAGATTCATTAAGATCATTCATTTCACTATAAGCTGAAAAGAATAGCTTTCTCGGTCCATTTGTAACGACGGCGACCGTTCCAATATTGTATTTTGTATTTTTCCCCGCCTTCTGAATACTACCTATACTCTGATACCCGCGAAGAGCCTCATCTATGTGCTGATCAAGTAGGGCCAAGTTTCCTCCATATAGCCTATCCAAGACTTGTCCTTGCAAACTTTGTCGCGCGATGATATTCGGAGGTTCAGTATCAAATGTATCGGATGCGCCAATTACAATATGTCCCTTTTCTTCTAACAAATCGCCTTTTACAATGGTGATCTTTGTTTTGGGAGAACTGTACTCAGCCATAATTGGTCGAGGCCATGCAAGCAGGATTCCTACTACAAAGGATATTGCGATAACAGTCCAGAGAACGTTATTTCCTGTCCATGCGGTAGATGGAAAAACTGCATTATTGAATTGTATCAGCCCAGATAACCCACCTGCGACTGCAAATGCTTTGACTAGAAAATGGCGCCAAAAACGAGATGTTTTAAGGTCGTTAATTATTTCCATCTTATATACCAAGTGAGCTATAAACATTTTCTTTGTAAACTTGGCATCCTTTTTTAATCCCGTCTGCAAATTCTGCCGTGTACTTATCTAAGGCATGTTTTATTATTGCTGGCTGAAAAGAAACTGCTACCATATAATGATTTGCATCCAGCAGAGGTTGTGGAATCAGAGTTTTTTCGACATGTCGTGATCCACCAATATTTGCTATAACCACTGGCAAATTAAACTCAAGTATTAGTTCAATTTCATATCCCAAAAAAGTGTATGAGTCACCACCTTTTTTTCGTCCTTCGGTTGTACCGATTAGCACTATTTGTTTAGCATTCTTCATTCTTTCACGAAGATTTTTTTTTATCGTTTCACGTTGGCTGGTATCTCGTGAAATAAATAAATCATGAGCATCGTAGAAACTAAAGTCGATGTGCTCGTTCTCGCGCCAAGCTTCCATTAATCGGTAACAGTGAATATTTTCGCTAGCGAATGCAACATAAGTTTTGTTTTTATAGCTCATCGACTGCTCCTGGAAACATTAGTTGTCACAAGAGAATAGCACGGCAAATGGAAGTTTTGGTACTGCATATGGCAATTTTATTTTTTCTAACGCCTGTCACACCTCATGCGCGCAGCATTGAAGATTGATTGAACTTTTGCATACCGCGCTAGCCAAATGCAGGGTGATGGAAAATTGGATTTAATTAATCCGAAGAAAGTTTGGAACCGAACAGGCGAACATGAGCCTGCTTGAGGGACCAGTGAGGGACAAACCTGGTCCTGCGGGGCTTTTCCCATAGGGTATTCGATTCCGGCAAGCACCAGAACATCGCAGTAGGGGTAGTGCCAAGAAGTCTAAAAACCCGCTTCTCCTCTTGGAAGTGGGTTTTTTGTTACCTCTTCAAACCCAGGGGCCCTGACTGAGTTGTAGTGATCAGAATGCTGTTAGCATTTCCCTCGTTTGGATGCGTTGGTTCAAGCGCCGCCCAGACCAAGCTGCCAAAACCAGGAGAAATGATGACGATGAATTTTCGTGCGTGCGCCTTGCTCGCATTGTGCCTTGTAGCGCTTTCGGCCGGTCTTGGACATGCCGCCGAGCTAAGCCCGGTAAAAGTCACCGGCGGCGAAGTCGTCGGCTCGCGAGTGGGCTCGCTGACGACCTATCTCGGCATTCCCTTCGCCGCGCCCCCTGTCGGCAATCTGCGTTGGCGTGCGCCGCAACCCGTTGTGCCTTGGACCGGCGTCAAGGAGGCGCGCAGCTTCTCTGCTGCTTGCGCCCAGACCGCCGTGTGGATCACGATGCCCAAAAGCGAAGACTGCCTCTATCTCAACATCTGGGCGCCTGAAAAAGCCAAGAAACTTCCCGTCATCGTTTGGATTTATGGAGGCGGATATTACGGCGGCACCGCCGCGCAGCCAAGGTACGACGGCGCCAATCTGGCGAAGCGCGGCGCGATCATCGTCACGATCAACTATCGCCTCGGAATATGGGGCTTCTTTGCGCACCCGGAACTGACGGCGGAGTCGCCGGACCATGTCTCCGGCAACCAGGGCATCCTGGACCAGATCGCTGCCTTGCGCTGGGTGAAAAGCAATATCGCAGCCTTTGGCGGCGATGCCGACCGCGTGACGATCATGGGCGAGTCCGCCGGCGCTGGATCTGTTGCGATCCTGATCGCTTCGCCTCTGGCGAAAGGGTTGTTCCAGCGCGCCATCGCCGAGAGTGGCAGCGATATCTTCAACAGTCAGTACGACCGCAAGAGCGCCGAGGCAAAAGCGGAGGTATTCACCAAGACCGTGGGCGCGCACAATCTGGCGGAGCTGCGCGGCATGAGTGTCGAGGCCTTGCACAAGTCGGCATGGTCGCCGCGCGCGATTATCGACGGTTATGTATTGCGCGAAGACTTGCCCACGGCATACCGCAATCACCGTCAAAATGACGTCCCCTTGCTGGCGGGATGGAACGCGGAGGAGGGCAACGACCTGGCACCGGAAATCCTGGGCACCGGCGATTTCAAGGTGGCCAACCATCGCGAACTGATGGGGCAGATGCTGGGCTATTCGCCTTCCGATGCTTTGCTGGCGGCCTATCCCGCTTCCACCAATGCCGAGGCCCAGGCCTCAATGCTTCAATTCACCAGCGACTGGTGGGGCTGGCGCACGTGGTATTGGTCGGGACTTCAGGCGAAATACGGGCGATCCAAACCGTATGTCTATTTCTTTGCTCACCGGCCGGTGCAGCCGCTGACGCCTTGCGGTTATGGCTGTGGCGCAGGCCATGGCGCCGAGCTGCCGTACGTGTTCGACAATATCGATCAGGACCAGCGCCCGTGGAGTAAGGCGGACCGCCAATTGTCGACCAGACTTGCCGATACCTGGGTTAATTTCGCCCGCACGGGAAATCCGAACGGAAAAGGCTTGCCGGCCTGGCCGGCATTCGATGGATCGAATGCGTCCATCTTCCGCATCGGCGACCAGGACCGGCTGCCGGATTTCCCGTTATTTCAGCGGGCCGGCAAGGATTAGTCATCCGCGCGAGCGGAAAATATTTTTCGCAAGCGTGTCGATTTTGTCTGTCGTCACCCGTCGTAGGGATGAAGTACCGATTGCCCATTCCACCCTAACCAAGGAATCGCCATGAACAAACAGATCATCCTCAACCTGCCTGTGAAGAACCTGGACAAATCCAAGGCCTTCTTTTCCGCTCTCGGCTTTACCTTCGATCCCCGATTTAGCGGAGAGAAAGCGGCGTTCATGAACATCGTCGATGACACCATCCGGGCCATGCTGACGACCGAACCCTTCTTCCAGTCCCTGATCGACAAGCCCGTCGTCAATGCAAAGGAAGCGAATGAAGTCGTCATTTGCCTGACTTGCGAAAGCCGGGAAGAGGTGGACAGCCTGATCGCCAAGGCCCTTGCCGCTGGTGGCCGCATACCGCATCCGCCCGAGGACCATGGTTTTATGTATGACCAGGGCTTCGAGGATATCGATGGCCACCTGTGGAATCTGGTCTGGTCGGCGCCGGAAGCCTGATTATTCCTCGGGGCGCACGTCTAGCGGATTGCAGAGGAAAGCAAATGAATTTTCCGGCTGCTTTTGCGATCCGCATCCAGGTTCTTCACCGGCGCCGGCACAAGCTTGAACACACTGACCAGTTGTGCAAGATGCGTGGCTTGATTGCGCATCGATTCAGCGGTAGAGGCGGTTTCCTCCACAAGCGCGGCGTTTTGCTGCGTGACTTGATCCATCTGCGCGACGGCGGTATTGATTTGCTCAATGCCGGCAGTTTGTTCCCGGCCCGCTACCGTGATGTCACGCATGATATCGGTCACGCGTTTGACGCTCTCGACAATTTCCTGCATGGAGGCTCCGGCCTGATCGACGAGTCTGGTACCAATGTCGATTTTCTCGACCGACGTGTCTATCAGCGTCTTGACTTCCCTCGCCGCACTTGCCGAGCGTTGCGCCAGATTGCGCACCTCACCTGCGACGACGGCAAAGCCTCTTCCTTGCTCTCCGGCCCGAGCCGCCTCAACGGCGGCGTTCAACGCCAGGATATTGGTCTGGAACGCAATGCTGTCGATCACCCCGATGATGTCGACAATCTTCTTCGCAGACTCATTGATCGAGCCCATCGTCTCCACCACCTGCATCACGACGGTCCCACCCTTGCTGGCGATATCCGATGCCGATACCGCCAATTGATTGGCTTGACTGGCGTTATCCGCATTTTGTTTCACTGTACTTGTCAGCTCTTCCATGGAAGCAGCGGTTTCTTCAAGGGAGCTGGCTTGCGCTTCGGTACGGGCGGACAAGTCCGTCGTTCCGCTGGCAATCTGGCTTGACTCGGTGGCGATGGCTTCAGTGCCGGCGCGAACTTCGCTGACAATCTTGGCCAGGCTGTCATGCATGGATTTAATCGCAAACAGCAGGCTCGCCTTGTCAGCCGTTTCCAGGTCGATATGCACGGCAAGATCGCCTTGGGCGATTCTTGCTGCGATTTCCGCGGCATAACTGGGCTCGCCACCTAACTGCTCAAGCAGTCCGCGCGTGATCACCCACGCTAAAAAGGATCCTGCTGCGATGGCGAGCAGCACGGCGATAATCAGAAATCTCACCGCCAGAGCGTATTCGTGGTTCATTTCATTGATGGAATCCTGATCTTCCTTTTCCTGCAGATCGGTCATGCCCTGGACTGCCGCAAACCACTTTTCTTGCGGCCCCTGCAATGATAGATGCAAAAACTCCGTCGCCTCCTCGGCTTTTCCTCCATCAACCAGCGCAATAACGTTGCTGAAGAGTGGACGCGTTTCGCTACGGCCTGCCTTCATATCGGAAAATAACTGCACAGCTTTCCCATTATTTTCGCGCCGCACAATTTCGCCAAGGCGGTCGTAGGCATCGTCCATGTCTTTGCGGACATCGACGATGCGCTTCATCATTTGCTGTCTCGTGCCCGCATCCTTGTACAAGATGTAGCTGTAAATTGATCGCGCAACGATGTCCAGATCTTTGCGAATCTTATTGGCATACATTGTTTCGGCATTATTCTGGGTCGTAATAAGGTCCAGTCTGGCCTTGGTCGAACTCAAGGCTGACCAACCGATATAGGCGATACCCGCAAGGAAAAAAAGAATCACGCTAAATGCCAGGCTGAGGCGGACGGCGACCTTCAGATTTACCAATTTCATTTTTTTCACCTTAGACACAAAATTCATCACGAAAACCATGTCGAAACGACAGGGTTGCGAGATGAAGATTGCATCAAAGTATCCCGCGCTATAGGAGACTCAAAAAGGTGCTCATTTATTCCTGAGCTGCAAAATCCCGGTGGTGCGCTGATAAAATACAGAATCAAGCCGACACCGCGAGAGACCATGAACGACTACATCATCCTCATGCTTGACGATACCGCCCACCCTGATGCAGCCAGCAGCGCGCTGTGGGAAGCCTATATCACCGGCCTGCGGCGAAGCGGCCAGTTCGACGGCGGCAGTTCCATCGGCCAGGGGGCGCTGTACCGCAAAGGCGCCCCCACCGATTCCGCTAGCCTGGACGTCACCGGTTTCCTGCGCGTGCGTGCGACGAGCATCGACGATGCCGCGCGCTTCCTGGTCGGCAATCCGCATTACGAAGCCGGCGGTGGCGTGGAGATCCGCGAGCTGCCGCAGGATTAATTCGGCGGCTGCGCCGCCAGTTGCTCTCGCACGTAGCGCGCCGGTGGCAGTCCGACATGGCGGGTGAAGGCGACGCTGAACGCGCTGGCGGACCCGTAGCCGACGCGCTCGGCAACCTCGGCGATGCCGACCTCTTGCCGCTGCAGTAGGTTCTTCGCCAATGCCATGCGCCAGGCGAGCAGGTACTCCATCGGCGCGACGCCCAATGCGCGGCTGAAGCGCTCGAAGAACGTCGAGCGCGACAGGGCGGCCTCTTTCGCCAGTTGCGCGACGGTCCAGGGCTTGGTCATGTTTTCGTGGATGCGCCGTAGCGCGACGGCGAGGCGTTCGTCGGCAAGGCCGCGCAGCAAGCCCGGCGACGCGGCAGTTCCCGCTGCGGAGCGCAGCGCTTCGATCAACAGAACCTCCAGCAGCCGCGCCAGGATCACCTCGCGCGCGGGCCGGGCCGACCGCGATTCTTCTCCCACCAGCTGCACGATCGTGGCCAGCCGCTTCTCGCCGCGTACGTGCACCAGTTGCGGCAGCAGCGAAACCAGCAAGGCCGCATCGGGCGAGCCGAAGGTGCAGTGGCCCACCAGCAGCTGCGTGTCGGCCGGTATGTCCTGAGGGCCGTGCCTGAACTCGCCATCCGGCAGCAGGACAGGCGGGCTATCCAGATACTCCAATGCCGGCGGCTCCAGGCTGGTCATCGTGAATGCGTATGCCGACGGAACCAGGACAAAGTCGCCTTGCTGCAGCTGGATCGGCTCGTGACCAACGACTTCAAGCCGGGACGAGCCTTCAAGGATCACGCAGTAGAACGGCTGCCCGGACTCCGTGCGCCGCACCCGCCACGAACCTGCGGCGCTAACGACTTTCGAGAACCGGGCCTGCGGTTGCAGCAGCGTGACAACCTCGGCGAGCGGATCGATCATATCTGGACTATTGCTAATTAAAAGTGGACTCTTGATTGTAGCAAGTCCGGAGGCTGCGCACTATAGTTTGGCTACTGCAAACCACTCAACAGGAGTCGCCATGAAAACCGTCCTCATCACCGGATGCTCATCCGGTTTCGGCCTCGAAACCGCCCGATACTTCCTCGACCGCGAATGGAAGGTCGTCGCCACCATGCGCACGCCGCGCGAGGACGTGCTGCCGCGTTCCGAGCACCTGCGCGTGATCGCGCTCGATGTCACCGATGCCGACAGCATCCGCCGCGCGGTGGAGGAGGCCGGGCCGATCGACGTGCTGGTCAACAACGCGGGCATAGGCGCGCTGGGCGCGTTGGAGGGCATCTCGATGGCAACCGCGCGCGAGGTCTTCGAGACGAACACTTTTGGCACGATCGCGATGACGCAGGCGGTGCTGCCGCAGTTCCGGCTGCGGCGGGCGGGTGTCGTCGTGAACGTGACGTCGAGCGTGACGTTGATGCCGTTGCCTCTACTGTCTGTGTACACGGCAAGCAAGGCGGCGGTCAATGCGTTCACCGAGTCTCTTGCGCTGGAGCTGCAGCAGTTCAACGTGCGCGTGAACCTGGTGCTGCCGGGACGTTCGACGACGACCAGGTTCGGCGAGAACGCGCGGTCACGCATGGAGGGCGCGATCCCCGAGGCCTATGCCGGCTTGGCGCAGAGCGTGTTCGAGGCGTGGGGGCAGTCGACTGCGGTCACTTACGCGGCGGATGTGGCGGAAGCGGTGTGGCGTGCGGCGAACGATCCGTCATGCCCGCTTCGTCAGGCGGCTGGTGCCGATGCTGTTGCACTGTCGGAGCCAAGTTGATAGCCAGGCGTGAGCTTGTGGACCAATTATATTTAAATAATATTAGTTATCTGAAATATAATTGACTTTTCATTACTAGAGAAGATCAATGTCTACTAAAAAATTATTGCTTTCGTTGTCTTGCTTGGCTGCGCTCGGTGTGTCTCAGCAATCCGTGGCGCAGACCTGGGTACCGATCACCGATAACGACCTGAAGATCACACCAGGCAGTCCACTGGATTTCAGTCAGTTGACGCTGCCGGGGCAGGCCGGTGACTACGGCCGGCTGATCAAAGGCGCCAACGGCAACCTGGTGTTTTACGCGCAGCAGGACAAGAAAGCGGCGCTGAACTGCGGCACGGTCACCTGGATGAGCGTGGCTGGCGGATATCCCGACCATGCCACCGCCGATATCTACGTCCAGCAACTCAAGCTGCATGGCTACAACCTGGTGCGCTTCCACTTCCTCGACATCACGCTGATGGAAAACCAGCCGTTGACGAATACCTTCAACCCGGTGCAGCTCGACCGCTTCTATTACTTCATCTCCGCACTGAAAAAAGCCGGCATCTACTGGGTGCTGGACATGATGACGTCCGATAACGGAACCGTCGGCAACGTTTCCCAACGCTGGTTGAATCAGTTGGACCTGAAGCTGCGCGTCAACCTGGATGACGACGCCGCCGCCAAACAAAGCTGGAAAGACAGCGTGGACGCGATCTTCAACCGCGCCACGCCGTACGGCGGTCCGATCCTCCAGGATCCCGCACTGGTTGGTGTGATATTGGTGAACGAAGGTGGCATCAACTATCTTGCCCAGGTCAACGGCGTGCAATTCAGCGCCAAGCTGAAAGCACCGTTCAATGCTTACCTGAAAGCGCAATACGGCACGCACGCTGCTCTGGCAGCCAAGTGGGGCACGATGACCAACGATCCGCTGACTTCGGCGGAAAATCTCGACAACGGCACCATCATCCTGCCGACCGGCCTGCTCAAGCCGTCTGAGCGGATGAAAGACTTCCAGCGTTTCCTCACGCAGCAGGAAGGCAAGACCGTTGCCTGGATGACGGACTACGTGCGTGGTCTCGGCTTCGAGGGGCAGGTGACGTCGCTCAGCAGCTGGTACTCGCTGCAAGCGAGCCGTTCCCGCTCGGCGCTGGACGCGGTCGACATCCACGGCTACTTCAACGAGGTGGGAGGCTACCAGCCCGGCCTCACCACCACGCAGGCCAGCGCTGCCGGCTTCAATCCCCAGGACTCCAATTTCTACCTCAACAACATGACCACGGCGCGCCACGCCGGCAAGCCGTTCTCCGTCAGCGAATACGGACAAGTCTTCTTCAACCAATACCGGTTTGAAGCCTCGGCCATGGTGCCGTCCATCGCCGCGCTGCAGGGATGGGACTTCAACTGCGTCCACGCGGAAGGTCCGATCGACCTGTCGCTGGCGCAGACGGCGTCACACAAGATCGGTATCCAGCCCTACAACCCCGGAATGGATCCCGTGTTGCGCGCCGGCGAAACCTTGTCGGTGTTGCTGTTCCTGCGCGGCGACGTCACGCCGTCGCCGAACCGCGTCACCATCAGCTATCCCGACCCTGACTATGTCCCGAGTTCCTCCGGCGTCTACACGGTGCCTGCGGATCTCAGGGTGCTGGGCCTGGTCACGGGCGTGGAACTGGCATACGGCAATCAAGCGTTGCCGCCGGTCGCCGGCACGCGCCTGACCATCGAACAGTCGGAAGCTTTCCCGTCCGTTTCAACGGTCTATCCGGCCGACCGGCTGAAGAGCTTGCGCGACGCCGGCATCCTGCCGACCGCAGCGAGCAACCTGAATGCCACCGACGGCTGGCACAACGTCTACCAGAGCGACACCGGCGAGTTGTTGCTGGAAACCGAGAAGCAGCGCTTCACCGTTAAAACCGCGCGTACCGAGGCATTGACCACCGCCCAGGCCATCAGCAACGTGCCGCTGAAGGTCCTCAAGATCAACAGTCTGGACAGCGCGGCCCTGCTCTCGGCCAGCACCTTGAGCGAGGGCAGCCTGGCAAGCAGCGAGAAAATCCTGCTGATCTTCGCCACCGACGCCCTCAACTCGGGCATGACGTTCCAGGACACCGCCCGCACCAAACTGGCGACCGCAGGCAAGCTGCCGGTGCTGGTGCGTTCCGGTCTGGCCAACGTCACGCTGTCGCTGACGCACAAGACGCCGATGCGATTGGTCGCACTGGACCTGAAGGGCAACCGCCAGGATGAAATTCCGTTGACTTCGACGGACACGGCGGCAGGCACGGATTGGCAGTTCAATCTGAATAACGTCAGCACGTCGTTTGGCCCTACCACTTTCTTCCTGTTGGAGAAAAAGGTAACGACGCCGTAAAGTCACCAGGCCGCGTACCTTGCGTGCGCGGCCTCGTGTCCTGTTATTTTTTCGACGCCGGCGTAATAATCGGCGTGATCGTGCAGATCGGGTTCTTCGGATCGTCGCAGCAGGTCATGATCTTCTGCAGCGATTCCAAGTTGGCCTTGGTCCAGAACGCCTTGGTCTGATCGTTATTGACCGGCATCCAGTGGCTGAGCGGATAACTCATCGCCATCGCGTCGCCGCCTTTCGGGCTGATCTTGCCGGTGGCCATGGGGATATACACCGAGCAGCTGGCCTGGTCGCCGATGCGGTGGCAGCCGACGCAGGTGTTGTCGCGCGTGCTGATGCTGTTCGAATGCCACGACGCGAAATCCTTGCCGATGTTGCTGTAGCGGCCCAGCGGATCGGTCGGCACCTTGTGCCACACCTGGCCCAGCCACGGGCTGTACATGAACGGATCGGCGTCGTGGCAGCTGGCGCAGTTCTTCTGCGCGGTGCGGCCGGGCGTCCACCAGAAGTCCTTGGCGGAGACGCGCTTGGGCGGGGCCACCTTCTCGTTCGGCGGCGGCACGCGCGAGGCGTCGAAGCCGCCGCGTTGGCCCGGCTTGTCTTCCGCATGGAACCAGCAGGTTTTGCCGCTGTTGGCGTTGTGCGCGATGATGTCGACCTCGTCGAACATCACGCTCTTCGGATCGCGCAATTGCTCGCGCCGGCAGAAGGCCGAGATCTGCACCTTGTCGCGGGAAAAATTCAGGATGCGCGAATACGGCGTGCACTGGCCGAACGAGTCCGGCTTGTACGGCAGCAGGGCGGGGCGGTCGCAGGTCATGCCGGACGTGTATTCGGACGGCGTCTTGCCGTCGACGGTGATCGGCACGATGGTGCCGTCGAGGCAGTCGAAGGCCGGAATCTGTCCGATCATCTCGGCGCATTCCTGGCCATATTCCTGCAGGCTTTGGGTGACGATCTTGGGCGTAGCCGCGTGCGCGCCGCCGACGGCCGCGGCCAGGCACAGGGCGGACAGCAATGACGTGATTTTCATTTCTCCTCCTCGCGCGCGGCTTTGGTATAAGGCAGCGCCACCTGGCGTATCGCCTCCATGTAGCGCACGTAGCCCGTGCAGCGGCAAAGGTTGCCGCCGACCCAGGTGTTGATGACCTCGTCGAGGTGCTCGGCATAGACCGGCGCGTCCTTCAGGTGTGACAGCATGGCCGTCGCCGCCATCAGGAATCCCGGTGCGCAGTAGCCGCATTGGAAGGAGAAGTTCTCCAGGAAGGCGAGCTGCAACGGCGCCAGCGCTTCCTGCGTGCCCAGGCTTTCCACCGTATAGATCCGCATGTCCTGCACCGCGCTGACCGGCGTGGAGCAGGAGAGCGTCTTCTCCATCAGCGCGCCTTTCTCGTTGCGCGTGGCGACGGTGCAGGCGCGGCAGACGCCGATGCCGCAGCAGAACTTGGTGCCGGTGAGGTTCTGGCGCTCGTGCAGGAAGTCGATCAGGGCCATGTCGCTGTCGGCCGCATCGGCCTGCACCGGTTTGTCATTGATATGGAAGTGGATGGGCTGTCTCATTTCAATGACTCCAGGACGTTGTGCGCCGTCACCGGCAACATGGTGTAGCGCTGGCCGCCGGTGGCCATGGCCAGCGCATTCAGGATGGACGGCGCGATCGGACACATGACCGCTTCGGCGATGCCGCGCGCCGTGGTCTCGCCGGGCGCCGGCGGCAGTATCACCAGGTCCTGTTTTGGGATATCGGTGGAGCGCGCGATGGCGTATTTGTTCAGGTTCCAGGTGCCGTTGCCAGGGCCTGATTCGTTGTTCGGGCAATGCTCAAGCAGCACGTTGCCGATGGCCATGGCGATTGCGCCCTGGGATTGTCCGGACACCATCTGCGGGCAATGCAGCACGCCCGCGCATAGCACCGACACCACCGATTCGATCGCGATCTGGCCGCTCTGCGGATTGATGGTGGCGGCAACCAGCGAGCCGCACGGCGCATACGTGGTGCGGCCGAATTTGCTGTTGATCGCCGGCGGGTTGTTCAACTGGCTGCGGGTCAGGGGCTGCAGCGTGTCGACCGTGGCGCCCATCGCGATATAGTCGAGCGGCACCGTGGCGGCGCCGCTGGTGAACGCATATTGCGCCGTGGCGAACGCGCCGACATAGCTGGCATGCACCACCGCCACCATCGGCAATTTCATCCGCATCGCCTGCTTGATCAGCGCCGACCATGGCAGCGATGGCAGGTCGCCGGCATGCAGCCGGTTGTCCTTCCAGCTCAGTGCGGAGGCGGGCGGCGACGCTTTCCACAAGGCCTGCGCGGCAGGCAGCAGGCTTTGCAAGATCAGCGCCAGCCCTGCCTGCTCGACCACGTGGTACTGATAGAAGGCGCCCAGGCAGGCGCTAGACGAGCCGGAACTCTTCAGCACGTAATTGGGCGGCGTCGGCGTGGCGGGTTTGGTCGTCAGGTTCAGGGCATCGAACAACTGGGTTTCGCCCATGTTGATGCTGTTGGCGTTGCGCCCCAAATAGGCGGCCGGCGCGAGGCCGAGCGCGGTGGCCGCGCCGTTGCCCATGTCGACATACGGCGTGTAGACCGTGATGGTGCCGGTCGGCTCGATTTGCACCGCGCCGAACATGCCGTCGCCGGAAGTGCCGTAGGCTTCGTTGGACATCGCGAAGCCCACGCCGTACAACAAGCCCTCGCGCTTCTTGGCCTGCTGCACGGCCGCGCGGTTTTGCCACAGCGGATGCTGCTCCAGTCGCTTCAGCATGTCGTCCAGTTGCAGGTCCTGCAGTATCGGCGCGCCCGTCACGGTGGCGCCGCGATTTTTTGCCAGCAGGTTTTTCCGGCGCAGCGCAAACGGATCGATCTTCAGCGCCTGAGCCGCTTCGTCGAGCAGGGTTTCAATGGCGATGAAGGCCTGCGGCCCGCCGAAGCCGCGCTGCGAACCGCCCAGCAATTGCGGCGTCTGCATCGCGCTGGCGGTGGCGACGGCGCGCGGGATGTTGTAGCAGCTCATGGAACTCAGCGCGGCCAGCTGCGCGACATACGGGCTGAGGTTTTTCTGGTCGCCGCCGTTCAGCGTGAAATTGCAATCGATCGCCTGGATCATGCCGCTGCTGTCCACGGCGAGCGTTTCGCGGAAGTGGGTCTCGCAGCGCTTCAAGCCGATCTGGAATTGTTCGAAGCGGTTCTGCGCCCAGCGCAAGGGCTTGGCCGAAAACGGCGCCGCCATCGACAGGTACATCGAGAAGTACGACTGGTCGCGCCCGCCGAATCCGCCGCCGGGGTAGCACGACACCAGGTCGATATCCTTCACCGGGTAGGCGCTGTTTTCGAAGATACCTGCGGCGTCATACGCGTCGCCGGTCGGCGATTGCGTGCCCAGCACCAGGTTCAGCTGCTGCGGCCCGGGGTCGTACCACGCCAGGCCGGACTCCGGTTCCATGAACATCGGGTCGATGGTCTGCGTGTAGAAGGTGCGCGCAAAAGTCGGCCAGGTCTGGCTGTCGATGCTGGCCTTGATCTGCTTGGCCACCTCGGCCTGGCGCGTCTGGTAGTCGGCGCTGTACACGTAGTTGAAGTTCTGCGTGTCGTCGCGCACGTAGCTGGTGGCGGGAGAATAGACGGTGCGCCTGGTGCTTTCCTTGGCGCCGTAGGAGATAACGTCGGGATTGAATTGCAGGATCTTTACGGCGTGGCGATAGATGTCGAAACTGGCGAAGATCAGCATCACCACCGGCTGCCCGAAGAAGTCCGCCGGCTTGCCGATCGTCGCCAGGAACGGGCTGTTCATGTTGCTGGCCAGGTTCATCTTCTTGGCGACCAGCGCTGCCGCATCGATGACGGCCACCGGCTGCAGCTCCTTCGGCAGCATGCTCAGGTCGTAGCTGTTGATGACCTGATCGTAGCGGTCGCAGCGCACGGCGTACAGGAAGTACTCGCCGTCCTGGGGCCAATCCTTGAAGTCGCGGGCCTTGAAGTCGCGCGCGTAGATTTTCTGCCCCAGCACCTTTTGCATGCCGTCGATGCGCCAGCGCGCCTTGCCCGGTTCGGGCGCCCATTCCGGCACCTCCGTCATCCTGGGCCTTGAGGCGTTCATGGCCAGCGCGGTCAGGCTGGTCACGGACAGGCTGACCGTGGCGCCGCTGGCCAGCACTTTCAAGAAGGTACGACGCGTGACTTCCGAAGAAATATCCATATTCGTCCACCGGTAAAAAGCCGTTCGTGGACCGATTATAGATAAGTTGACAATTGGAAAACTCTCCAATTGTTGCGCTGTGGCAGCAATGGCGATGGCCGAATTGATGGCCGTTACCGCCAGTGAAACGTTTTATAATTGGTCTCAATTGCCCAACTACGCTAGTCAATGAAAAAAAATGTTTCCACTATCCGCGACGTGGCCGCCGCGACGAGCGTATCGACGGCAACGGAGCCGGCCCGTCCGGGCCGCCGCAACAAGACCGGCGGATTGACGCTGCGCGACGTGGCCCTGGTGGCCGGCGTGGCGCCGATCACCGCATCGCGCGCGCTCAACACGCCCGACGCCGTGTCGGCCAAGGTGCTGAAAAAAGTGCGCGCCGCCGTCGCCAAGACCGGCTATGTGCCTAACCTGCTTGCCGGCGCCCTGGCCTCGAAGAAAAGCCGGTTGGTGGCGGCGGTGGTGCCTAACCTGTCTGGTCCGGTGTTCCTGGAAACCATACAGTCGCTGACGCGCACGCTGGAGGAGTCGGGCTACCAGCTGATGCTGGGCCAGAGCGGCTATGAAAACTCGCGCGAGGACGCGCTGCTGGACGCCATCATCGGCCGCCGTCCGGACGGCATCGTGCTGACCGGCGCCCTGCATACGGAAGAGGCGCGGCGCAAGCTGAAGGCCAGCGGCATCCCGGTGGTGGAAACCTGGGACCTGACGCCGACCCCGATCGACATGCTGGTCGGCTTCTCGCACGAACAAATCGGCATCGCCGTGGCGCGCTACCTGCATGCCGCCGGCCGCCGGCGGGTCGCCACCATCAGCGGCGACGACGACCGCAGCCTGCGTCGCGCGGGCGCGTTCCGCAAGGCCGCCGCCGAACTGGGCATGGGGCAGGCCGACGGCGAGGTGCCGTGCTGCTCCGTACCGGCGCCGACCACGCTGGGCGGCGGGCGCAGCGGCCTGTGCGAACTGCTGAGCCGCGGCCTGGAGATCGACGCCTTGTTCTGCAGCTCCGACATGATGGCGATCGGCGTGATGATCGAAGCGGCCGCGCGCGGCATCGCCATCCCGTCGCAGCTGGCGCTGATCAGCTTTGGCGACCTGGGTTTCGCCCGCGACCTGCAGCCGGCGCTGACCACGGTGCGCGTCGACGGCACCGCCATCGGCCGCACGGCCGCCCAATTCATCATGGACCGGGCCGCAGGCCGCATTGTGGCCGAGCCATGCTGCGACATCGGCTTCACCATCATCGAACGCGACAGCGTGTGATGCAATTTGAGCAATTCCACGCAATTATCGGTTGACACACTAAAACGGTACCGCTACCATTAAATTTGGTAGCGGTACCGTTTTGCGTGAAAAATTGGGCGCGTCGCTATCTTTACCTTGAAGAACATCAACATGAATCAATCAATTCAGGCGGGCACTCCCACCGTCGTCAAGCTGCAGGTGATCCCGGTCGCCGGCCATGACAGCATGCTGCTCAACCTCAGCGGCGCCCATGGCCCTTACTTCACCCGCAACATCGTGATCCTGACCGACAGCGCCGGCAACACCGGCGCCGGCGAAGTGCCGGGCGGCGAGCGCATACGGCAAACCATCGCCGACGCCGCCGAGCTGGTGGTCGGCCAGCCCATCGGCCATTACCAGCGCATCCTCAACCGCATGCGCACCGCGTTCGCCGGGCGCGACGCGGGCGGCCGCGGCCAGCAAACCTTCGACCTGCGGGTGGCGGTGCACGCCGTCACGGCGGTGGAGTCTGCGCTGCTCGATTTGCTGGGCAAGTTCCTCGGCGTGCCGGTCGCAGCGCTGCTGGGCAACGGCCAGCAGCGCGACCAGGTCGAGGCGCTGGGCTACCTGTTCTTCGTCGGCGATCGCAAGGCCACCGACCTGCCTTACCTGGATGGCGCCGGCGAGCAGGACGACTGGCTGCGCCTGCGTCACGAAACGGCGATGACGCCGGACGCCATCGTGCGCCTGGCCGAGGCGGCCTATGCCCGCTACGGCTTCAACGACTTCAAGCTCAAGGGCGGCGTGCTGCGTGGCGAGGAAGAAATGGAAGCGGTGACGGCGCTGGCCGAGCGCTTCCCGAACGCCCGCATCACGCTCGATCCGAACGGCGGCTGGCTGCTGAAGGATGCGATCCGGCTGTGCCGCGACCAGGGCCACGTGCTGGCCTACGCGGAAGATCCGTGCGGCGCGGAGGACGGCTACTCGGGCCGCGAGGTGATGGCCGAGTTCCGCCGCAGCACGGGCCTGCGCACGGCGACCAATATGGTGGCCACCGACTGGCGCGAGATGGGCCACGCGATCCAGCTGCAATCGGTCGACATTCCGCTGGCCGATCCGCATTTCTGGACCATGCAGGGCTCGGTGCGCGTGGCGCAGATGTGCCAGGAGTGGGGCCTGACCTGGGGTTCGCATTCGAACAACCACTTCGATATTTCGCTGGCGATGTTCACCCAGGTCGCGGCAGCCGCGCCGGGCGACATCACCGCCATCGATACCCACTGGATCTGGCAGGACGGCCAGCAGCTGACCAAGCAACCGCTGCGCATCGTCGGCGGGCTGATCGACGTGCCGGCCGCGCCTGGCCTGGGTGTCGAGCTGGACATGGAGCGGATCGAGGCGGCGCACCAGCTGTACCGCGGCATGGGCCTGGGCGCGCGCGACGACGCGGTCGCCATGCAGTTCCTGATCCCCGGCTGGAAGTTCAACAACAAAAAGCCCTGCCTGGTGCGCTAGCCCCGTCAGTAATCGGCCAGCCTGGCGCCGTCGACTTCGATGAGCTGGTCGAGACGCAAGGTTTCGCCGGTGCTCATGGCCAGGTAGTCGGCGCCGGCTTTCGCGTACACGTCGGTAATGACCGCGTTGCGCAACTGCTCGGCGCCGTCCGCGTCGCGGAAGGCGATCCGCGCCGGCTTGCGCCTGGTCGCGTGCACTTCCAGCAGGTCGTGAAACTCGCAGTTGATCGGCTGGTAGCTGGATGGCGTGGCGGTCATGTGAAACTCCGATGGTATGCGCACGCTATTATATCGCATGCGCTTTTAATGATCAAAAATTAAGCGACGACAGCTGTCAACACCACGTCGATATTGCCCCGGGTGGCTTTCGAATACGGGCAGATCTGGTCGGCGGCGTGGGCGATCGCGGTGGCGACTTCCTGGTCCAGGCCGGGCGCGTTGAGGTTGACGCGCGCCTGCAGGAAGTATTCATTGCCGGCCACGCCCAGGTCGACTTCGATGTCCACCGAGGTGTCGGCCGGCAGTTCCACTTTCTTTTCCTTGGCCACGATGCCGACGGCTGCGCTGTAGCAGGCCGACCAGGCGCCGGCAAACAGTTGCTCGGCGGTCGGATGCGGCTGGATGTCGGCAAACACGTGTTCGCGCACCGCGCTGTTGCCCGGCGCCGTCAGGTGAATGTTAAGGTTGCCATTGTGGCTGCGCGAAAGACCGCCGGCGTCGCTCGAGGTGGTGTGGGTTTTGCCTGTGGTCAGGACTTTTTGAATTTTGCTCATGATGTTTTCCTTTGATTGCTATGATTGGTTTAAGCTTCGCATCCGCTTGTATCGTATGCGATGGAATGCATCATGAGCCACAAATCAAGCACTGTCAAGCGCTTTCTGAACGATGGTGGAGCCGAGCTGGGGCAGCAGCCAGGCGCGGAAGCGGCGCACCTTGGCGGCCTTGGCCAGGGTCTGGGTGGACACCAGAAAATACGAGCGCGGACTACGCACGCTGATCTGAAACAGCCGCACCAGCGCGCCGCTGGCGATGTCGTCCTGCACCAGCGAATGCCGCGCCAGCGCGATTCCCTGCCGCTCCCTGGCCGCCTGCAGCAGATTGACGGCGTCGCTGTAGGTGGTGCCGCGCGGTTCGCTGATATCGTGCAGCCCGGCCGCCTGCAACCATGGCGACCACGGCTCGTCATGGCACAGCAACAGCGGAAACCGCCGCAGCGCGGCCGGCTCCGGCGGCAGCGCCGCCGGCCAGTAACCGGGCGCGCACACCGGATAGTATTCATCGTCCAGTATCCGCTCGCACGCCAGCCCCTCCCATGGTCCGACGCCAAAGCGGATGCACAGGTCGACGTCGCCGCAGCGCAGGTCGGCCAGCTGCGTCGACGTCTCGATGATCAGTTCCAGATCGGGGTTGGCGTCGATGAACGCGCCGACCCGCTTGACCAGCCAGCGCGCCGCGAACGATGGCAGCACGCTGAGCGTCAGGCGGTTGGCGGCGTCGGCGCGGGCCATCTCGGCGGTCGCGGCGGCCAGCTCCAGCAGCAGGGCGCGCGTGCGCCTGGCGTAGCGGGCGCCGGCCTCGGTCAACATCACGCCGCGCCCGACACGGTCGAACAGCGGCACGCCCAGCATGCCTTCGAGCGCGCGCACCTGCTGCCCGATCGCGCCGTAGGTCAGGCTCAATTCCAGCGCGGCCTGGGCAAAGCTGCCCAGCCGGGCCGCGCTCTCGAATGCGCGCAACGCCTGCAACGGCGGCGTGCGCGGTAGGGCTCCTTCGTATTTCATCTGCATCGTGTAGGCGGCTAACTTTGAACATGGTTCAGCATAGTCGCGCCGCAGCGCGATTAACTTACAATTTGGTAATCATTGGTGCGGCAAGATTGCTGTCGCAGCAAGTCGCCAAACTGGCCGGCCGACAGGGGCTTGCTGAAGTAGTAGCCTTGCGCCGCGTCGCAGCCCAGTCCCGCCAGTTCCTCCAGCTGGCGGCCGGTTTCCACGCCCTCGGCGATCACCGACAACTGCAGCGTGTGGCCGAGCTGGATGATGGCCTTGACGATGGCGCTGTTGCCGGCATCCTCGCCCAGCCCGCGCACGAACGATTGATCGATCTTGAGCTTGTCCACCGCCAGGCTTTTCAGGTACGACAAATTCGAATAGCCGGTGCCGAAGTCGTCGATCGACAGCGCCACGCCCATTGTCTTGAGTGCCTGCAGCGAGCGGTTGACGCTGTCGCTGTCGTGCAGCAGGATCGATTCGGTCAGCTCCAGTTCCAGCTGCGCCGGCGCCAGCCCGGAGCGCCGCAACGCCGCCGCGACGGTGGCCACGATGTCGCCGTGGCGGAACTGCAGCGCCGACAGATTGACCGCGACCGTCAGCGGCGCATGGCCCTGGTCCTGCCCGGCGCGCGCCTGGCGGCAGGCTTCGTTCAGCACCCATTCGCCGATGGGGACGATCATGCCGCTGCGTTCGGCCAGCGGAATGAAGCTGCCGGGATATTCCATGCCGCCGCCCGTGCGCTGCCAGCGCAGCAGCGCTTCCATGCCGATCATGCGGCCGCTGCCGACCGACAGCTGCGGCTGATAATGCAGCAGCAACTCGTCGCGGCCGATGGCGTTGCGCAGCTGTCCGTGCAGCCGCATCCGATGATCGGTGTCGTCTCGCATCTGCCCGGTGCAAAAGGTGCAGCCGCCGCGCGTGCCGTCGGCGGCGTGGGCCAAGGCGATGCCGGCGGCTTTCTGCACCTCGTCGTAGGTGCGGCCGTCGGCCGGGAACAGTGCGATGCCGATGCTCAGCGATAGCGCCAGCATCAAGCCGTCCAGCTCGAACGGTTCGACAAACGCGGCATGCAGCGCCTGGCCGATCTGCCGGGCGTCGCCGGCGTCGCCGGTCAGCAGGATGGTGAATTCGCCGCCGCCGTGATGGCTCAGCAGGGCGTCCGGCTGCAGGCAGGCAAGTAGCCGGTGCGCCGCCTGCAGCAGCAAGGCGTCGCCGTCGGCATGGCCGAGATTGTCGCGCATGTGCTTGAAGTCGCAAAGGTCGACCGCCATCAGCGTCAACGCAGCGCCCGGCGCGGCGGCGCGTTCGAAACGCTGGCGCAGTTGCAGGCGGTTGGGCAGCAGCGTCAGCGCGTCGTGGCGCAGCAGGAAGTCCAGCCGGCGCCGCAGCTCGGCCACCTCTTCCCGGGCCTGCTGGGCTGGCGCGCAGCCGGCCGGGGAGAACGGTGCGCTTCCGGACAACGGCTCGGCAGCGGCTGCGATGCTGGCTCCTGGCGGCATGGTTCATCTCCTGTCGGTGGTTCGTGCCGGTATTGCGCGCGAAACAGCGCAACCAGTCGCTATCATAGGGAGAGGAATAGTTGTGGACCAGTCATTAGTTTTGCCTGACTGGATAGTTTTGAAGTTGAATGATGAGTGCGCGCCGCAGCGGGGCGGCGGCACCGGACAGCCGCCGCTAGCGCAAGTCTTCGGCGCGGCGCTTTTCCGGCTCGCTCAACACGCGGGCGATGACCGGCAGCGGCACGCCGGCGTCTTCCAGGAATGTGGCGGCAGCCTCGCGGCCGTCTTTTTGCGCCATGGCGATGCCGGCATTGACCGCAGTGGCCTTGACCCGGTCTGGGCGCGAACGTCGTTCGAATTGCATATTGATGCCTCCCCGTTTTTTTATTAACGGTAGCACAAAAATTATTTCAACGGGGCACGGCCTGGCGCTTTATGCAATCTTGCGCTCGAAACTGTCGCGCATCGCGCAAGCCGCGCCGATGCCCTTGACGATTTCATCCAGGCTGGCCGGCTTGGTGATGTGCTGGTCGAAGCCGACGCTGCGCGTGCGCTGCCGGGTGGCCACGTCGCCCCAGGCGGTGAACGCGACCAGCGCCAGGTTGCGATTTTCCGGCAGCGCGCGCAAGGCGCTGGCCACCTCGTAGCCGTCCATGCCCGGCATGCCCAGGTCGAGCAGGATCACGTCCGGCGCGAAGGCCGCGGCCGTCCGCAATCCGTCGGCGCCGGAATAGGCGACCGTCGTCTGATGGCCGTACAGGGCGAGCAATTCCGCAGCGATATCGGCCGCCTGATGATTGTCGTCGACGATTAAAATACGTTTGGCAGGGATGGTCTGGTCCATGATGTTGAACGAAAGAGGGGCAACAAAGACTGTTGCGGTCGTTCGGCTGGGTCCAGGCCGGGCAAGAGATACGGAATGTGTTTGGGATTTCCGTTAATAAATTATATCCCAGTAAGGACGGTGTGAGTAACCTTGAAGAAAGGGATAACGTCACTAAATCATGGAGAGACCAATGCGATACAACAAAGGATAGATAATGACTACAGTAACGGAAAAGGCCATCCTGGCCGGCGGATGCTTCTGGGGCATGCAGGATCTGGTGCGCAAATATCCCGGCGTGCTGGCCACGCGCGTCGGCTACAGCGGCGGCGATGTGGCGAACGCAACCTATCGCAACCACGGCACCCATGCCGAGGCGATCGAGATTGTCTTTGATCCGGCGGTCATCAGCTATCGCAAGATCCTGGAATTTTTCTTCCAGATCCACGACCCGACTACCCGCAACCGCCAGGGCAACGACATCGGCACCAGTTACCGGTCGGCGATTTACTATACCAGCGAGCAACAAAAGGCGACGGCGGAAGACACCATCGCGGACGTCGACGCGTCCGGTTTGTGGCCGGGCAAAGTGGTGACCGAAGTGGCGCCCGCCGGCCCATTCTGGGAAGCGGAACCCGAACATCAGGACTATCTGGAACGTCTTCCAAACGGCTATACCTGCCATTTCGTCCGCCCGGACTGGCAACTGCCGAAGCGTTGATGTTGTTTTTTTGATTTGAAATATAGTTTATAAACAATCACTTAGCTCTCGGAAGGTATTCGGAAGGCAAACTTGGCTCACCATCCCTACAGTGGACTCATGTTTTCATCATCACCGTCAGGAATCACCATGAGTCAATTATTTACCGCAGTCTACGAAGTCACCACCGAGCGCCAGGATCACCCCACTTTGCGCCTGAACCTGATCGTCAACCGGCAAACCGACAGTGTGCTCGGGCATGCCCACCTCGCGTTCAGCGACGGCGAAAGTGTCGGCATTTCGGTCCGTGGCCACTACACGGAAATCGGCGGCGAGCGTCCGTTGCAGGCCATCGTACTGGCCGGCTTGCCGGCGATTTTTCCCGGCGTCGAAGAGGTGCCCAGCGGATTCCAGATGCTGATGGTACTGCCGACCGCCTCCCGCGACGGCCAGGTTTGCTACAAGATGAGCTTTGGCACCGATCGCCGGCGCATCGTGGAAATCCGTGACGGCGTCGGCCGTGCCTTGCTGCCTGAAATGGTCCACTGACCGTTTTTGTGCGCGGGTGGCGCACTACCACTTTTCCCGCCCCAAAAATTGGTACTAGCCGTTTAACGGAATGTTCATTTTCAAACATTCCGCCAAGCGGCATGCTAGTCGCTTGATCTGTAGCGCCAACGAAGTTGGTGGGCGCTCACACTCCGTGTATCGGTTGATATCTATTCTTTCCCGCGTAGCTCTTACCTCCTTGCAACTGGTATTGGATTGGATGCTATTTAATAAAACCACTTGACTACCACTTATTTCGGTTTCATCCTGAAAAGATAATAAAAAAGAAAACCACCCACCACACCAAGGAGAGACCATGGAACGTGCAGTCAAGGGGAATGCGGCCGTATTAGGCCTGATCGCCGGCATGCTTGCGGCTTGCGGCGGGGGCAGCGACAGCCCCGCTACCGATACACAAAAAATGAAGCTGCTCGGAGGGACGCAAACCGTAGCAGCCGATACATGTCCGGCGTGGTCGTCCAGCGCGATCTACACGCTGGGCATGTGTGTGACCTACAACGGCGCCACCTACAAAGCCAAGTGGTGGACGCAGAATAATATTCCGGGCACCGAGGAATGGGGACCATGGGAGCTGCAAGCGACTACGCCGACCCCGACCCCAACGCCAACTCCGACGCCTACCCCGACGCCGACTCCGACTCCAACTCCGACTCCAACTCCAACGCCAACTCCGACACCCACCCCGACGCCTACTCCAACGCCAACACCGACCGGCGGTCGTGAAATCGGCTCCTACTTCGCGCAGTGGGGCGTCTATGGCCGTAACTACGAAGTGGCCGACATCCACACCACCAAGACCCCGGTCAACGGCGTGCAGACCAGCATCGCCGACCAGCTCACCTTCATCAACTACGCCTTCGGCAACACCTACGCCAAGAACGGCGGCTACGAATGCGACATGCAGACCCGCGCCGAAGTCGGCAACGACAGCCCGACGTCGCCCGCGGCCGGCACCGGCGGCGACGCCTACGCCGACTATCAACGCTCGCCGGCGCGCACCGTCAACGGCCAGGCTGTCGCATGGGATGCTCCATTGAGCGGCAACTTCCTGCAACTGAAGCTGCTGAAAGCCGCACACCCGAACCTGAAGATCTTCATCTCGCTGGGTGGTTGGAGCTGGTCGAAGAATTTCTCGGCCGCCGCCAAGACCGACGCGCTACGCAAGCAGCTGGCCAAATCCTGCGTCAAGATGTTCATCGCCGGCGACCTGCCGGTACAGGATGGACGCGGCGGCGCGGGTTCCGCCAAAGGCGTGTTTGACGGCATCGACATCGACTGGGAATACCCGGGCGGCGGCGGACAACCGTACAACACCTTCGACACGGTCGCCGACAAGCATAACTTCACGCTGCTGATGGCCGAGTTCCGCGCGCAGCTCGATGCGCAAGGAGTCATCGACGGCAAGCGCTATGCGCTGACGGCCGCCATCGGCGCCGGCACCGAGAAGATCGCCCAAACCGAACCCAATCTGTATTCGCAGTACATGGACTGGGTCAACCTGATGAGCTATGACTTCCACGGCGGTTGGGAAAGCACCACCAACTTCCACGCGCCGCTGTACCACGACAGCGCCGATCCATCGACCGGCGTGCTTGCCAAGTACAACGCCAACGACGCCATCACGGCGCTGGTGGCCGCAGGTATGCCGCGCAATAAGATCCTGCTCGGCGTGCCGTTCTACGGACGCGGATGGAAGGGCGTCGCCGCCGGGCCTAACGCCAACGGCCTGTATCAATCCACCACGGGCGCCGCGGCCGGCACCTACGAGGCGGGCATAGACGACTACAAAGTCCTGGTCAACAAGACGGGATCGCGCTGGTACCACCCGACCACCAAACAGCTGTTCCTGTACACTGGCAGCGGAGAATGGTGGAGCTATGACGACCCGACGGTAATCGCGACCAAGATGCAGTATGTGCGCGACCAGAGTCTGCGTGGCGCCTTCTCGTGGGAGCTCGACGGCGACGCCAGCGGAGCTTTGACCAGCGCAGTGTGGAAAGGACGATAAGCGATGAACCGCCATGACGCCGTACAACAGATAGACGTTAACGACTCATGGCGGGGATGGATCGCCGAGAACCTTATTCTCGGCGGCCATCCGGAAGCGCTCATCGGCATCATGATCCAGTCTGGCATCGTCGAGGCCTCGGCGCGCGCGGAGATGGACGCCGCGCTGCGCAGCCCATACCTGCGGGGCGTATCGCGACTGCACAACCGGCTGGCCAAGCGCGACTGGGTGCTGCGCATCCAGCAGCGCCTGAACCGGCTGGGGCCCAATGAAGTGCCGCGCCGGGAGCGCCTGTCCGGCGCCGCTTTCCTCGACGAGCACTATCGCCGCAACGAGCCGGTGATCATCACCGGCATGCTGGACGATTGCGTCGCGCGCGAAAAGTGGACTTACGACCACCTGATCGGGCAACTGGGCGGGCGGGAAGTCGAGGTGCAGTTCGGCCGCGAGGCCGATCCGAACTACGAAATGAACAGCAACTCGCACAAGCGCCGCATGCCTTTCGGCGAATACGTGGCAATGGTGCGGGATAGCGGCCCAACCAACGATTTCTACATGACCGCCAATAACGACGGCCGGAATCGCGAGGCGCTGCAGGAGCTGATGGCGGATCTGCCGCCGTTGGCGGAATACCTGGAGCAGGGGCGCGGCGGCTTTTTCTGGTTCGGACCGGCCGGCACGATCACGCCGTTCCATCACGACCTGACCAACAATTTCATGATCCAGATAGCGGGGCGCAAGCGGGTGCGGTTGATCGCACCGTGCGACACGCCCAACGTGTACAACCAGCGTCACTGTTATTCGCAGGTCGATGGACGCAACATCGATCTGCAGCGCTTCCCGATGATGGCCAACGTGCCGGTCATCGAATGCGTGCTGGAACCGGGCGAGATCCTGTTCCTGCCGGTGGGCTGGTGGCATTTTGTCGAGGCGCTCGATGTGACCATCACGGTCTCGACCACCCACTTCCTGTGGGATAACGACTTCTATACCCATTACCCGAGCAATCAAGACTTCTAATCACGGGATCTAAAAATGAGACAAAATATTTTGATGCTGACGCTAGTCGGCAGTACTCTGGCCGCCTGTGGTGGCGGCAGCGACCCTCAAAACGCAGCTACTCCAGCGCCGAAATTATTGGGCGGCGCCGTGCGCATGGGCGCCGCGGCCGTCACCTGCGACGCGTGGAGTGCTTCGGCGGTCTACACCGTCGGCATGTGCGTGACGTACAACGGCATCACCTACACCGCCAAGTGGTGGACGCAGAATAACGTGCCCGGCACGGAAGAGTGGGGCCCTTGGGCGGCGCAGACGACCACGCCAACTCCGACCCCAACGCCAACTCCGACACCGACACCGACACCGACACCGACGCCAACTCCAACGCCAACGCCAACGCCAACGCCAACGCCGGTCGCATGCCGCCCGGACGGCCTGGCCACGCCGGTACCGAACGTGAACTACTGCGGCGTGTACGATGCCAACGGCCGCGAGAAGCTGGCCAATGGCCTGAATCGCCGCATCGTCGGTTACTTCACCAGCTGGCGCACAGGAGCGAACAACACGCCGTCCTACCTGGTCAACAACATCCCGTGGGACAAAATCACCCACGTCAACTACGCCTTCGCCGCAGTTGACGCCAACGCCAAAGTCCAACTGGGCACCGGCGCCAACAACCCGGACACCGGCATGACCTGGCCGACGATCCCCGCCGCCGCGATGGATCCGTCGTTGCCGTACAAAGGCCACTTCAACTTGCTGGCGCAGTACAAGAAGCGCTATCCCGGCGTGAAGGTGATGCTGTCGATCGGCGGCTGGGCGGGCAGCGGCGGCTATTACACCGCCACCACCAACGCCGACGGTTCGCTGAACACCGCCGGCATCAACACGCTGGCCGACTCGATGGTCGCCGTGCTGCGCCAGTACACCTTCTTCGACGGCATCGACATCGACTACGAGCACCCGACCACCAACAACGCGGCCGGCAATCCGCTCGATTTCGGCGTCTCCAAGCCGCGCCTCGCGGGGCTGATGACAGGCTACAACGCGCTGCTGAAAACCGTACGCCAGAAACTGGACACGGCCGCCGTCGCCGACAACAAGTACTACATGCTGACCATCGCCGGCTCCGCATCGGCATGGATACTGCGCGGCGAGGAAAACCTCTCCGGCCTGCAGTACCTCGACTACGCCAGCCTGATGTCCTATGACCTGCACGGAGGCTGGAACCAGTATGTCGGTCCGAACGCCGCGCTGTTCGACGACGGCAACGACGCCGAACTCAAGGCCGGCAACGCCTACCAGTACGGCGGCATCGGCTACCTGAATGTCGACTGGGCCTACCGCTACTACCGCGGCGCATTGCAGGCCGGCCGCATCAACCTCGGCGTGCCGTACTACACGCGGGGCTGGAAGGACGTCAGCGGCGGCACCAACGGCTTGTGGGGCACGTCGCCACTGGTCAGCAATACCGTCACCTGCGCCGGCGTTCCGACCTGCGGCACCGGCGCCATCGGCATCGACAACGTCTGGCATGACCTGGATACCAACGGCCAGGCGGTACCCGGCGGCGGCAATCCGCTGTGGCACGCGCTGAACCTGCAAGGCGCGATCGTGCCGGATTACCTGGACGCCTACGGCATCACCGAGAAGACCATCACCGGCGTCTATAGCCCCAACTACAGCGCCACGATGGCCGCGCCGTGGTTGTGGAACGCCACGCGCAAGGTCTTCCTGTCGACCGAGACGACGCAGTCGATCGCGGCCAAGACCCAGTACGTGATCGACAACGCCATCGGCGGCATCATGATCTGGGAACTGGCCGGCGACTACGCCTGGGACGCGGGCAAGAATGGCGGCAAAGGCGAGTACTTCATGGGCTACACGCTGACCACCAACATCTACAACGCCTTCAAGACCGCCGGTCCGTACGGCGCGGCGCGGGCGGAATCGGCAATGCCGGCCAGCAGCGCCAAGGTCAGCATCTCGCTCGGCGGCTGGAAGCTCGGCGACAGCAACTACCCGATCAACCCGGTCATGACGGTGACGAACAACACCACCGTCACCATTCCGGGCGGCTCGGTGGTGGAATTCGACTATCCGGTATCGGCGCCGGCCAACATGAGCGACCAGTCGGGCTATGGCCTGACGGTGACCAAGGCCGGCTACTCGGGGCCGAACAACATCGGCGGCTTCAAGGCCAACTTCAACCACGCCAAGTTCACGATACCGTCGTGGCAATCGCTGGCGCCGGGTGCTTCGGTGGCGATCACGCTGAACTACTCGCTGCCGATTTCCGGACCGTCCTCCTACGTCGTCACCGTGAACGGCGTGCGCTACGCGCTGAGCGAAGAGTACCCCGGCTTGCCGGTCGCGCTGAAGTAAGGAGACGGCGAGATGAAGATCACTTATATCTTTGCCTCGCTGACCGCCATGCTGCTTGCCGCCTGTGGCGGCGGCAGCGACGGCGGCCAGGCCGGCAACGCGACTCCCCGCATCCTTGCTGGCGGCACGACGGTGGCCGCCGCATGCCCCGCATACAGCGGCACCGCCGTCTATACGGCCGGCATGTGCGCAATCTATCAGGGCAAGCAGTTCGAGGCGAAATGGTGGGTGCAGGGCACCGCGCCCGACGCCGCCGATACCTACGGGCCGTGGAAGTACGTCGGTGTCGCCACCGATCCGCCGCCGACCGATCCCGGCACCACGCAACCGGGCGGCGTGCCGACCAGGGCGCAAGCCGAGGCGCGCGAAGCGGAGCTGACCAACAACGACTTCTTCCGCAAGGTGAAGGCATCGATCCGCACGCTGGACAACGCGGCGGTCGATGCCGTGGCGCCGGGCGTGGCCGCCAATCCCGCCAACGTCAAGCGGGTGGAGCGGCTGCTGTCGCCGGCCAGGTGGGACTACTACTTCGGCGTGCGCGAGCCCAGCTACACGTACGGTCGCTTCCTGCAGGCGGTGGCCAAGTTCCCGGCGGTCTGCGGCGACTACACCGACGGCCGCGACGCCGACGCCATCTGCCGCCATTCGCTGGCGACGATGTTCGCTCACTTCGCGCAGGAGACGGGAGACCACAACGCCAGCTTGCCATTGCCGCAGTGGCGGCAGGGCCTGAAGTATCTGCGCGAAATGGGCTGCGACGAAACCGGCACCAACTGCGGCTACAACGCCGAGTGTTCTGATCCGGTGTTCAACACTGTCTGGACCTGCGGTAAAAACGCCGACGGCAGTTTCAAGAAGTACTACGGACGCGGCGCCAAGCAGCTTTCGTACAACTACAACTACGGCCCGTTCTCGCAGGTGATGTACAACGGCGACCAGTCGGTGTTGTTGAAGAATCCGGACCTGGTGGCATCGACCTGGCTCAATCTCGCTTCGGCGACGTTCTTCTTCGTCTATCCGCAGCCGCCCAAGCCGTCGATGCTGCACGTGCTGGACGGAACCTGGGTGCCGAATGCGGCGGACCGGGCGGCCGGTGCGGGCAACAACTTCGCCACGACGATCATGATCATCAACGCCGAGTGCGGTACCGGTACGGAGAAGGCGGCGGCGCAGAATCGTATCGACTACTACAAGCAGTTCGCGGCGGACCTGGGCTGGAACGTCGGCGGCGAGCAGCTGTCGTGCGCCACCATGCAGCGCTTCACGGCATCCAGTTCGGCCGCCTACAACATCTATTGGGAGAAGAACTGGAGCAGCGGCGGCGATTACCAGTGCCAGCTGGTGAGCTACCAGACGCCGTATAGCGCTCTTATCGCTGGCAACTACGCCAAGTGCGTCGAAAAGAACTGGAACGTGGTATTGAAGTAGATGCCTGAAGTGAGGTGATGGCATACAATGGAATGGCCGACAGCAATAAAGAGGCCAGCCATGCCCATGCACTACCTGCGTGCCTTAACCAGCCCGCAACGAACCGATATCAGCAACCGCCGCCTTGGCCGTTCGCTGGCCTTCGTGGCCGGCGCGGTCAATGCCGGCGGTTTTTTCGCAGTAGGTCAATACACGTCGCACATGTCGGGCATCGTCTCGGCGCTGGCCGACAACGCCGCCCTGGGCGAGGTGGCCCTTGTGGCGGCGGGGTTCGCGTCGCTGCTGGCCTTCCTCTTCGGCGCGGCGACGTCGGCGATCCTGATCAACTGGGGCCGCCGGCGCGGCGCGCACAGCCAGTATGCGCTGCCGTTGATCGTCGAGGCGGCTCTGTTGTTGTGCTTTGGCCTGATGGGCGCCAAGCTGGGCGCGTCGGGCCAGATCTCCGCCATCGTCGCGCTGCTGTGCTTTGTGATGGGATTGCAAAACGCCATCGTCACCAAGGTGTCGCGCGCCGAAATCCGCACCACCCACGTCACCGGCCTGGTGACCGACATCGGCATCGAGCTGGGCAAGCTGGTTTACTGGAATGGACTGCCAAGCGCCGGGCCTTCGGACACGGTGAGGGCCGACCGCGGCAAGCTGCGGCTATTGGGTTCCCTGCTGGCGATGTTCCTGGCAGGGGGCCTGGTCGGCGCCTTCGGCTTCAAATATATCGGCTATATCGTTACGGTGCCGCTGGCCTTGGCGTTGCTGACGCTGGCCATCATCCCGGTTTTCGACGACCTGTACGCCGCGCGCCAGCGCTGAACGATGATCAAGGTGGATCAATGCGGCGCAGTCTGCGCCTTCAACAGCTGCTTGTTGCGGTACATGGCCATGTCGCCCTCCGCCAGCATGTCGCCGATGGAGTGGTGGCGGGCCAGGTCGAGGTTGACCTGGCCGACGCTGAAGCGGATGTCGTAGCCGCGCCGGTCCTGCGCGTTGCGCACGTCGACGGCGTCCTGCAGCCGCTGGACGGCGGCCATGGTTTCGGCAGCGTCGGAGTTGATCAGCAGGGCGGAAAATTCGTCTCCGCCCAGGCGGCCGATCAAATCGCTGTTGCGGAAGATGGTGCGCAGGATGTCGGCAAACACCGTCAGCGCGCGGTCGCCTTCCGCATGGCCGAAGGTGTCGTTGATTTTTTTAAAATAGTTCAAATCGAAGAACAGCAGCGAGGCCGGCTTGCCCAGCCGGTGGCACACATTCATCGCCTGCTGGCCCAGCACCTCGAAGCCGCGCCGGTTCGACAGCATCGTCATTGCATCCATGGTCGCCATCTGCAGCGCGCCCATTTCCTGCTCGACCATCGCCGCCAGGTCGCGCAGCAGCTTGCAGTCCTCGCCCTCCAGCATGCGCGGCATGGTGTCGAGCAGGCACAGGGTGCCCAGCCGGCAGCCACCCGGTATCGTCAGCGGGCAGCCGGCATAGAACCGCACATAGGGATCGTCGGTGACCAGCAGGCTGTCGTGAAAGCGCAGGTCCAGCGTGGCGTCCGGCACCACCAGGATATCTTCGCTGAGGATGGCGTGGGCGCAGAAGGATGCGTCGCGCGGTACCGACACCACATCGTTGCCGGCGCAGGATTTGACGAACACGTTGTCGGAATCGACCAGGGTGACGATCGCGATCGGCACATTGAACAGCCGCCTGGCGAGCCTGGTGAGCCGGTCGAAGCGTTCCTCCCGCTCGCTGCCAAGGAGGTTAAGGGCGTGCAGCGCCTCGATGCGCTGGGTCTCGTTTGACGGTCTAGCGGCGGCCAGCATGTCGATCTCCCGGTTCTTTTTGTTTTGTCCTGAACAGACGAACAGATAAATCATACGCGCTTTTTATTCGCGTAAACCGGGGCGTTGCGGCTTCCATACAAACACGCTATTGTTAAGCTTATCTCTTCAACCACAACACCATGCCGATGATACGACCCGCCACGCCTGACGATGCCGCCGCCATCGTCGCCATCTACAACCACTATATCGCCACCACCACCATCAGTTTCGAGGAGCACCCCGTCTCGCCGGAGGAAATGGCCGGCCGCATTCGCGACGTGACGGCGCACCTGCCATGGCTGGTGCACGAGCGGGATGGACAGGTGGCCGGCTATGCGTATGCGACCAAGTGGCGGGTGCGCGCCGCCTACCGCTATTCGGCCGAGACCAGCGTATACGTGGCGCAGGGGCAGGGCGGCCGGGGCATAGGCTCGGCGCTGTACAAGGCGCTGCTGGAAGAACTGCGCACGCGCGGCATCCACATGGCGATCGGCGGCATCGCCCAGCCCAACCCCGCCAGCGTGGCGCTGCATGAAAGCCTGGGCTTCGAAAAGGTCGCCCACTTCAAGCAGGTCGGCCGCAAGTTCGACCGCTGGATCGACGTCGGGTACTGGGAGCTGCGGCTCTCCTAGACGGCCTCCCTCAACTTAATAGGTAGTCAGCGGCACCGGCTGGCCGCCCTTGAAGTTGAAGATGGTGACCGGCGACTGCTTCATGTCGCCGTGGTCGTCGAACGAATAGGTGCCCGCCACACCCTTGTACGAGCCGGCGCCGATGGTGGCCGCCACTTTTTGCGGATCGAGCGAGTTCGCCTTCTGCATGGCCTGCGCATACATCATGGTCGCATCGTAGTAGGCGGCCGCGTAGACGTCGGCATCCTGCTTGAAGCGGGCCTTGAACTTGGCCTTGAAGGCCGGACCGCTGGCCGCCTTGTCGAGGATGGCGCCGCCCTGCGAGCACAGCACGTTGTCGCCGACGGCGTCGCCGCCAAGCTTGCCCATCTCCGCCGTGCAGATGGTGTCGCCGCCCAGCAGCCTGGCGTTGATGCCCAGCTGCTTCATCTGGCGCGCCATCGGCGCGGCCTGCGGCGCGTAGCCGCCGAAGAAGATCGCTTCGACCTTCTTGGTTTTCAGCTTGGTCAGGATGGACGTGAAGTCGAACGCCTTGTCGTTGGTGAACTCATGGCCGGCCACGGTCATGCCGGCGGCCTTGGCCTGCTTCTTGAATTCCTCCGCCACGCCCTGGCCGAACGCGGTGCGGTCGTCGATGACGGCCACGGTCTTCAGTTTCAGTTCATTGGCCGCGTACAGCGCCATCTTGGTGCCCAGCTGCGAATCGCTGGCGTTCACGCGGAACAGGCCCTTGTAGCCTTGCTGCGTGATCTTCGGATTGGTGGCCACGGTGGCGATCAGCACGCCGGCGTCGTTGTAGGCGCGCGATGCGGGAATCGCCACGCCCGAGTTGTACGGGCCGACGACGAACTTGACGCCCTGGTCGATCAGCTTCTGCGCCGCCGCCACGCCGGCTTTGGGATCGCCCTGGTCGTCTTCCGACTGCAATTCGAACTTGAGCTTCTTGCCCGCCACGGTGATCGGCTTGGCGTTCAGTTCCTCGATCGCCAGGCGCGCGCCGGATTCATTGTCCTTGCCGGAGAAAGCCTGGGCGCCGGACAACGGGCCGCTGTGGCCGATCTTGACCACGGTGTCTTGCGCGTGGACGGTGGCGGCGCCCAGCAGCGCCAGGGCGGCAGCGATATGCTTCAGTTTCATGCGGTCTCCAGAGGGTGTGAATAAATGCGATGACAGGATTATCGCCAAAATCCGCAAATATTATCGCGTGAGTTGGGCTTGCGTATGGCCTTTTTTCGGGCAGATCCGCTTTCGAAGGGCTGCCGGCCAAAATTTAATTCGGCGCGCGCTGGCGCCTGGCCTCTTCCTCGCGCTGGCGGATGCGGGCCAGCGCCGCGTTGATGCGGTCGATGATGCCGTCGTCCTTGCCGCGGGCGATGGCGAAAAACTGGCCGCTGTCGGTGGCCATCGGCTTTGGCAGCACGCTGAAGCCGGCGTTGGCGGCGGCGCCGATGGACGGCAGGCGCGGCGCCATGAATTGGCGGATGTCGGCCTCGAGATCTTTCGCGGTCTGGCCGTTGGGCTGGAACAGCAGCACCACGTCGACCCGCTTCAGCATCAGGCGGGTCAGGCGGGTGCCGCGCGAGGAGATGTCGTCGTCGGTGCGGAACAGTTTTTTGCCGCGCGCCTGTTCGAATTCCTCGCCGTAGTTGTAGCCGCGCACCGTGCCGACGGTCTTGCCGCGCAGGTCCTCGAGGCTGTTGAAGGGGAAAGTGGCGTCGCTGCGCGTGACCAGCCACAGGCTGTTGTGGGTGGCGATGTCGGAGTAATGCAGCGCGCGCAGGCGTTCTGCGGTTTTCGGCAGCCCGAAAATCAGGCCCACGCCGTCGAGGGCGTAGCGTTCGGCGCGCGCCCATGGATACATATGCGGCTCGAAGGTCACGCCCAGCTCCCGCTCCACCGCGGCGATCACCTTGCGTTTGACTTCCGGCATGGGCCTGGGCCTGCCCCTTTCGTCGAGCGTATCGCCCATCAGCAGCTGCACCACGGGACCGGCGGCCGTCGCGCGGGGCGGTAGTCCGCACCACAGCAACGTGACAAGCAAAGTGGCAGACAAACCCGCCGGCATCGACAATTTGGCTTTGAGCATCGTCCGATTATTGCAGAAAATTCCAAGCATGTTCACAAATACTGAAAGGCTTGTTGCGCCATTGCGCGTTCTGCCGGGCGATTCTGATCCTGAGGGGCTGCCCCTCTAACGCGCGGTGCCGATGCCGCGCGAGCGGGCCGGGGCTTCGACCGCCGACACGCGCGGCACCGCACCGCCGGCAGGCGACGCGGCGCGGGCATTGGCGCCCAACACCGTCGTATCGTTGATGTTGTAGGCGGCGATGGCGGAAGCCAGCGCGGGATTGGCGCGCAGCGGATCGGTTTGCAGCAGGCTGGCGCGCACCGCCGCCTGCTGCGCTGCGGTGTTCTGCGCGGCCAGCGCCTGCGCCGCCTGGGTTGCCTGTGTCGCCGCGCCCGGCGCGGCGGCGGGGTGTTTGGCGGCGGCGGCCCCCGCGGCGGTGGCTGCGGGCCGGCGGGCGGCGGGGGGCGGGGGCGCCCCCGCGTGCTGGG
>NZ_JBGLYQ010000024.1:0-117931 GCF_047304105.1 Duganella sp. Dugasp56
CGCGGGCCCGCCCACGTGAAAAACACACAGTTCCACACCACCCCACCCGAACCACCCCCAACGGTAGAGCTCGTGTCCAATTGTCAGATCTGACCCCGGATTTAAGGATTTAACGTGGTGGCTTGCTGACCTGGTTGCCGATCACGCCGCCCACTGCAGCGCCGCCGACGGTGCCCACTGCGCTGCCGCCGGTCAGTACCGAGCCCGCCACTGCGCCAACGCCGGCGCCGACCGCCGTGCTCTTGTCCTGATTCGACATGCCTGCGCAAGCGCTCAGGCCCAGGGTGGCCGCCAGGATGGCGGCGGTCGATGCGATGTGCTTGATGTTCTTCATGATGTTCTCCTCACTAGCTGATTAAGGCGCGGCAGGTAGCGCCTGCACCAATGTGGCCAGATTACGGAAGAAGCCGGAGACGATCCGTACGACAACGCACACAGAGCGGAAGTTAATTTTTCACCTTGCCTGACGGTTTTTGCCGCAGCGTCTGGCCCGGCGGCGGCGCCACCGGCTTGCCCCCTTGCCGGGCCAGCAGCGCTTCGCAGCCGGTGGTCTCGCCCGGTCCGGCATTGACCAGCGGCAGGATGGCCGCCACCGGCGCCATCACCGCCAGCGCCAGCGCGCCGCCGGCGCGCAAGGCCAGCACGCCCTTGTCGACGCTGACGTCGGGATCCTTGAAGGTGCCGCGCACATAGATCGGCGCGCGCAGCGAGATCACGCGCAGACCCTTGGCGTCCGGGCGCAGCGTCAAGTCCATCTTCTCGTTGTCGAGGTTGACGGTGCCGGCGACGCTGATGGTGGCGTCCGAGGTGTCGACCACGAACAGGCGCGACCGCATCAGGCCGTTGGTCACGCTGAAATCGGTGACCATGCAATTGAGCTTGACCTGCTTGTCGCCGATGACCTTGGTCAGCACCACGTTGCCGATGTTCAGGCCCATTTCCTCCAGCAGCAGCTTGCTGACGCTGCCTTCGTTGATCACGCCCTTGAGCTCGCCGTTGGACGAGCCCAGCAGCCCGGCCACGGAATTGCCGGTGGCCGACAGCGACAGGTCGGCATTGACTTCGCCCACCGTGGCCTGCATCTCTTCGATGCGGGGGAACAGCTGCTTGAGCTTGAGCTTGCGCGCGCTGGCCTTGAGCTCGGCGCGGATGGCGTCCGGATTGAGCCTGCCGCTGCCGTCGAGCTTGATGTTGGAGGTGAAGCGGCCGCCGGCGACATCGAAGTTCATCGGCGTCAGCGACAGCACGCCGTCCTTCATGTGGATCATCGTGTCCAGGTTGGCGATCGGCAGGTCCTTGTCGCGCGTGATGCGCTGGGCCTTGAAGCCGACGTCGGCGTCGAGCGCGGTCCAGCGTTCGGTGCGGAACTTCTCCACCGGCAGCACCCGGTTGCCCGGCTGCACCGCTTCGACGCCGCGCGCCTGCTTGCTGGCGTTGGAATCGGCGCCGATCAGCGGGCCGAGGTCGGAAAACTGCAGCAGCTTCGATTGCACGGCGCCCGTCAACAGCGGGCGCGGCTGGCCGGTCTTGAAGTCCAGCCTGCCCTCGATGTCGGAGTTGCCGACGCGGCCGGTGAAGCGGTCGTACAGCCAGTGGCTGGCGTGGGCGCCGAGGTTGCCGGTCAGGTGGCCCTCGGTGGCGAACGGCGGGGTTTCCGGCAGCAGCACGCCGGTCAGGCCGTACAGGCGCGCCATGCTGGGGCCGGAGATCTTGAGCCGCATGTCGATCGCGGCCAGCGCGGACGGCTTGGTCAGCGTGCCTTCGACGGCGATGCTGGTGCCGCCGACGTTGAGGTTGGCCGCCAGCGGGTAGGGCACGGACTGCTGCCGCAGCGACAGCACCGCGCCGGCCTTGCCGCCGCCGCTGATGTTCTGGCCGTTCCATTTGCCGCGCACCTTCCACGACACGCCGTAGGTCGGATCGGCGTTGATGGTGTCGACCTCGGCGACGGCGTCGACGTGGGTCTTGGCGTCGATGTAGTGCACCGTGCCCTTGGTGAACACCACGCGCTGCAAATCCAGTTGCCACGGCGACGGCTTGTCGGCCGGCTTGAAGGTCCAGTTGTTCTTGCCATCGGCGTCGCGCTGCAGCAGCACCACCGGCTGGTCGAAGCGCAGCACCGGGATCGAGATCCGGTGCTGCAGCAACGGCAGCAGTTCGATGAAGAAGGCGAAGCGGCCGACGCCGGCCATTTCCGCCGGCGCCCGCATGCCGGCCGGATTGCCGATGTGCACGTCCTGCGCCACCAGGTGCGGCAGCGGCAGGTAGTCGCTCCAGCTGCGGTCGGCATCGCCGCGACCCTGGCTTTGCCATGTCAGCGCCAGGTCGCCGCGGATGGCGAACGGACGGTCGATGGCTTCGCCGATCTTGTCGTTGAGCCAGGGGCGCGCCCGGTTCCAGTCGTAGTTCATCAACACGATGACGGCGACGACGGGAACGGCGACCAGCACGCCGGCGGCGGCAAGGGCGATACGGGTACGGCGGAGGCGTGGCGGTGTCATGTGAATGTCTGGTGGGCGCTGAATCCTCGATTGTACGCTGCGGTACCAAGTACGGGGAGCAGCGCACGTTCAATGTGCGGCACCGTACTGAAGGCCGCTAGGCATGAGCTTATAACATCATCCTACCGAATGAATTTTTGAGGAGAACAATAATGAGTACTATCATCCATCACCGCCTTGCCATCTTGTGCACCATTGCCGCGGTACTGGGCCTGAGCGCCTGCGCCAGCGAGAAAACCCCCGCCACCGCCGACGTCGCGGTATCGCGCGCCGCCGTGGCCAATGCCACCAGCGCCGGCGCCGCCGACCTGGCCCCGGCCGAAATGCAATCGGCCCGCGAAAAACTGATGCGCGCCAACCAGGCGCTGGCCGCCAAGGATTACAAGACGGCGCAGGACCTGGCCACGCAGGCCTCGGCCGACGCGCAGCTGGCGCAGAGCAAGGCCAATTCCGCCAAGGCCACCAGCGCCGCCGACGAGCTGCAGCAAAGCATCCGCACCCTGCGCGAGGAACTGAACCGCGCCGGCACCACCACCCAACAATAAGGAGCACGTCATGAATACACTGCGCATGAAACAACTGTACGCCGTCCCCACCGTGTTCGCGATGGCGATCATGTTCTCCGCCTGCAGCACCACGCCCACCACCACCAGCCTGCTCGACCAAACCCGCGGCGACTTCATGGCCGCGCAAAGCAATCCGTCGGTGGCCGCCAACGCGCCGCTGGAGTTCAAGGCCGCGACCGACGCGCTGGACCGCGCCAACGCCGCCGCCGCGAAGAAGGAGAGCCTGGACGAGATCGACAAGCTGGCCTATATCGCCAAACAGAAGATCGCCACCGCGCGCGAAGTCGCGAAACAGAAACAGGCCGAGGCTGAGGTGGCCAACTCGGGCCGCCAGCGCGACGAGATCCGCCTGGAAGCGCGCACCGCCGAAGCCAACACGGCCAAGATGCAGGCCAATGAAGCCACCTCGGCCGCCAACCAGGCCAAGGCTGAAGCCGACGCCGCCCGCATGCAGGCCGACGCCGCATCCAACAGCGCGCGCGACGAGCAAGCCAAGAACGCCGCGCTGCAGCAGCAGCTGGCCGATCTGCAGGCCAAGCAAACCGACCGCGGCCTGGTCATCACGCTGAGCGACGTGCTGTTCAACGTCGACCGCGCCGAGCTGAGCGCCGAAGGCATGCGCACCGCGCAGAAAATGGCCGACGTGCTGCTGCAGGAACCTCAGAGCGCCGTGCTGATCGAAGGGTTTACCGACAGCACCGGCACCTCGTCGCACAACCTGGAGTTGTCGCAGCGCCGCGCCGAATCGGTGCGTAACGCGCTGATCGGCCTGGGCGTCAAGGCCGACAAGATCGCCACTCGCGGCTACGGCGAAGCCTATCCGGTCGCCAGCAATGCCGACGCCGGCAGCCGCCAGCTGAACCGCCGGGTCGAGATCGTGCTGTCGCAAAACGGCGCGCCGATCGCCAACCGCCACTAATTTCTCACCAAGGAAGGACTATCATGGCTGAATCCAATCCCACCACAGCGGCAGGCATCGATACCGAAGCCATCCGCGCGGCCGCCCGCAACCTGCAGGACGGCCCGGTCACGGCCGGCTACCAGGGCGACCGCAGCGCCGTCATCAAGATGCTCAACGACGCGCTGGCGACCGAGCTGGTGTGCGTCCTGCGCTACAAGCGCCACTACTACACGGTCAGCGGCAAGTCCAACGGCTCGGCCAAGGCCGAGTTCCTGGAGCACGCTACCCAGGAACAGGAACACGCGGACTGGCTGGCTGAGCGTATCATTCAGTTGAACGGCCAGCCTGATTTCAATCCGGCAACATTGCTCGCACGTAGCCATGCCGAGTATGATGCATCTGACGACGTTCAATCGATGGTCAAGGCCAATCTGATCGCCGAGCGGGTCGCCATCGAGTCCTACCGGCAGATGGTGGAACGGATAGGCGACACGGACCCGACGACGCGTCACTTGTTGATCAAGATCATGGCCGTCGAAGAAGAGCACGCGGACGATATGCGCGATTTGCTGGATTAAGGCATATTCGTGATTTTGCTGTACAGTTTTCACTTCACACAACCATAACAGGAGCCTCATCATGCTGGAACAAAACATCAGTACCGTGAACAACGACGTGAAAACTCTGGTTAAAGATGCGCAAGCATTGTTTACCGCCGCCACCGCCCTGACCGGCGAAAAGGCCGAAGAACTGCGCGGCCGCGGCATGCGGGCGCTGGACACGGCACTGGCCAAGGCCCATGAAGCGCAGCAAAGCGCCGTGGCCGCCAGCAAGGAAATGGCCAAGCAGGCCGACGTGTATGTCAAGGAAAACCCATGGCGTTCGATCGCCGCCGCAGCCGGCGTCGGCCTGCTGATCGGTGTGATCATCGGCCGCAAGTAATTCATCGTGTCCGATGAGATGAACCGCCCGCCGGGGCTGATCGCGTCGCTGGGCAACATCTGCCGCAACAGCCTCGGCCTGCTTTTGACGCGGCTGGAGCTGGCCGCGCTGGAACTGGGGGAGGTGCGCAATCACCTGCTGCGGCTGGTGCTGGCGTTCGCGCTGGCCGTCGTGGCCTGCTGCTTCGCGCTGGCCTGGGGCTCGGTGACCGTCGCCTACCTGGCCTGGCAATCGATCGGCTGGACCATCCTGCCGATCCTGACCGGCGTGTTCCTGCTGATCGCCATCGGCCTGGTGGTGTATGCGCGCGGCGTGATCCGCAGTGGCAAGCTGGCGATGCCGGCAACCATGGCGGAACTCAAGTCCGACCGCGACATGCTGTTGTAACCGGGAGAGCAGATGAGCAAAGAAGCGGAACTGGCGGAGTTCAATGCCGAGAAGCAGCGGCTGATACGCGAAGGCGAGCTGTATCGGATCAAGGTGGTGCACGCGAAGGCGCTGGTCGGTAACGCGCTGCAGCCCGATGCGATGTTCCACGGCGCGGTCGAGCATGCGCTGGGCATGGCCCAGGCGCGCCTGGGCGGCCTGCTGCAGCCGGGCGGGCTGAAGGGCATCAACGTCAAGACCTTGATGCCGTATGCGCTGACCCTGGGTTCGTTTATCGCCCGCAAGCGCCTGGTCAAGCCGGCGCTGGGCATCGCGCTGGCGGCCGGCGTGGGCGTGGCCTGGCTGCTGCGGCGCAAACCCGCGCCGGAGCAGGAACCGGATTAATCCCAAACGCCGCCGATGCGGCGTTTTTTTATTGGAGTAGGCTGATGAGTGGCAAAGTTCCCGAATTGAATCCCGCAGGCTTGCGGGTCGTGCTGGTGCTGCAGGGCGGTGGTGCGCTGGGCGCCTATCAGGCCGGCGTGTTCCAGGCGATGCACGAACATGGGCTGGCGCCGGACTGGATCGTCGGCACCTCGATCGGCGCCATCAATGCCGCCATCCTGGCCGGCAATCCGCACGAAACGCGGCTGGCCAGGCTGAAGGAATTCTGGGAGGGCATCGCCCACCGCGACAGCTACGATATGCGGCAGTTGCCGGACGCGCAGCGCCGCTCCAACATCCTGCTGCAAACCTGGGATACGCTGCTGCGCGGCGTGCCGGGCTTCTTCCGGCCACGCCTGATGAGCCCGTTCGCGGCGGGCATGGCGGTCGATCCCGAGCAAGCCAGTTTTTACAGCACGGACGAGCTGGGCGACACGCTGAACCGGCTGATCGATTTCGATTACCTGAACGGGCCGGGCGGCATCCGCCTGACCATCAACGCGCTCAAGGTCACCTGCGGCAGCCTGCGCAGCTTCGACAACCGCCAGCTGAACATCAATGCCGATCACGTCCGCGCCAGCGGCGCGCTGCCGCCGGGCTTTCCACCGGTGCGCATCGACGGCGACCTGTACTGGGACGGCGGCCTGTATTCGAACACGCCGCTGGAAACCGTGCTGGACGATAACGAGCACGTCGACACGCTGTGCTTCATGGTCGACCTGTGGAACGCCGACGGCGAGGAACCGACCACGCTGGACGAGGTGCAGACGCGGCAGAAAGACGTGACCTTCGCCTCGCGTTCCAAGCGCCACCTGGACGACTACGTGGCCACCCACAATCTGCAGCAAAAGCTGCGCGAACTGTACCTGCAGCTGCCGGAGCAGGCGCGCACGCAGAAGGGCGCGGAAGACCTGGCCCAGCTGGGCGTCGGCAGCACGCTGCACGTGGTGCGGCTGGCCTACGCGGGCCGCGACTGGAACATGGCGGCCAAGGACATCAATTTCTCCAAGGGTTCGATTGAATGGCGCTGGGACCAGGGCTACCAGGACGCGCTGCGCGCGCTGAAGGCGGCGGGCTGGCTGAGCTTTGTGACGGAAGATACGCCGCTGGTCGTGCACGAACTGCCGCCTGCGCGGAGCAACGTGCACGACCAGGAGCGGGCCGCCTAGGCGGCTGCTATTGCTGGTGATTCTCCGCGCGGATTTGCGCGGCGTTCGCCATGTCCTGCTTGTAGGTCGAGCGGGCGTCCTTCAGGCAGTCATTGCGTTCGCTGGCGGGGCCTTTTTTGCAGGCGACATTCGCCTCGGCAAACGCGGCCGCGATTTCCTTGCGCAAGGTGCGCATCTGTGCGGTGACGCTGGCGTCGTCCTGGTACCAGCGGGCGGGGTCGCCCTTGGCCATTTCCTGCTTCTGCAGCTGGATGTTTTCCGGCGGCGTGGTCTTGCTTTGCGCCTGTGCCAGCATCGCGGCACAGGCCATCATCACGCCAACGACGGTGCGGTGGAAGTGAGTCATGATGGTTCTCCGGTTGAGTTGTCTCTTACAGCCGGCCGGTCAGCAGCATGATCAGCAGGATCACGACGATCAGGCCGGTGATGCCGCTGGGCGCATAGCCCCAGTTGCGGCTGTGCGGCCAGGCCGGCAGCGCGCCGATCAAGGCCAGGACCAGAATAATCAGAATGATGGTACCCATGTTGTATTCCCCTTTTTGAGTTTTTTAAAAAAAGTGCTGGTCCTATGCACCTGACTTGCTGCGATTAATAACGATACAGTCGGCCGTCGACCAGGCGTACGCGGTTGCCCACGCGCAGGTCGTAGACACTGTCCTGGTTGATGATGCGGTAGTCGCCGTTGTCCATGCGCACGCTGATCTGGTACTGCTCGTGCGGCTGGTTGCGGCCTTCTTCCACCTTGTTGCCGACCACGGCGCCGCCGACTGCGCCGGCCACGGTGGCGGCGGTGCGGCCGCTGCCCGAGCCCACCTGGTTGCCCAGCAGGGCGCCGACCAGGCCGCCTGTGACGGCGCCCGCGCCGCTGGTGCCGGATTTGGCTTGTACTACCTGGATCGAATCGATGGTGCCGTAGGTGGTGTTGTCAGCCTGGCTGGGGTAATAGCCCTGCGAGGCGGGTGCCTGGCTGGTGCTGGCGCAGCCGCTGAGGACCGCTGTGCCGGCGATCACCAGTGCTGCCAAGGTCGTTGAGTGTTTCATATTGTCCTCCCGAAAAAGTGTAAGTTCAGAATAGACAGCGTGCTTTGGAGGGTCTGTGCGCTTACGCACCAAGCGCGATGTGCCACGCTGTTGTGATTTTATTTGTGTGTACGGTACCGTACAGATGTCACTGGGGAAGGCGCGTAAAACGTCTACATCGGTAGCAGAAACCTCGCAGTACTGCTGGCTGACAAACTCACTGTTTAATCACTCCAAGGAGAATCGCCATGAAAATCGCACATAAAATCGCTACTGCCCTGTTCACCGTATCGCTGCTGGCCACGGCCGGTTGCGCATCGACCTCCACCAAGGAAGGCACCGGCGAATATGTCGACGATTCCGTCATCACCACCAAAGTCAAAGCCAGCATCTTCAACGAGCCTACCCTGAAATCGACCGAGATCAACGTCGAGACCTTCAAGGGCACGGTCCAGCTGAGCGGCTTCGTGGCCCAGCCTGAAGACATCGCCAAGGCGGCCGAAGTCGCCCGCGGCGTCAAAGGCGTGACCGCTGTCAAGAACGACCTCCACGTCAAGTAAGCAGTACCTGCCGGCGCGCCATGCCCGATCTGTCGGGCGTGCCGCGCCGGAAGTTTTTTGTGAGCCATCATGAGCCAGCAGCCAGTCGACCTTCCGATCAACGCAGTGGCCGCCGATGGCGACACCACCCGCATTCCCCTGCATGTCCACGCCCGCGGCCTCGCGCTCGGCGTCATCGCCACCGTGGCGTTTCTCTATGCGCTGCAATGGTCGCGCGATTTTCTCGTCCCCCTGTTACTCGGCATCCTGATCACCTACATGCTCAGCCCACTGGTGTGCTGGCTGGAGCGCATCCGCATCCCGCGCATCGTCGGCGCCACGCTGGTCACCGGCGCCATCCTGTTCGGCTCGGCGGTCATCATCGACAAGGTGCAGGGCGAATTCCAATCCATCGTCGAAGAACTGCCGAGCGCCAGCCACAAGCTGTCGAAGCTGCTGTCTGACCGCATGCACAACGGCCCCAGCGCCATACAGCGCATCCAGGCCGTCGCCACCGAACTGCAGCAAGCCACCTCCGGCGCCCAGGACCGCCGCGCCGCGCGCAGGGCCGCGCCGGCTTCCGACAGCGGCACCCTGCCGGTCATGGACTGGATCTGGGCCGGCTCGCTGGGCGCGCTGGGCTTTCTCAGCCAGGCGACGATGGTGATCTTCCTGGTGTTCTTCCTGCTGCTGTCGGGCGACACCTTCAAGCGCAAGCTGGTCAAGCTGACCGGGCCGTCGCTGAGCAAGAAGAAAATCACCGTGCACATCCTCGACGACATCAACTCGTCGATCCAGAAATACATGCTGATGCTGCTGGTCACCAACGGCCTGCTGGCCTTGCTGATGTGGGGCGCCCTGCGCTGGATCGGCCTGGAGAATGCCGGCGCCTGGGCCATCGTCGCCGGGCTGCTGCATGTGATGCCTTACTTCGGCCCCTTGCTGATCATGCTGGCGACCGGCATCGTCGCCTTGCTGCAGTTTGAATCGCTGCAGATGAGCCTGCTGGTGATGGGCACGTCGCTGGCGATCGCCACCTTGGTCGGCACCGTGGTGGCGACCTGGATGACGGGCCGCTTCGCCCGCATGAACGCGGCCGCCGTGTTCGTCAGCCTGCTGTTCTGGGGCTGGCTGTGGGGCGTCGCTGGCCTGCTGCTGGGCGTGCCGCTGATCGTCATCGTCAAGGTGGTGGCCGAGCGGGTCGAGGGCATGGAAGTGGTGGCCGAGCTGCTGGGCGAGTGAGGCTGTCCCGCGCCCCGCGCTAGCGCGGCCTTCTGCTGGCGGCCACCACGTTGGCCGGATAGTAGCGGCGGTACTCGGCCCACACCGCGTCGGTCTTGAAGCTTTCGCGCAGCTGGGCCGCCAGGTAGCGCTGGTCCTGCGGCGACAGCGACCTGGTCGAGATATAGGCGCCGCTGTAGCCCCACGGCAGCTCGGGCATTTCCTCGATGCGCAGGCGCTCCAGCAGATGCTGCACCCGCCGGTCTTCCTTCATCTCGTACGCCAGGCTCATCGGCGTGAGGATGGTCACGTCGGCGATGCCCTTGTCCAGCAGCCGCGCCACCTGCAGCGGATCGGTCTCGTAAAAGAGCCGGCCTTGCCGCTCCAGCTCGGCCACCGCGGCGCGATACTCGTCGCCGTAGTCGTTGCCGCGCACCACCGCCACGCGCAGTTCCCGCCGCTGCAGCAAGGCCTTCAGGTCGGCCACGGCCGGCCGTTTGGCGTCGACCGACAGCAGCATCGCGCGCGCGCCGACCAGCGGCACGAACTCGCCGAAGCGGTCGCGGTGCGCGGTGCCCATGGCGGGCAGCATCAGGTCCGCCGTTCCCATTTCAAACATCGCCTCCAGACGCGCCTGTGGCACCGCCGTCATCTTCAGCTGGCATCCGGTGCGGGCGCTGATTTTGCGCAGCACCTCGGGATAGATGCCGCTGAGTTTGTCTTCATTGACGATCACGCTGATGCCGACCGGCGCCAGCGGCACGATGATGGGACGGCTGCATCCGGCCTGAACCTGCGTGGGGCACAAGCTCAGCGCCAGGCCGGCGGCGAACGCGCGTATCGGTTTCGACATATTGTTGCGGAGTTTGGTATCAATACTTTTAATATAACATGTGGGGATCGCATCATGAGGAAGGGCCATGAGGATAGACATATTGAGGCACGTGGCGGCCGGGCTGCTGGGTTCGTTCATCAGCCGCAATAACGACGTCGGCGGGTATTGGGCGCTGGGCGTGCTCTGCGCCGAAGCGGGACCGCGTGCCGTCGAGCTGCGCCTGACCGAACGCCTGGCCACGCCGCCGGCGCCGGCCTGCATGGCCGTGGCCGCCACCTATGCGGGCTTTCTGCGGCGCGCCATGCTGAAGCACGGCATCGATGCCGACGACCTGGCGCGCGCCACGGTCGATATCGCCTTTGGCGTCACGCCGGACGTTGCCATTTACCGTCACGCGGCCGGCGCGCCGTTCTGCTGCACGGTCACGCTCGCGTCGCGCTGCGGCAAGACAGCCACCGTGCGCGCCTATGGCCATTGCCGGCCGCACGATCCGTCGCTGGAATCTCAGCGGCGCAAGCTGCCCAGCTGAAGCGCGTACTGGCGCGCGAATTCGGCGCCGAGGAAGAAGATCTGCGCCGAGTAGTAGACCCACAGCAGCAGCGCGATCATCGAGCCGGCGGCGCCGAAGCTGCTGGTGACGCCGCTGTTGCCGATGTAGGCGCCGATCAGGTACTTGCCCAGGCTGAACAGCGCCGCCGTGCCCATCGCGCCTATGGTCACGTCGTGCCACGACAGCTTGATGCGCGGCAGCAGCTTGAAGATGGCGCCGAACAGCGCCGAGATGACGATGAAGCCGATGACGTAATTCAGCGCCGACAGCACCATGCCGGCGTCGCCCCAGTGGCTGCCCCAGAACTTTTCCAGCAAGGTCAGCAACGCGCTGACCACCAGCGACACCATCAGCAGGAAGGCCAGCACCAGGATCATGCCGAACGACAGCAAGCGGGTGCGGATCACGTCCCAGGCGGTGCCGCGCGTCAGCGGAGGGACTTGCCAGATGGCGTCGAGGCTGGCCTTGAGCTCGGCAAACACGCTGGTGGCGCCGAACAGCAGCAGGGCGCCGGCAATCATGGTCGCCAGCCGGCCTTCCTCCTTGTTGCGGGCGCCGGCCAACACCAGCTGGATCGCTTCCGCGCCTTGCGCGCCGACCAGGCCGCGCAGTTCGGCGAACAGTTGTCCCTGCGCCGCCTGCGGGCCGTAGAACCAGCCGGCGATGGCCAACACCAGCACCAGGATGGGCGCCAGCGAAAACAGCGTGTAAAACGCCAACGCCGCGCCCATGCTGCTGGCGCGGTGTTCAAACCATTCGGACACGGTACAGCTCAGTACCGAGACGATGTTTTTATTTTGCATAAAAAAAAAGCCCCGCCAGGTTAGTGGCGGGGCTGGTGCGCAAAGCTTATTGCACGCGGCGTTCGATGGTGATCTGCTCAACCTCGACGCGACGGTTAGGTTCCAGGCACTTGATCAGGTCCGCACGTTTCATTTTCTTATCGTTGCACTGAACGATAGGATTGGCTTCGCCCTTGCCCACCGCGTTCAGGCGGTTGGCTGCAATGCCTTTGCCGACCAGGTAGTCCTTGACCGCGTTGGCGCGGCGTTCGGACAGTTTCTGGTTGTACTTGTCGCTGCCCAGACGGTCGGCGTAGCCGGTGATGACCACGTTGTCGATGCTGCTGTTGGTGCTCAGCACGTTGGCGATGTCGTCCAGCTTGGGCTGGTTCGGATTCAGCTTGGCGCTGTCAAAGCCGAACAGCTCGGTGGCCGACATCGTCACTTTTTCAAAGCGTGCCGGTGGTGGCGGTGGTGGCGGCGGGGTCACGGGCGCCGGTGGCGGCGGCTCGACCGCTGGCGGTGGTGCCGGTGGCGGAGGTGGCGCCGCGTGCGGCGGCGCGTTGAACGCGATGTTCAGGCCAACGGTTGCATAGTAGTTATTGCTCTTGCTGTTAGGGAAGTCGTTGCCACGGATGAAGCCGTGCACGTTGCGGATGTCGGCCTGGAAGGCGACGCGCTCGTTGATGTCGGCCTGGAAGCCGAAGCCGGCGCTCAGGTACGGCGAGGTCTTGGTGTGTTCAATGCCATTGACCACGGCGTAATTGATCAGGTTGGCCTTGTCGCGCTCGGCGCCGATACCGACCAGGATGAATGGACGGAAGGTTTTACGCGAGAACATGTACAGACCGTCGACGCCCAGCGTGTTCTGCTGGTAGCGCTGGCCGTTTTCACGGGAACGGGCATAGGTCGTGCCGGCCTGGACGTCCCAGAATTCATTGATGGCCTTGCCGAATTTGAGGCCGGCGCCGTAGCCGCGCTTGTCCACGCCGAAGTCCGAGTCGGGCTTCATGGCGTTGATGCTGGGCTGGATATACCACGATGGGTTGATGACCGCATCCTGAGCCAGGGCGGAGAACGACGCGCAGAGGGCTGCGGCGGCGATGGCGATGTTCTTAGATTTATTCACAGGTTAGCTCCCGATTGTTGATAGGTGTTTCGTTGCCAGCAATGTTGTAGCACCGCTGTTGGACCGAAGAGTAGGGGAGATCGTGCCCGCGCACTGTACGTTAGCGCACCAAAGCTTGTGCTGTATCAAATTTGTCACACTCGTTGAAACTTGGTGAAACTTACTTCCCCGCCACTTGTCTCACCTTTAATGCAAAGTTCTGCCACTAATGTTCGTTGCCGCACAGACTGGTGCGCTGCGAAAAGGCATTCTTGAGCCCAGATGCAGAGACTGTAGCGACTTCAACCGCGCCACGTCATCCGCTGCCACTAATCTCGGCAATTGTTGTTATAAGGAGTGTTCAAATGCATGCAGTTAGACAACCTCAACATCTGGTTCAGAACGAGATGAAAGCCTCGTCGGACATGCAGGCCACCACCGCCAAGCTGATGCTGGTGGAGCGCCCGGCGCCTGCGCCTCTGGACCGGAAGCCTGCGCTGTCGATGGCTTCTATCGAGCGCGTACGCTCGACCTCGGCCACTCTGCGCCGCATCGAAAACATGCAAAAACTGATAGGCGAACTGCAGCTGCATGAAATGCTGGCTGACGAAATCGCCTGGTTCCTCAAGTTTTCCCCGTCCGGCGCCCGCAAATACATCCGCGACCTGCGCGAAGCCGGCGTGATCGAGCTGGCCCGCTACGTCGAAGGCACCGCCACCTACCTGGGCAAGGCGGTCTACCAGCTGACCCCCGACCCGGACCGCGTGCGCGCCTTCCTGGCCGCCATCGTCCAGCCCAAGCGCGAAGGCGCGCCGCCGCGCAAGGAGCGTCCGGGCCTGCGCGAACAGGCGATGGCCGGCAGCGGCCGCCACTTCCACATCCTGGCCGACGACACCCATTATGCGATCCGCGTCAACCGCGGCCCGGTGATGCGCGATCCGCTGGTGGCCGCGCTGTTCGGCTCGGCACCATCGCAGCAGAAGGAAGAGCAGGCCTGAGCGTTTCCGTCGGTCCGGTAGTACGGGTAGTATGATGATAAACAGCCGGCCATGCCCGGCTGTTTGCATATTGAAATGTTCATAAGGCACCCCACCTAGCCTGCACTGGACATCATACGGACTCGCCGCACATGGAAGCTTTGATCTGGATCGGCCTGACGGCGCTGGGTATCGCGCTGCCTTTCTACTACCCACGCTGGCGCCTGCGGCGCATCCTGGCCCGGCCCCTGCCGGCCGAGGCGCAGGCGGTGCTGTCGCGCAGCATTCCCGCCTATCGCCGCATGGCGCCCGAGCTGCAGCAGCAGCTGCAGCGGCTGGTCGTGCAATTCCTGCATCAAAAGAAGTTCGTCGGCTGCGAAGGGCTGGAGGTGACCGATGAAATGGCCGTCACCATCGCCGGCCAGGCCTGCCTGCTGCTGCTGAACCGGCCCAGCAAGGTGTATCCGGCGCTGCACACCATCCTGGTCTACCCGGGCGCCTTCGTGGCGCCGCGCGCCGAGGTCGGGCCGGGCGGCGTGATCACGCCGGCGCACCAGAGCATGCTGGGCGAATCCTGGGACGACGGCCGCGTGGTGCTGTCCTGGGAAGATGTGTCGCACGGCCCCGGCCGCGGCCACAACATCGTGCTGCACGAATTCGCCCATCAGCTCGACAGCGAATCGGGCCGCGCCAACGGCGCCCCCTACCTTGGCAATCCGGGCAGCTACCGCGAGTGGGCGGAGGTACTGTCGCGCGATTTCAACAACCTGCGGCACAACGCCATGTACCGCCAGCACAGCGTGATGGACCACTACGGCGCCACCAATCCGGCCGAATTCTTCGCCGTCGCCACCGAGACTTTCTTTGAAAAGCCCTATCAGATGGCGGCGCACCACGCCGAGCTGTTTGCCGAATTCAAAAAATACTACCGCGTCGACCCGCGCGACTGGATGGAGGCGCCGCCGCCCGAGCCGCTGCCGGCCGCCGTCGACTACGCCTTCGGCGCGCCCTGGTGACGACGGTGGCGCGCGCTTGCACTGGCGGCCACGGAATTCAGGCATAATCGGTAAAGTCGCGAACGCAGCCTCCGCGCTGCGCGCATCCGCGGTGTGCGCCGCAGCGAGGCTATCGATATGCAATTTGAAGAATTCGAATTCTTTTCGTCGGATACGCCGGGCGCGTCCGCGCCACCGCCCGCCGAGGCGGCTTCACCGCTGGTGCGCCTGCAGTATTTGATCGACAATACCCCGGCCATCATCTATTGCACCGTGCCCAGCGGCGACTTCAAGATGACCTTTGTCAGCAACAACGCCTTCCACGTGCTCGGCTACCGGCCCGAGCAGATGACTGCCGATCCGAACTTCTGGTTCGACCATATCCACCCGGATGACGCGCCCAGCATTTTCTCCAGCCTGGCGCTGGTGTTCACCGAGGGCCAGCGCGCCTACGAATACCGCTTCCGCAGCCACGACGGCAGCTACCTGTGGATGCACGACACGCTGCGGCTGATACGCGACGAGCACGGCGCGCCGCTGGAGGTGATCGGCTCGCTGACCGACATCACCGCGCGCAAGCACATGGAGGAGGCGCTGCAGGCCAAGGGCATCGAGCAGCAGCAGCTGATCGGCGAACTGCGCAGCGCGCATGAACAGCTGCTGCAGTCGGAGAAGATGGCCTCGATCGGCCAGCTGGCGGCCGGCATCGCGCACGAGATCAACAATCCGGTCGGCTTCGTCAACTCCAACATGGGTTCGCTGAAGAACTATGTCGTCACCTTGCTGGACGTGATCGACCAGTACGACAAGGCCGCCGCCGGCCAGCCGGCGCTGGCCGCGCAGCTGGCGGCGCTGCGCAAGAAGGCCGACCTGGAATTCCTGCGCGAGGACGTCACCGACCTGGTGCGCGAATCGATGGACGGCCTGAAGCGGGTCAAGGACATCGTCCAGGCGCTGAAGGATTTTTCCCACGTCGGCGAAACCGAGTGGCAGGTGGCCGACCTGCACCACGGCCTGGACAGCACGCTCAACATCGTCAGCAACGAGATCAAGTACAAGGCGCGGGTCGACAAGCAGTACGGCGTGCTGCCGCCGGTGACCTGTCTGGCGTCGCAGCTGAATCAGGTGTTCATGAACCTGCTGGTCAACGCCGCCCATGCGCTGCGCGAGCAGGGTGTCATCACCATCCGTACCGGCACCGCCGCCGGCGAGGGCGGCGAATGGGTCTGGGTCGAGGTCGGCGACAACGGCTGCGGCATCGCGCCGGAAAACCTGAACCGCATCTTCGAGCCTTTCTTCACCACCAAGCCGGTCGGCAGCGGCACCGGACTCGGGCTGTCGCTGTCCTACGGCATCGTCAACCGCCACGGCGGCCGCATCGAGGTCGCCTCGGTGGTCGGGCAGGGCACGCGCTTCACCGTGCACCTGCCGGTGCAGCCGCCCTCGGCCGTCAAAGGATGATGGCGCCGTCGGCGTCGCGCCGCACGTCCAGGATGCCCGGCTCCTCGGCCTCCAGCCGCTGCGCCTCCAGCTCCTGCGGCGTGGGCGCGGCCAGCAGCGCGGCCCGGTGCGCCAGCGCCAGCCGCACCGTCTGCGCCAGTTCCTCGCTCTCCCATGGCTTGGGCACGAAGCGGAACACCTCGGCCTGATTGATGGCCGTCAGCGCGGTGTCGAACGCGGTGGAGGCGGTCAGCATGATGCGCACCGTCGAGGGCGCCACTTCCTTGAGCGTGCGCAGCAGGTCGCCGCCGCTCATTTCCGGCATCGTGAAATCCGAGATCACCAGGTCGAACTCGCAGACGCAGATGCGGTTGAGCGCGTCGAACGGGTTGCCGAAGGCCTCGACCTGCAGCGCGTCGGCGCCGAAGTGCTGGCGCAGCTCGCGCTGCAGCGCGCTCAGCACATTGGGGTCGTCGTCCACCAGCAAGATCTTGCCGACTCCCGCGCTGTTAGCTGTGTTCGTACCCGTATTCATCCCGCCGCCTCCCTGGCGTTGCGCACCCAGATCGACAGGCGGCCGCCGCTTTTGGTCTCAAAGTCCTGCACTTGCTGGATCATGCGCGCGTCCAGCACGTGGTCGGTCGACAGCAGCATCAGGCCGTCGCGGCTGACCAGGTCGCGCGCCAGCACCATGCCCGGCGTCAGCTCGCCCGACAGCACCTCGACCCCGCCCAGGTTCTCGCCGGCGTCGCCGTCCATCACCTGGCGGAACGCGGCCACCACGTGCGGATCGTAGCGCTTGCCGCCGGCATCGAGTATCAGCGACTTGGCCTCTTCCGGCCGCAGGTGGCGCTGCACCATCGCGCCCTGCTGCAGGTTGTAGTAGTCGGCCGCCAGCGCCAGGATGCGCGCGCCCAGCGGGATCTCCAGCCCGGCCAGGCCGTCCGGAAAACCGTTGCCGTCGAAGCGCTCGAGCTGGGCGCGCAGGATGGCGGCGCTGCCGCGCAATTCCTCCAGCGGCATCAGCAGCTCCGCCGCGCGCGCCGGATGCTTGCGGAACAGGCCCAGCGCCTCGCCGTGCAGCATGGTCAGCGGCGTCTGCAGCATGTCGTCCTTGAAGCCGATCTTGCCGATGTCGTGCAGCAGTGCGGCGACGAACAAGTCCTGGCCCTCGCGCGCGTCGAGCTGCAGCTGCACGCCGATGCGGCGCGCCAGGTCGGCCACCAGGCGCGCGTGGCCGGGCTGGTTGTGGGCGCGCAGCTCGATCATGGTCGAGAAGATCTTGATGGTGGTGATGAAGTTTTTCTTGAGCTTGGCGTTGGCGACGATGGTGGCCTCGGCCTCGACCTTGAGCTGGCGCGTGCGCGCCTCGACCTTGGCTTCCAGGCTCTGGTTGAGCGCCTTCAGCTCCTCGTTCTGGCGCAGCGCCAGCGCTTCCAGCCGCTGCTTGTCGAGCTCGAGCTGGCGCCGCTCCAGCGCGTGGCGCACCAGCAGCAGGATGTCGTTGTCGTCCCACGGCTTGGTGATGTAGCGGTAGATCTCGCCGCAGTTGATGGCGTCCTGGATCGACTGGATGTCCGAATAGCCGGTCAGCAGCAGGCGCAGCGTGTCGGGCCAGCGCTCGCGCACCTGGGCCAGGAAGCGGGCGCCGTCCATCACCGGCATGCGCATGTCGGAGATGACCAGGTCGACCTGCTCCTTCTCCAGCACTTCCAGCCCCAGTGCGCCGCTCTCGGCCGTCAGCACGCGGTAGCCGTGGGCGCGGAACAGGCGCCGCAGCGCCGACAGGATGTTCGGTTCGTCGTCCACGCACAGCAGCGTGGCGCCGCTGTTGATCTCGGGCATGGCTTGCAGCGCCGGCTGGTTCATGTCTGCGCCTCCTGGTGGGCCTCGGCGGGCGGGTTGTCGCTGTGGCAAACCGGCAGCAGCACGCGGAAGCGTGTGCCCTGGCCGGGGGTGGTGTCGACCTCGATGCGGCCGCTGTGCTTTTGCACGATACCATAAGCCAGCGACAGCCCCAAGCCCGTGCCCTTGCCGACCGCCTTGGTGGTGAAGAAGGGATCGAAGATGCGCGACAGCGTTTCCGGCGCGATGCCGCTGCCGTTGTCGGCGATGTCGATCCAGACCATGGCGTCGCCCTCGCGGCCGGTGCTGACGGTGATGCGGCCGCGTTCGGGGCCGATGGCGTGGGCGGCGTTGACGATCAGGTTCATCACCACCTGGTTGATCTGCAGCGGCAGGCACTCGATGTCGGGCAGGTCGCCATATTCCTTGACCACGTCGGCCTTGTACTTGACCTCGTTGCTGACGATGTTGAGCGTCGAGTCGATGCCGCGGTGCAGGTCGGTCCAGACCCATTCCTGGTTGGCGTCCACCCGCGAGAAATCCTTCAGGTCCTGGACGATGTGGCGCACCCGCACGATGCCCTCGCGCGATTCGGCCATCAGCGCCGGGATGTCGCCGCGCAGGAAGTCGAGGTCGATTTCGTCGCGCAGCGCGCGCAGCCGCCCGGCGCTGTCGGCCGGCAGCCCGGGCTCGGCCTCGCGATAGGCGTCAAGCATGGCGAACAGCTGTTCCAGGTAGGTGTTGAGCGTGCTGAAGTTGGAAAAGATGTAGCCGATCGGATTGTTGATTTCATGCGCCACGCCGGCCGCCAGCTGGCCGATCGAGGCCAGCTTGTCGGCCTGCACCAGTTGCTGCTGGGCGCGCTGCAGCTGGTCGTTGAGCTCGGTCAGCTCGAGGTTGCGGCGGCGCAGCTCGGCGTCGGCCTCGTGGCGGCGCTGGATGTCCTCCTGCAGCTGGGCGTTCACTTCGGCCAGCTGGGCGGTGCGCCTGGCGACCACGTGCTCGAGGTTGTCGTGCGCCTTGCGCAGCGCGTTCTCTGCCACGCGCCGCTCGGTGACGTCGCGCAGCGTCTCGATGGCGCCGACGATGCGGCCGTCGCCGTCGCGCAGCGGCGCCGCGGTGAACTGCAGCCAGTGGCCGCTGGCGCCGATGTTGGGGAAGAAGTCCTCGGCTTCCCAGGCGCCGGGGATCAGCGTCGAGCGCCGGCACTTGCCCGGATAGTGGTGCTCCAGCTCGTCGAGGCGGCCGGCCACCAGCAGGTCGGCCAGCAGCGGGCGCTGGCGCGGATAGAAGGCCTGCCAGTGGTTGCCGGTGCCTATCATGTCGAGCTTGCTCCAGCCCAGCAGCTGCTCGCAGGCCTTGTTCCAGTGGGTGATCACGTGGCGCGTGTCGATGGCGAAGGTGGGCACCGGGTGGCCGTCGAAAAATTCCGACAGCGCGATGGCGTGGTAGGGGGCGTCGTCGGCGGCTGCGCCGGCGCCGGTCAGGTGGGTCAGGCTCATGGCGTCAACACCTGGCACATGTCGTGGAAGGTCAGTTCGGTCCGCTCGAACACGGTGTACCAGTCGGCCTTGTTCAGCGTCAGCGAGCGCCACAGTTCCAGCGGCAGCGGCGGCACCTGGTCGTCCTCCTGCTCCGACAGGTCGAGCGCATGGGCCAGCACGTTGGCCAGGAAGATCACGGTGGCCGGCGTCGCCGCCGCGCCGGCGGCGTCGGCCTGGTGATGCCCGGCCACGGCGCGCTGTATCGCCAGCGGGAATTTCCAGTGCGCCGCCAGCGCGCTGCCGACGGCCGTGTGGTCGATGCCGAACACCGCCTGCTCGGCCTCGGCCGCCTGGCAGTCGTGCTGCTGGCGGTGCGCGCCGACCTGGCGGTATTCGTCGGGATAGCCGGTGGCCAGCACCAGCGTGCCGAGGTCGTGCAGCAGGCCGGCGGTGAAGGCGGTATCCGGGTTGAGCTTGAAGTAGGGCGCCAGCACGCGGGCGCAGACGGCGGTGCCGATCGAATGGCGCCAGAACGCCTCGAGGTCGAAGCCGGCGTCCTTGCCGGGCGCGAAGCTGGCCGTCACCGAGCACGCCGTCACCAGCGTGCGGATGCTGTGGAAGCCCAGCACCGAGATGGCCTGGTGGATGGTGGTGACCTTGGCCGGCATGCCGTAGAACGAGGAATTGGCCAGCCGCAGCGTCTTGGCCGCCAGACCCTGGTCGAGCGTGATCTTGGAGGCCAGCGCATGGGTGTCGATGTCTTCCTGCTCGACGCTGGCCATCAGCTCGACCACCACCGCCGGCAGCGACGGCAGGTCGCGCACGCGCTTGATGACGTCGTCCACGCCGGTCATGGCTGCTCCCGGCTGCGGTAGTCGGCCAGCAGCTGCATCAGTTCCGGCCTGGCGTCGTCGCCGCCGTGGCGGAACAGCCGCTCCAGGCGCTGCAACTGGCGCTCCCGGTCGCGCTCGCGCGCCGCCGCGTCGGCCGGCGACTCCGCTTCGGCCTCGGCCCATACCACGCAGCGCTCGATGCCGCGGCGGCGCAGCGACGCCAGCGTGGCGTCGGTCAATGCGGCGTCGCGCGGCAGCAGCACGCCGCCGTGGGCGTCGAGCAGCGCCGCCGCCAGCGTCATGCCGGCGGCGGCCTGGTCCAATCCGATTTCGTGGGCGGTAGTGGCGTTCATAAGATCTCCTCGTGACGGCTGAGTGTAATCAGGCTGCCGCGCGACGCCGACTGCTCGCCCATCGGATACATGACCACGGCGTAGCGCTGGCCGTCGATGCGGGCGACGTGGCGACGATAGCGGGCGCCGGCCTGGCTTGCGTCCGGCGGCGGAAACAGTTCCGGCAACACGCTGCTGGCCTCGTTGCCCAGCAGCGCGCCGCTGTGGCGGAACAGCTGCTCGGCGGCGCCGTTGACGAAGGCGATCATGCCGGCGTCGTCGAGACCGATCACCGGCAGCGGCAGGTGCTGCAGCAGCTCGCGCGCGATGCTCAGGCTGATCTCGTCGCGGCTGATCTGGCGCTGCTTTTCATGCAGCAGCTGCTCCATGCGGCGGTTGGCGGCGGCCAGTTCCTGGTTGGCGCTGCGCACCTCGAGGTGCAGCCGCTCGTTGTCGTCGGCGATCTCCTTGAGGTGGAAGGCTTCGGCGATATGGCCGCGCAGCAGCTCGTCCTCCCACGGCTTGGTCAGGAACTTGTAGATCGCGCCCTCGTTGACGGCGTCCGTCACCGACTGCAGCTCCGTGTAGCCGGACAGCATGATGCGTATCGTGTCCGGATACAGCTGCTTGGCCTTGCGCAGGAAGTCGGCGCCCAGCATGCCGGGCATGCGCTGGTCGGAGACGATGACGTCGACCGCGTGCTCGGCCAGCACGGCCAGGCCCTGCGGGCCATCGTTGGCGGTATAGATTTCGTAGTGGTCGGGACGCAGCAGCCGCTTGAGCGCGGCGACGATATTGGCTTCGTCGTCGACCAGCAGCAGGCGGCGCCGGCGCTGCTGCTGTTGGCGCAGCAGGTGCGGCGCCAGCGCATGGCCGGCCGCCAGCAGCGCGCTCACTTCGGCGGCGCTTTGCGGCGGCGCGAACAGATAGCCCTGGATCTGGTCGCACATGTTACGGCGCAGGAATTCGCACTGGCTTTCCGTTTCCACGCCCTCGGCCACGGCGCGCATGCCCAGGTGGTGGGCCATGGCGATCACGGTCTGGCACATGGCGGCGTCGCTGGTGTCGGTGACGACGTGGCGGATGAAGCTGGCGTCGATCTTCAGCGCGTCGAACGGGAAGCGCTTCAGGTTGCTGAGCGAGGAGTGGCCGGTGCCGAAGTCGTCCAGCGTCAGGCTCAGGCCGCGCGACTTGAAGGCGGCCAGCGCGGCGTCGCAGCCGGCGCCGGCCTCGGTCAGCGCGCTTTCGGTGATCTCCAGCGTCAGCGAGGCCGGCGTCAGGCCGTATTCGTCGAGCATGGCGCCGACGGCGGCGCCGTAGCGGGGATCGCGGAAATCGGCCGGGGCCACGTTGATCGCCACCTTCAGCTCGCTCCGGCCGGCGTCGCGCCAGGCGCGCAGGTCGCGGCAGGCGCGCCGCAACACCCACAGGCCGATCTCCGCCGTCAGGCCGGCGTCGTCGGCCATCGGCAGGAAGCGGTGCGCCGTCAGCAGGCCCTGCTCGGGATGCTGCCAGCGCACCAGCGCCTCCAGGCTGGCCACGGCGCCGCTTTGCAGGTCGACCAGCGGCTGGTACAGCAGCAACAGCTCGTCGCGCGCCAGTGCCAGCCGCAGTTCGGCGTCGGCGTGGATGCGGTCGAGCAGGCGCCGGTTCATCTCGGCCGACAGGAACTGGTAGGTGCCGCCGCCGCGCGCCACGGCCAGCTGGTGCGCGTGGCCGGCGCAGCGCCGCAGCGCCTCGGCGTCGGCGCAGTCTTGCGGATACAGGGCGACGCCGATGCTGGCCTTGGCGCGCCGCTCGCCGCCGTCGAACGGCAGCGCCGGCGCCAGCGCCGCCAGCAGGTCTTCACAGCGCAGGCTGACGTCGGCCAGCCGCTCGACGTCGTCGAGGATGACGAAAAATTGCGCCGGCTCCAGCTGGGCCAGCGTGTCGTGCGCGCGCATGTGGGCCTGCAGCCGCTCGGCCACGGCGCCGGACCAGGCGCGATCGTCGTCGGCCGGCGGGCCGTCCTGCTCGATGCCGATGCACAGCAGCGCGACGGCGTTGCCATGGTGCTCGGCGCGGCGCAGCGCCTGTTCGAGGCGGGACAGGAATAGCGCCGCGCCGGCGTCGTGCCGTGCCACCTCGTTCGCTTGCTCTGCTGTCTCCATCTGCGTTCCTATCTTTATGGAAGCTGGCTGTATGCAAAATCCCGATGCGGATCATTATATATGGCGAAGGCGGCCGCACTGGACATGAAGATTAAAATTGTCCGCCCGCAAGGTGCGTAAGCGTACGGAATCAGCCGCCGCCGCGCGGCACACTGGAGCCAACGCCATTGCTGGCACCAAAAGGAGTATCCGATGACTACGATTATTGCAGGCCATTTGCAGTTGCAGGACCAGATCGCCGATGCGCGCATCGCCTTGCTTGCCGCCGGTTTCGCGGCCGAGCGCATCAGCTCTTTCTACGTCAACCCGCCGGGGCAGCACGATATGTACGAGCTGGGCGGCGACCATGACAAGTCGCCGGGCGCCAAGGAAAGCGACGAGGGCGTGGTGCAGGGCGGCGCCACCGGCGCGGTGGCCGGCGCCGTGATCGGCAGCGCGACCATTCCCGTCACCGGTCCGCTGGGGCCGGTGGTCGGCGCGCTGGTCGGCGCCCATGTCGGTTCGCTGTACAGCTTTGCGAAAATGAAGGAAGCCGGCGAAGCGGAGGCGGGCGGCGAGAACCTGGTGCCGCCGCGCAAATCGGGCATGATGATCGCGGTGGCGGTGGCCGATGCCGCCCAGCAGCAGGCGGCGCTGGACGTGCTGCGCCGTCTCGGCGCCGTGGGCATCGAACGCGCCGACGGCGACATCGTCGGCGGCGACTGGCGCGACTTCGATCCGAATTCGCTGCCGGTGCCGGCCTGAGCCCGTCGTCCTTGCCGTTGTTGCATATTCGAGACTATGCCTGTTGCCGAAGTAATTTTCGGTATGATAGTTGCTACAATCGAAAAAACAGCACCCGTCGGACTAACGCGTTTGGATAGGGGGATGCGGCAATGGCACAGGCGTGGGTAGTGCTTACTCGTCCGGACGGCCGCGATGTGACGGCGCCTTCCGAAGCCCAGATGGCGGCCGCGCTGGCCGAGGTCTACAGCGGCAAGACGGCCGCCCCCGATGGCGCTCCCGGCAGCGCGGTGCTGCGCTTTGGCTACGACGACGGCTTGATGTATGAAGTCGAGGTGTCGAGCGGCGGCGACATCCGCTTTGCCGAATGGTCGGACCGCGATTGCGAGATCGCGCTGGCCAGCCCGCGCACCATGACCTCGCTGGCCCAGGCCGACGCGCTGCAGCTGTGGCGGCTGCTGGCGCAGCGCCAGGTGGCCAAGATCCGCAGCCAGCCGTGGACCAGCGGCGATTGAGGACCAGCAGCGGCGCACTAGCGGCGGCGCTGTTCGTGGCGGGTCTGGCAGGCGATGCACAGCCGCGCCTCCGGCCGCGCGTTCAGGCGCGAGTAGCCGATTTCCTCGCCGCAGTTTTCGCACAGGCCGTAGCTGCCGTCGTCATACTTGGCCAGCGCGTGGCGCACGATGTCGAGCTGGCGCGCGGTGTGCTCGGCCGCCTCGAGCACCAGCGCGTTGAGGGTGCGCTGGCTGGCGTTGTCGGCCGGCGACGCCTCCGCCTCGTGCGGCAGCGGCACGCGCACGTCGGCGTTGCGGTCCAGGTCATCCGCCAGTTGGCTCAGCAGTGCGGTACGCGCCTGTTCCAGCCGTCCGCGCAAGGCCGCCCATTGTTCATCGTCCAGTCCGTTCATGCCGCACGCTCCTTAGGTTATTGGACCGGCGCGGCGCGATTTTGTTCGGCCGGGATCAGGGCGGCGGCGCGTTCAGCGTCGCCAGGTGGTGCTTGATTTTTTCCAGCGGCGCGGCGATGTGCTCCGGCTTGCCGGCGGCCACCGCCGCGCCCAGCGCCAGCAGCTCGGCGGTGATGTCGACCAGGTCCTTCAGTCGGTCGATCTTGCGGATGTGATCCTGGGCGCGGGCGGTCAGGTCGAGCATCTGCTGCTGGGCAGCGCCGAGCCCGCTTGCGGCCAGCGTGGCGGCATCCAGGTACAGGCTGTTGGCGCGCTGGCGCAGCGTCACCTCGTTGTCAAACAGCGCCTGCGCCGCCGCCTGCGTGATCTTCGGCTCGCTGCTGCCCGGGGCCTGCTGGCGGATGGCCCGCATCAGGCGGGTGTGCAGGGCGTCGGCGCAGGCGGACAGGTTGTCGGCCAGCGCTTCGATATCGGCCTGGGTATGTGGGTGGCTCATGGCGGCTCCTTATTTCGACGGGATCTGGTTCAGCAGCGCGCGATGGCTTTGCTCGATCGCGGCCAGGTTCTTTTGCGCCAGCGTGGAGCGCAGGCCGATCAGGCGGTATTCGTTGCGTTTTTCCTGTTGCTGCGACCTGGCCAACGCCAGCAGCAGGCGGTCGCGCTTGGGATCGAGGAAGGGGATTTCCGTTTCCAGCATGCCAAGCACGATCTTCTCCTCGTTGTCGCTGGTCTTATCGTACAAGCGCAACAGCGTGCGCATGGCGTCCAATAGGTCCTGCATCGGCTGCTGGCCGTCGCGCATCAGCTCCTGCACGGCGTTTTCCTGCATCGGCCGGGTGATGGCGCGCGTGACCAGCCGCGTGATGCCGGCCAGGGCGTTGACGTGGCGGTCGTCGAGGCCGGAATCGGGCCAGGCCTTGATGCCGCCGCTCAGCGACTTGACCTGGTCCTCGAGGTCGTACTGGCTGTCGCCGGCCAGCCTGCCCAGCGCCTGCAGATACGCCTGCACGCCGTACTGCAGCTTGACGAAATCGTCGCAGGCGGCCTGGCGGCGGGCGTCCAGCAGGTGTTCGCGGGTATCGGCGCTGCCGGACAGGAAGGGCTGCTCGCGCTGGTAGGTGTTGCGGTAGCGCTCGGTCAGCTCGTGGTAGGCGTTGAGCTTGGGCGACTGCGCGGCGAACTCGCGCACTTCGGCCATGCGTGGCGTGCTGCTGGCGCAGCCGGCGAGGATGGCCAACAGGCCGAGCATCAGGAACAGACGAGGCAGTTTCATGGGCGCTCCCAGGCGTGAAGGGGTATTGTTGCTGCGGGCGAATCTCTCCGTGTTGCGCCAGCGCAGACCGGTGGCTCAGCGGTTCAGTTCTTGTCGCCAGCCGAGGCCGGCGTCGGTGCCGGCGGCTGGGTTGTATTCGCAGCCCAGCCAGCCGTCGTAGCCGATCTCGTCGATGAGGCGGAACAGGTGGCGGTAATTGATCTCGCCGGTGCCCGGCTCGTGGCGGCCCGGCGTGTCGGCGATCTGCATGTGCTTGATCATCGGCAGGTTGGCCCGGATCGTATTGCTCAGTTCGCCTTCCATGCGCTGCATGTGATAGATGTCGTACTGCAGGAACAGGTTGGGGCTGCCGGTCTCGGCGATGATGTCCAGCGCCTGTTTGCTGTGGTTGAGGAAGTAGCCGGGGATGTCGTAGTAGTTGATCGGCTCGATCAGCAGGTTGATGCCGTGCGGCGCCAGTTGGGCGGCGGCGTAGCGCAGGTTGTCGACGTAAGTGGCGCGGGCGCGTTCGGGCTCCAGTCCGGCCGGCAGTTTGCCGGCCATGCAGTGCAGCTGCGTGACGTCCAGTTCGCGCGCGTAGTCCAGCGCCGACTGCACGCCGGCGCGGAATTCCTCGATGCGGCGCGGGTCGCAGGCCATGCCGCGGTCGCCGGCGTTCCAGTCGCCGCAAGGCAGATTGAACAGCACCAGCTTGAGCTGGTGGCGGCGCAGGCGTTGCTGCAGCTGTTCGGCTTCGTAGGCGTAGGGGAAGAGGAATTCGACGGCGTCGAAACCCGATGCATGGGCCAGCGCGAAGCGGTCCAGGAAGGGCGCGTCGGCGTACAGCATGGACAGGTTGGCGGCGAACTTGGGCATGGCGGCTCCGGTGGAAATATTGCGGAGCTGCTATCGTAATCCATATTCGATGCCGGTGAGGCACGAAAAAAAACCACCCGAAGGTGGTTTCTGGAACAGCTTATCGGCCGCGGCCGCCTGAGCGGTGCTGGGCTGCCGAGCGCGGGGCGCCGCCGTTGCCGGTGCGCGGGCCGCCGGCCGGCGCGCCTGGAGCGCGTGGCTTGCCGCCGCCGTTGCCGCCGCCACCGGCCGTCTTGGCGCCGGCTGCGGCAGGCTTGCCGCGTCCGCCGCCGCCACTACGACCGCCGCCACCGCCGTTGCGATGACCCGGCGCGCCGCTGCGCAGCTGCACCGGTTGCGGACGGGCGTTCGGATCCGGCTCGAAGCCAGGAATCACTTCGCGCGGCAGGGTTTGCTTGATCAGCTTTTCGATATCCTTCAGCATGTCGTGCTCGTCCACGCAGACCAGCGACACGGCTTCGCCGGTGGCGCCGGCGCGGCCGGTGCGGCCGATGCGGTGCACATAGTCTTCCGGAATGTTCGGCAGGTCGTAGTTGACCACGTGCGGCAACTGGTCGATGTCGATGCCGCGCGCGGCGATGTCGGTGGCGACCAGCACCTGCAGCTTGTTGTCCTTGAACTCGGACAGCGCCTTGGTGCGCGCCGACTGGCTCTTGTTGCCGTGGATGGCCATGGCGCCGATGCCGTCGCCGCCCAGCTGTTCAACCAGCTTGTTGGCGCCGTGCTTGGTGCGGGTGAACACCAGCACCTGGTTCCAGTTGTTGGACTTGATCAGGTGCGCCAGCATCGGGTGCTTCTTGTCGCGGTCGACCGGGTGGATCAGCTGGGCGATCACTTCCACCGCCGAGTTGCGGCGCGCCACTTCGATCATTGCCGGCTTGTTCAGCAGGCCGTCGGCCAGCGCCTTGATCTCGTCCGAGAAGGTGGCCGAGAACAGCAGGTTCTGGCGCTTCGGCGGCAGCGCCGCCAGCACTTTCTTGATGTCGCGGATGAAGCCCATGTCCAGCATGCGGTCGGCTTCGTCGAGGATCAGGATTTCCACCTTCGACAGGTTGACGGTGCGCTGTTCCATGTGGTCCAGCAGGCGGCCAGGGGTGGCGACCAGGATGTCGACGCCGTGCTTGAGCTGCTTGATCTGCGGGTTGATGCCGACGCCGCCGAAGATCACGGTGGAGTTGAGCTTGGTGTACTTGCCGTAGGTGCGCACGCTTTCCTCGACCTGGGCCGCCAGTTCGCGGGTCGGGGTCAGGATCAGCGCGCGGATCGGACGCGCGGTGGTGTTGCTGGTGATTGCCGCGCCGTTGGCGTCGGTCGACAGGCGGTGCAGGATGGGCAAGGTGAAGCCGGCGGTCTTGCCGGTGCCGGTTTGTGCGCCTGCCAGCAGGTCTCCGCCATTCAGGACTGCGGGGATCGCCTGCAGCTGGATAGGGGTGGGCGTGGTGTAGCCGGTTTCGGTTACAGCACGGACGATAGCGTCGGACAAACCGAGGGAGGAAAATGACATGATGACTTTTTGTTAAGATAGGCCTGTCGCTATTGAAAGCGCCAGTCGCAGGCAATCAGAGTGGATGACACTGCGGCTAAAGGACTGGTCAGAGGCGCCGCAAGCCTGAGTATAACAGCTTAACTTGCTTTATGTTTCACTTAGGAAATGAAAAGGGCCCGGATGGGCCCCTTTTTTTGTAACAAACTTTCCACTATCAACAATTAAGCCTTGGGCTGCTCCGCGAACGGGGTCAGCAGGCCGACCATCTGGCCGAAGATCTTCGGGCTGGCGGCGATGATGTCGCCCTTGTACAGGTAGTCGGACTCGCCGCTGAACTCGCCGACGATGCCGCCGGACTCGGTCACCATCAGCGAGCCGGCTGCGATGTCCCAGGGCTTCAGGCCTTTTTCATAGAAGCCGTCGAGGCGGCCGGCGGCCACGTAGGCCAGGTCCAGCGCGGCGCTGCCCGGGCGGCGCACGCCGTGGCAGCGTTCGGCCATGATGCCGTACATCTTCAGGTATTCGTCCAGCGCCTTGGCGTTGCCTGCCACGTAGCCGGTCGACAGCAGCGCGTTGGCGATGCGGTCGAGCTTGGTGACGCGGATGCGCTTGTCGTTGAGGTAGGCGCCGGCGCCCTTGGTGGCGGTGAACAGGTCGTTGCGCACCGGATCGTAGATGACGGCCTGCGTGATCACACCGCGCTGCGACAGCGCGATCGAGATCGAGTATTGCGGGAAGCCGTGCATGAAGTTGGTGGTGCCATCGAGCGGGTCGATGATCCAGGTGTATTCAGTCTCGTCGTTGGCGTTCTTGGAAGCGCCCGACTCTTCGGCCAGGAAGGCGTGGTCGGGATAAGCTTTGGACAACACCTCGATGATGGCCTGTTCGGCGGCCGTGTCGACATCGGTGACGAAATCCTTGTGGTTTTTCTCGTTGACGATGACGCGGTCGAGGTCGAACGAAGCGCGGTTGATGACGGCGGCGGCGCGGCGGGCGGCTTTGATCGCCGTGTTGAGCATTGGGTGCATGTAAGCTTTTCCGTTAAAAGAACGCTAACGCCCACCGGGGGCCTGAGCCTGCCCGGCAGCACATTAGGGTACAAGAGTGAATTAAAGAGCGGAGCGGCGACGACAGGGTAAAATCCCGGGGAATTTGTGTATCGATACCGCGCAATAGCGCTATTTTAAATGAACCTGCCTCAAATCAACACCAATCTTTTCAAACAGCTGCGATTTATTCTGGTCGAGACCAGCCGCGCGGGCAATATCGGGGCCGTGGCGCGGGCCATGAAAACCATGGGTTTCAGCGACCTGGTGCTGGTGACGCCGCGGTTCGACAACGCCTTGCAGGACGCCGAGGCGGTCGCTTTCGCCAGTGGCGCCCAGGATATCCTCGAAGGCGCGCGGGTGGTCGGCAGCATGGCCGAGGCGCTCGACGGCATCAACTTCGCCGCCGCCGTCTCGGCCCGGCTGCGCGAATATTCGCCGCCGGTGCTGACGCCGCGCCAGATGGCGGAGCAGCTGGCGGCCCAGCCCGAGCTGCGCGCGGCGCTCATCTTCGGCAATGAGCGGTTCGGGCTGCCGAACGAGCTGGTCGAGAAGTGTAATGTGCTGATCAATATTCCAGCCAATCCGGACTATTCGTCGCTGAACCTGTCGCAGGCGGCGCAGGTGCTGGCCTACGAATGCCGCATGGCGGCGCTGGACGGCGCCCCGAGCGCGCGCCAGCCGGCCGGCGACGCCAACGAGATCGGCTTCCAGGGCGAGGCGGCCAGCGTGGAACAGATCGAGGGCATGTACCAGCACCTGGAGCAGGCGCTGGTGGATATCGGCTTCCTCGACGCCGCCAATCCGCGCAAGCTGATGCCGCGCCTCAAGCGCATGTTCGCCCGCGCCCAGCTGGAGAAGGAAGAAGTCAACATCCTGCGCGGCATCGCCCGCCATATGACCGGCAAGCCCAGGAATTAAGGCCTGCGCCATTAAACGTTACTAGACGCCGCCCTCTATTTTTTGCCGTCTAGGTTCTCCATCCGTTCACGTACACTAGCTGGATTAAAAAAATACAGACGGACGGAGACATGACCACCCGCAGATCTTTCCTGAAGATCGGCGTGGCCGGCGCGATTACCCTCGCTGCCGGCGGCGCCATCTATCGCATGGCGAATCCGCCTGCCAGCGACACCCCCTTCAAACTGGACGGCGAAGCACAAGCCGTGCTGGCCGCGATCATCCCGGCGATGCTGGCCGGCGTGCTGCCGTCCGAGCCGGCCGCGCGCGCCGCCGCCGTCACGGCCGCCACGGCGCGCACCCAGGCCGCCATCCTCGGCCTGCCGCTGGCCACGCAAAAGGAAGTGCGGGACCTGTTCGGCCTGCTGGCGCTGGCGCCCGCGCGGCGCTGGCTGGCCGGCGTGTCCGGCAGCTGGGAGCAGGCCGATCCGCAGCAGGTGGCGGCCTTCCTGCAAAGCTGGCGCACGCACCGCCTCGGCCTGCTGCAGACTGGCTACATGGCGCTGCATGATTTGATCCTCGGCCCCTGGTACGCCGATCCGTCGACGTGGGAATCGATCGGCTATCCCGGTCCGCTGAAGGAGCTGCTGAAATGATTACCGCGAATATCCCCATCGCCGCGCCCAAGGGCGTGATACCCGATCCGATCCAGGCCGGGCTGGCCGCCGGCTGGCGCGTCACCGACTGCTCGCGGCTCGACGCCGACAGCACGCTGGAGGCGGACGTGGTCATCGTCGGCAGCGGCGCCGGCGGCGGCGTCACCGCCGAGATCCTGGCGCTGTCCGGCCTGCGCGTGCTGATCGTCGAGGAGGGCGCGCTGCGCACGTCCACGGACTTCAACATGCGCGAGGCCGAGGCCTATCCGCAGATGTACCAGGAGTCGGCCGCGCGCAAGACGCGCGACAAGGGCATCAACATCCTGCAGGGCCGCACCGTCGGCGGCAGCACCACCGTCAACTGGACCAGCAGCTTCCGCACGCCGGACATCACGCTGGCGTATTGGACTAAACAGTATGGTTTAAAGGACTATGCGCCGGCATCGCTGGCGCCGTGGTTTGGCATGATGGAGCAGCGCCTGAATATTTCCGACTGGTCGGCGCCGCCCAACGAGAACAACGACATCCTGCGGCGCGGCGCGGCCAAGCTGGGCATTCCGACCGCGCTGATACGGCGCAACGTCAACGGCTGCTGGAACCTGGGCTATTGCGGCATGGGTTGTCCGACCAACGCCAAGCAGTCGATGCTGGTCACGACGATCCCGTCGGCGCTGCAAAACGGCGCCACCTTGCTGACGCGCGCGCGCGCCGAACGCTTCGTCCTCAAGGGCGACAAGGTGGTCCAGCTCGATTGCGTGGCGCTGGACGCGGCCGGCCTGGCGACCACCGGCCGCCGCGTCACGCTGCGCGCCAGACACTTCGTCGTCGCCGGCGGCGCCATCAATTCGCCGGCGCTGCTGATGCGCTCCGGCGCGCCCGATCCGCACGGCCTGCTGGGCAAGCGCACCTTCCTGCATCCGGTGGTGATCTCGGCCGGCACCTTCGAGCAGCGCGTGGACGGCTACGCCGGCGCGCCGCAAACGGTGTATTCGGACCACTTCCTGCATGCCGATCCGATCGACGGCCCGATGGGCTACAAGCTGGAAGTGCCGCCGCTGCATCCGCTGCTGCTGGCCACCACCACCGCCGGCTTCGGCGCCCAGCACGCCGGCGACATGGCGCAGTTCCCGCACAAGCAGGTGATCCTGGCGCTGCTGCGCGACGGTTTCCACGCCGACGCGCCCGGCGGCAGCGTGGCGCTGGCCGGCAACGGCGCGCCGGTGCTCGATTACCCGATCACCGACTTCGTCTGGGACGGCGCGCGCCGCGCGCTGCTGACGATGGCCGAGATCCAGTTCGCCGCCGGCGCCAAGGATGTCGCCCCGGTGCACGAGGCTGCGCTCAAGTACACCAGCTGGGCGCAGGCCAGGGCCGGCATCAACGCGCTGCCTTTCAAGCTGCTCGCCACGCGCGTGGTGTCGGCGCACGTGATGGGCGGCTGCGCCATGTCCGACGACCAGCGGCTGGGCGTGACCGGCGCCGACGGCCGCTATCATGGACTGGGCAACCTGTCGGTGCACGACGGTTCGCTGTTCCCGACCTCGATCGGCGCCAATCCGCAGCTGTCGATCTACGGCATCGTGGCGCGGCTGGTCAGCGGACTGGCGCAGCAGCTGACCGGCAAGCCGGCGGCGCGGCCGGTCAAGGCCTGAAACCGCGACAGGCGCGGTATGATGGCGGCATGATCAAACGTCTGATTATCCTGTTGCTTGCGCTGCAAGCCGGCGCCGTGCTGGCGCTGGCGGCCGGGCTGCACCACGTGTGGCGGCCGGCCTGGGAGGCGCCGCTGAACCCGCCGTTGACGGCGCTGGCCTATGCCGGCATCGGCATCGCCATCGTGCTGCTGGTGCGGCTGCTGATCTCGGCCAACAACTTCCTGATGAGCTCGCGCGCGGGCAGCGCCACGCCGCCCGACCACGCGCTCAATCCGCTCCGCGCCGCCGCCTTGTTCCTGCATGAATTCAGTGCCTCGATGCTGACCTCGTCCTACTACATGCTCAAGCCGCTGGGCCTGCGGCTGCAGCCGCAGGCGCGCGGGCTGCCGGTGCTGCTGATCCATGGCTACGCATGCAACAGCGGCTACTGGACGCCGATGAGCGCCTTGCTGACGCGCGCGCGCATCAGCCACTACGGCATCGACCTGGAGCCGCTGGGCGCTTCCATCGACGACTACGCGCCGCAGGTGCAGCGGGCCGTCGAACAGTTGTGCGAAGCGACTGGCAGCGCGCAAGTCATCATCGTCGGCCACAGCATGGGCGGGCTGGTGGCGCGCGCCTACCTGCGCCGCTACGGCCACCAGCGCATCGCCCGCGTCATCACGCTGGGCACGCCGCACCACGGCACCGCGCTGGCGCATTTCGGACCCGGCAGCAACGCGCTGCAAATGCGCGTCAACAGCGCGTGGCTGGACGGCCTGGCCGCATCTGAGGCAAATTTGCAACGTAGCATGTTCAGCTCAATTTATTCTGTCCATGACAACATTGTCGCGCCCCAGGATTCCAGCGATTTGCCCGGCGCGCGCAACCTGGTGTTCGGCGCCATAGGCCATGTCGCGCTGGGCCGCCATCCCGACATCATGCGCTGCGCGCTGGCCGAAATCGAATCGGTGGCGCAGGTGTGATTTTGTGTGATTTTTCCCGTTGATTGTTGCTGTATGGTTACTCATATGCATCTTGGTAAGTGGTGAGGCGCACACGCGCAGAACGGATTTACGAGTTAGTATGATGACTTGATCCACGCCAAGTCGCTGGATGTCGAAAGAGGGAGCCTTAACGTGTCTGCACGCATCCTGATCATAGAAGACAATGCCACCAACATGGAGTTGATGGTGTATCTGTTGCGCGCGTTCGGCTACACCCCGCTGTCGGCCGCCGACGGCGAGGCCGGCGTGGCGGCCGCGCTGCGCGAGGTGCCCGACCTGATCATCTGCGACGTGCACCTGCCCAAGCTGGACGGCTACGGCGTGGTGGCCGCGCTCAAGGCGGACCCGACCGTGCGCCACATTCCGACCCTGGCGGTGACCGCGCTGGCGATGCTGGGCGACCGCGAAAAACTGCTGGCGGCCGGCTTCGACGGCTACATCGGCAAGCCGGTCGAACCGGACACCTTCGTCACGCAGATCGAGTCTTTTTTGACCGGGGCGGTGTCGACCCCGGCTAAAAACGACATCGCCACCATCCTGATCGTGGACGACCATGTGCTCAACCGCGAGTTCCTGATGACCTTGCTCGGCTACGGCGGCCACCGGCTGCTGGAGGCGTCCAACGGCGCCGAGGGCCTGGCGATGGTGCTGGCAGAACGGCCGGACCTGGTGATCTCCGACATCCTGATGCCGAACATGGACGGCTACGAGTTCGTCACCCGCATGCACGGCAATCCGGACACGGCCGACGTGCCGGTGATCTTCTACACCGCCACCTACCGCGAGCGCGAGGCGATGGCGGTGGCGCAATCCTGCGGCGTGCGCTGGGTGCTGCCCAAGCCGTCCGATCCGGAAGTGATACTGGCCACCGTCAACGAGGCGCTGGGGCTGGCCGTGGCCAGCGAGGAAGAAACGCTGCCGGCGTTCTCGCCGGAGCCGCCGCAGGAGGGGCGCTTCCACAACATCGACGACCAGGTGGCCGGCTACCTGGGCGAGCTGGAATCGAGCAGCCAGCTGATCACGCAGCTGGCCCGCGGCCCCGATGCGGACCGGCCGGAAAACCTGACGCTGATGACGCAGCGCCTGACCAGCTCGCTCTCCAGCCTGCAGGCGGTGAGCCTGCGCCTGACCGCGCTGATCGAGCTGGGCATCGAGCTGGGCGCCGAGCGCGACCCGGGCGCGCTGGTCGACATCGGCTGCCGCGTGGCGCAGAACATCTGCGTCTCCAAATACGCCTGCATCGGCGTGCTGGAAAGCGGCGCGACCGAGCTCAGTTATTTCGCCAGCTGCGGCGCCGGCATGCCGGCCCGGCAGATCATCCAGGCGCCGCGCGCCGGCGTGCTGCGCGGCTTGCTGGAACAGCGGCAAGCCTGCCGCATCAACGATCTCGACGGCGACCCCGCCAGCATCGGCCTGCCTGCCGGCCATCCGCCCGTGCACTCCTTCCTCGGCGTGCCGATCGCCTCGCGCGAGCGCACCCACGGCTGGCTCTACCTGGTCGACAAGCTTGGTGCCGACGGCTTCTCCGAGGTCGACGAGCGCGTCGCCGCCACCGTGGCCGCGCAGATCTCGGTGGCCTACGAAAACCTGCTGCTGTACGAGGAAATCAAGCGCCACCACGCGCAGCTGACCCTGGACATGAACGCCCGCATCCGGCTCGACGAGGACCTGCGCCGCTTCCGCCTGGCGATGGACGCCACCGCCGACGCCATCTTCCTGGTCGACCGCGCCGGCATGTGCTTTGTCGACGTCAACGTCACCGCCTGCCGCATGCTGGGCTACGAGCGCGAGGACTTCCTCAAGGTCGGCCCGAACAAGTCCGTCGAAAGCGATCTGAGCAAGCTGGAGGAGCTGTACGACAAGCTGCTGTCGGGCGACCAGAGTGGCGCCATGACCGAGCTGCTGGTGCACCGCAAGGACGGCTCGCCGCTGGCGGTGGAAGTGCAGCGCCGCACCTTGCGCTCCGGCCCGAGCTGGATCCTGGTGGCGGTGGCGCGCGACATCACCGAGCGCAAGGAGGCCGAGCAGCGCCTGCTCAAGCTGGCGCACTTCGACACGCTGACCGGCCTGCCCAACCGCAGCCAGTTCTACGATTCGCTGACCCATTCGCTGCGCCAGGCCGCCGAGCACCGTTGGTCGCTGGCGGTGCTGTTCCTCGACGTCGACCGCTTCAAGAACGTCAACGACACGCTGGGCCACACCATCGGCGACGAGCTGCTGCGCCAGTTCTCGAGCCGGCTGGTCGACTGCCTGCGGGTGCGCGACACCATCGGCCGCTTCGGCGGCGACGAGTTCGCCGCCATCCTGATGCTGCCCGAGGGCGCGCAGAACGCCATCGCCGTGGTCGACAAGATCCGCGAGGCGCTGCGCCGGCCGTTCGACCTGAAAGGCCACGAGGCGACGGTGACGGCCAGCATCGGCATCGCCGTCTACCCGGACGACGGCACCGATCCCGACACGCTGATCCAGTACGCCGACACCGCGATGTACCGCGCCAAGGAGGCGGGGCGCGACGCCTTCCGCTTCTTCACCGCCGAGATGAACGCGCAGTCGCTGGCGCGGCTGGACCTGGAGAACGCGCTGCGGCGCGCCATCGACAACGAGGAATTCGTGCTGCACTTCCAGCCCAAGGTGCACATCGCCAGCGGCCGCGTCAGCGGCGCCGAGGCGCTGATACGCTGGAAGCGGCCGGGCCACGGCATGGTGTCGCCGGCGCTGTTCATTCCGATTCTTGAAGAGACCGGGCTGATCGTGCGGGTCGGCACCTGGGTGCTCAACGAGGCCTGCCGCAAGATCGCGCAGTGGGGCAAGTCCAACGCCGGCGCCGTGCACCTGTCGGTCAACGTGTCCGGCATCCAGTTCTTTGTCGGCGGGCTGGAGGAGGAGGTGCTGAAGGCGATCAAGGAGCACGGCATCGCGCCCGACCTGCTCGAGCTGGAGCTGACCGAGAGCTCGCTGATGTCGAACGCCGAAGAAACCATCACCGTGCTGCAGAACCTGAAGGCGCTGGGCATCCAGATCTCGATCGACGACTTCGGCACCGGCTATTCGTCGCTGGCCTACCTGAAGCGCTTCCCGATCGACAAGCTGAAGATCGACATCGCCTTCGTGCGCGAAGTGACCAGCAATCCGGACGACGCCGCCATCGTGCTGGCCATCATCAACATGGCGCACAGCATGAAGCTGGAAGTGATCGCCGAGGGCGTCGAGAAGGAGCCGCAACTGGCCTACCTGCGCCGCCATGGCTGCGACGAGATGCAGGGCTATTACTTCAGCCGGCCGCTGCCGGAGGACGAGTTCGAGGCGATGCTGCGCTCGGGCCACTACCTGCAGGCCCCGGCCGACGACAACATCGTCGACCAGCAAACCCTGCTGATCGTCGACGACGACGCCTTCATGCTCGACGTGCTGACCGATTTCCTGTCGCAGGACGGCTACCGCATCCTGACCGCGCAGACGGCGGCCGAAGGCTTCGACATCCTGGCCCAGCACCGGGTGCAGGTGATCCTGTGCGACCAGTGCATGCCCCTGATGAGCGGCACCGAGTTCATGGAGCGGGTCAAGAACCTGGCGCCGGACACCTTCCGCATCATGCTGTCGGCCTATGCCGACCTGACGCCGATCATGGCGGCCATCAACCACGGCGCCATCGACCGCTTCTACACCAAGCCGTGGAAGGGCGCCGTGCTGCGCGAGAACATCCGCGAAGGCTTCCGCCTGCATGCCCAGGTGCATGGCGGCGCGGCCGTCGTGCATCCGCCGCTGGCCGTCACCGCGGACATCAAGGAGTAAGTTTGGGCATTTTCGACTTTTTCAAATCGACCCCCTCCCCAGAGAAGTTTGCCCGACTGGCCATGCAGGCCTTTGCCGACAGCGGCCGCGCGGGACCGCTCAGCTTTGACGCCGACGAATTCCGGCTGGTCGGCGGCAGCGGCAGCGCCGAGATCTTCAATCTGCACAACGCCTACCGCGACTATTGCGCCGCCGACCGCAAGCGCCGGCCCGACGTGCTGGCCCACTACATCCGCAGCATGCAGGCGCCGGAATTGCCGGCCACCTTCGCCGAAGCGCGCGACGGCCTGCGGCCGGTGCTGCGCGGGCGCGCCATGATCGAATACATGCGGCTGACACAGGTGGGCCAGGGCGGGGCGCAGTCGTTCATGGATGGCGCGGCTCCGTTCAGCGCGGACAGCGTGCTGATGCTCGCCTACGACAGCGCGCATTCGATCCAGACGCTGTCGGCGTCGGCGCTGGTGGACTGGGGCGTGTCGTTCGACGTGGCGCTGGCCGCCGCGCTGGACAATCTGCGCGACATGACGGTGGCCAACTTCGTGCCGGCCGCGCCCGGCGTGCTGGTGGCGGCGTGGGACGATTCGTACGAGGCGTCGCGCATCCTGCTGGCCGACATGTTTTTCCGGCTGGAAGTCGGCGGCGACCCCATCGTCATGATGCCGACGCGTAGCCGCCTGCTGGTGGCGTCGTCCAACAACAGCGCGGCGCTGCTGGCCATGCTGGCGCTGTCGCGCGGCTACGCCAGCGATGAGGGCCGCGTCATTTCCGCGCTGATGTACCGCTTCGAGCAGGGCAAGGCGGTGGAATACCTGCCGGCGGACGCTGAGGTGCGGGGGCAACTGGAGCAACTGAAGAAAATCTACCTGGCCGACGACTACGCCTCGCAAAAGCAGTTGCTGGACAAGGCCTACGAGCGCGACGCCATCGACGTCTTTGTCGCCACCTGCCAGCTGGTGCAGAAAACCGATACCGGACGCCTGATCAGCTACGGCGTCTGGACCGAGGGCGTCGACACGCTGCTGCCGCAGGTCGACCTGGTGGCGCTGGTGCGGCCGGACGATGACAGCGAGACGGGCGAGGGCAGTCCCAAGCTGGTGGCCTGGGACGATCTGCGCGCCAGCATTCATGAGCTGGCGCACAGCGAGGAGGGCTACCCGGCCCGCTACCGCCTGAAGAACTTCCCCAGCCGGGAGCAGTTCGACGCGCTGGCGTCGCGCGAATTCTGACGAGCGAAAACAAGCAGCACGAAGATCGGCAATGGGCGCATCGTTCGATGGTTGCCTTGGGAAAAAGTCAATTGCCCTGCTGATTTTCTGCTATAGTGTCTGATTGATAATATAGTCTAGAAAGCGCATGCGCGGATTTTCGGTTCTGATATGCGCCATCGCGGCGTTGATGCACGGCGCATTGGCTGCGCCCCTTACTATCGACCAAGCGGTCAATCCCCTCAGCACGTACTCACTCAGTTTATCGCCGGACGGAAAGCACATCGTCGCCATCGGCAATAACGGCACCAACACGGGACTACTGCTCTACGATACGGAAACATTGACTCCGCGCCTGGTGTTTGAAGGGCGTCGCGTTACCGAGGGATATTGGAGTTTCCACAAGACACCGATCGCAGTTACATGGGTGGACAACGATCTGCTCGCGGTGGATTACGGTATCGAAGCAGAGTCGGTCCTGCTGGACGGGAAGAAGGTGGCTGATATTGGCCAGGCAGTGATCGGCAAGGCCGAGCTCGGTAGTCCGCATTCGCCCAACCTGCTGGTGTACACCGATAGGGAGGATGGCGACATCGGACTGGTCAACGCCCGAACCGGCGCCATGAAGAAATTCAGCTATCCTCGTGGCAAAGCGATCAAGTGGGCGTTCGATAAGCAGGGAGAATTGCGCGCTGTAACGCTGGTTAACTCGGCCTTCTGGAACGATGTGTCCAAGGTCTCCAACTGGTATAAACGTTCCGCCGCTGCTGAGTGGGAAAAACTGGCCGAGTTTGCCATCAGCGAAGATTACTGGGTGCCGCTGTTTGTCCCGGATGCGCCTGACACGCTGGTTATTTCGTCCCGCTCGGGGCGCGATACCTACGCCATTTTCTCCTACGACACCAAACACCACGTGATCGGCGAGATGATGGCGGGCCATCCCACGCAGGACATCCTCGAGGTCAATGGAATCGATCAGACTTCGTTCGACCAGGTGTCGACTCGAGGCCTGAAGCCGCAGCAAGTCTGGTTCAATTCTGCCTGGCACGCGGTTCAGCAAGCCATCGATCAAGCTCTGCCGCTGCGCTTTAACGAGATCACGGGCAATCCCAAGGGCATGGTGCTGGTGCATTCCAGCAGCGATATTGATCCGGGCTTGTGGTATCTGGCGGATATGAGCACTGGACAGATGCGCTTGGTGACCGCCACCAGGCCGAAGCTGGCCGATGCCGACATGCGTCCGATGGAAACGCTCACATATGACGCTGCCGATGGACTCAAAATTCCCGCCTTCTTGACGCGTCCTGCTGGCAAGCCAGGCAGGACGCCGTTGGTGGTACTGATCCATGGCGGCCCGATGGCGCGCGATTATTGGGGATGGAACGCTGAGGTGCAAATTCTTGCCGCTCACGGCTATGCCGTGTTCCAGCCGCAGTTTCGCGGATCTGCCGGCTTCGGACGGCGCTTTCAGGAAGCGGGATTTGGGCAATGGGGCTTGGCCATGCAGGATGACATTACGGCTGGCGTTGAATACCTGATCAAGCAGGGTATCGCAGACCCGAAGCGCATTTGCATTGCGGGCGCCAGCTACGGCGGCTACGCGGCGCTCTGGGGGCTGATCAAGACGCCGGATCTGTATCGATGCGGCGTCAGCTTTGCCGGCGTCTCCGATATCGAGTATATGTTTCACGATAGCTCTGATCGCACGGGCAATAAGGTGACCCGCGAGTTGATGCTGACCCATATCGGTGACGCCCGATTGAACAAGGAGCAGTTCGACCAGGTTTCTCCGCTCAAGCATGCCGGCCGCATCAAGGCGCCGGTCCTGTTGATGCACGGTGAGGACGATGTTCGCGTGCCCATCGCACACGGCATAAAGATGAAAAAGGCCCTGGAGGCGCAACAGAAGAACGTGCAGTGGCTGACCTTTGAAGAGGAAGGCCATGGCCTCTATTACGTCCGCAACGAGATCACTTATTACAATACCTTGCTGGAGTTTCTGGATAAATACATGGGTGTGCCGGGCGCTCAGCCATCACCTTGAAAAATCCTACATCCGCATCGTGTCATCAAAATCGAGCGCGAGCGGCCGCATTAGAAACCCTGTTCTAGTTTTGCTATCTACAATAAAATGACGGCAATGCAAAACCACGGGATGTTCAAATGGCTAAGAAGTTGAAGAAGAACGACGACCAGCAGACGACTGAAGTTGTACGCATGTCGTCGCAGGAAATCTGGCAGGCCGGCCTCAGCGCCTTCGCCAAGGCGCAGGAGGAAGAGGGCAAGTTCTTCTCCATGCAGTTGTTCGAGGAGCGCGTGTTGCGGGCGCTGAGCTCGATCGGCGTGCCGACCGCCAAGGAAGTCGAGGCGCTGAGCCTGCGCATCGACGAGTTGACGAAGCAGGTGGCGGCGCTCACCCCCAAGCCGGCGCCGAAGAAGGCCGCCGCCAAGCCGGCAGCGAAGCCTGCAACCAAGCCTGCCGCCAAGGCCGCCAAAAAGCCCGCCGCCAAGCCGACGACGCGCGCCAAGGCCAAAACAGCCGCAAAATAGCCGACGTTAGCGATATTTTGGCGTATCTTTCGCCATCAGGCACGCATGTGCACGCAAAGCGGCGTGTAGATGTTTCTAAGAATGGGGCATCGGTGTTATGCTTGCAGGAGAATAAACAGAGGTCTCATTGCTATGCTACAAAAAGCACCCCGCCGTACCCGCGAACGCATACTTGAATTGTCATTGCGCTTGTTTAATGAATTCGGCGAACCGAATATCACCACCACGGTGATCGCCGAAGAGATGAATATCTCGCCGGGGAATCTGTACTACCACTTCCGCAACAAGGACGACATCGTCAACTCGATCTTCGTCCAGTTCGAAGCCGAGATCGAACGCATCCTGACCGTGCCCAACGGCCGCCGCTCGAACATCGAGGACGTCTGGCTGTACCTGCACCTGATGTTCGAACTGATCTGGCGCTACCGCTTCTTCTACCGCGACCTCAACGACCTGCTGTCGCGCAACCGCAAGCTCGAGCTGCACTTCAAGCAAATCCTGGCGCACAAGATCAAGGTGGCCAAGCAGCTGTGCGAAGACTTGCGCAGCGAAAAGTCCCTGGAAGCCTCGGACACCGCCATCGACGCCATGGCCACCAATATGGTGGTGGTGGCGACCTACTGGCTGTCCTACGAATACGTGCGCAACCCGCGCAAATACAGCGAGCAGCAATCGATGGCCGACGCGCTGGCGCGCGGCTGCTACCAGGTGCTGTCGCAGATCGGCCCGTATCTGCGCAACGAAACCAGTTTGCTGTTCCAGAAACTGTCCGAAGAATATCTGAAGAAGCTGAAGTAAGCTCACGGAGTCTGTTATGGCGTGGAACCCCTTTCCTTATCCCGATCCCGCATACCAGTACACGCCGGCCACGCTGGAAGCGGCCTGGCCGCTGTTGCATGGCGGCGACCAGGAACCGTTCCCGAGCAATCCGGCGCTGGTGCAGGCCTGGATCTGTTTCCACGCCGGCGAGTTCGAACGCGCCGCGCGGCTGGGGCTCGACGTCGGCGTGAACGGCTACTCGGTGGCGCACAAGGCCATCTGCATTTACGCGCACTACCTGGAGAGCAGCCCGCAAAAAAAGCTCGCCACCTTCGAGTGCGTGGCCGAGCGCTGCGAGCGGCAGCAGCGGGAGCAGCCCGATAATTCGTCCGGCTACTACTGGCACGCCTACGCGCTGGGCCAGTATTCGACCGGCATCTCGGTGGTCAAGGCGCTGGCCCAGGGCCTGGGCGCCAAGGTGCGCAACAGCCTGGAGTCGGCGATCAGCCTGTCGCCGCAGCGCTCCGACGCGCACATCGCGCTGGGCGTGTACCACGCCGAGATCCTCGACAAGGTCGGCGCCATGATAGGCGGCCTGACCTACGGCGTGAAAAGGGAAGAATGCTACAAGCAGTTCGAGGCCGCGCTGGCGCTGACGCCGCAATCGGCCATCGCCCGCATGCGCTACGCGCGCGCGCTGGTGATGCTGGAGGGCAAGCGCAAGCAGGCCGACGCGCTGCGCCTGTATGAAGAAGCGGCGCATTGCAGCGTCCACGACGCCATGGAGCGGCTGGACGCGGATGCCGCCAAACGAGGACTGGAAGAGGAAAAACAGCAGTGACGAAGACGATTTGTGTGTATTGCGGCGCCAACGCCGGTGTGACGCCCCGTTATGCGGAGGCGGCGCGCGCCCTGGGCCGCGCGATGGTGGACAACAACCTGGCGCTGGTCTACGGCGGCGGCAATGTCGGACTGATGGGCATCATCGCCGACGAAGTGCTGCGGGTGGGCGGCGAGGTGACGGGCGTGATTCCGACCGCGCTGGTCGAACGCGAAGTGGGCCACACCGGCCTGACGCGCCAGTTCATCGTCAAGGACATGCACGAACGCAAAGCCATGATGGCCAGCCTGGCCGACGGCTTCATCGCCATGCCGGGCGGCATGGGCACGCTGGAAGAATTGTTTGAAATGCTGACCTGGTCGCAGCTGGGCATCCACAGCAAGCCGGTCGGCCTGCTGAACGTCGACGGCTTCTACGACGGCCTGATCGGCTTCATCCGGCATGCGAGCGAGCAGGGCTTCATCCGCCCGCAGCACGCGGCGCTGATGATGTCCGCGGCCGATCCGCAAGCGCTGCTGCAGCTGCTCAAGGCCTAGGCCGGCGATTCCGCCGCGGCCAGGCTTGATGCGGCGGAAGCCAGGCGCGGGTGCAGGAAGGCCTGGCGTATGCTGCCCAGCAGCGCCGCGTGGTCCCACGGCTTGGTATAGAAACGATCGATGGTCCCCCTGTTGACGGCGGCCATCATGTCTTCCAGGTTGGTCTCGCCCGATAACACAATTCTGAAGGTGTCCGGATACATGGCTTTGACCCTGTCCAGGAACACCGTGCCCTCCATTTCGGGCATGCTCTGGTCGCACAGGATGACCTGGATGTCGTTCTGGGCCAGCGTCTCGAACGCTTGGGCTGCCGATTGCGCCAGCAGCACGCGGTATTGCTCGCCGCCTAGTTCGGTTGCCAGCAGTTCCCGCATGAAGGGGTCGTCGTCCACGATCAGCAAGGTTTGCCGCGTCATGTCCGCTGTCGTCGGCCGCTCCAGCGTCTTGTGCGACAGCATCAGCTGGGCCGTCAGCGCGGCAGGCAGGGGGCGGCTGACCAGGTAGCCCTGGATCTGGTCGCAATGGTGGCGCAGCAGATAGCTTTGCTGGGCAGGCGTCTCGACACCCTCGGCGATCACCACCAGGTTCAGGTTGTGCGCCATGGTGATGATGGCTTGCACGATGGCTGCGTCGTCCGGATTGCTGGTCACGTCGCGGATGAAGGCGATGTCGATCTTCAGCTTGTCGATCGGGAAGCGGCGCAGGTAGGCCAGGCTGGAATAACCGGTGCCGAAATCGTCGATGGACACCTTCACGCCCCGTTCGCGCAGGTTGTGCAGGCAGCGTATGGTGCGCTCGGTGTTCATCATGAGCGACGTTTCCGTCAGCTCCAGTTCCAGCAGCCCGGCGGGAAGATTGTTGTCGGCCAGCGCGCGCACGACGTCGGCCTCCAGGTCGCCTTCGATGAACTGGCGGCCGGCAACGTTGACCGAGACCTGAACCGGGCCCACCTCGCCCAGTTGCCATTCCCTGATCTGGCGGCAGGCGGCCGCGATGACCCAGCTGCCGACGCGGACGATCATGCCGCTCTCTTCCAGCACCGGGATGAACAGCGCCGGCAGCACCAGCCCGTGGCCGGGACGGGCCCAGCGCAGCAGCGCTTCCAGGCCGACTACCGCGCCGGTGCTCAGCGATACCTTGGGCTGATAGTGCAGCTCGAATTCCTCACGCTCGATGGCCTTGCGCAGCGCGCCTTCCAGGTCCTGGCGCTGCAGCACATCGATATTCATCTGCGCAGTGAAGAAACGGTAAGTGTTGCGGCCGGCGTGCTTGGCCTGATACATGGCGGTGTCGGCGTACTTGATCAGGGCGTCCGTGTCACTGCCGTCGTCGGGATGGATCGTGATGCCTATGCTGGCGGTCATGATCACTTCGTAGCCCTGCAAGTCGAACGGCGCGTGCAGCGCGTCGCGGATCTTGGCGGCGACCAGCGCCGCTCCCTGGTGGCCTTGCTCCATCACCAGGATCACCCCGAACTCGTCGCCGCCCAGCCTGCCGATGGTGTCGCGCATGCGCACGCAGGTCATCAAGCGATTGCTGAACTGGATCAGCAGCTCGTCGCCGATGGCATGGCCCAAGGTGTCGTTGACATTCTTGAAGTGATCGAGGTCGATGAACATCACCGCCACCTTCCAGTCTTGCTGACTGGCCAGCACGACCGTCTTGCGCAGCGTCTCGTAGAAAAAACTGCGGTTGGGCAGGCCGGTCAGCGCGTCGTGGCTGGCCTGGTGCTGCAGCCGTTGCTGCGCCTGCTTTCGTTCGGTGATGTCGCGCACCACGCTGACGATGATCCAGTCGCTGCCGGATGGCATGGCCTGGCGGCTCACCTCGACTTGTATCAGCGAGCCGTCCTTGCAATGCAATGCCGCTTCGCTCAGCGTCTTGCTGACCTGCCCGGCGATCACCGTATCGTAAACTTGTTCCAGCGCCTCGCGCGTGACCGCGCCCAGCGCCACCGGTCCCAGTGCCAGGATCTCGGCATGCGTGTAGCCAAGCATGCTGCAACTGGTGGCGTTGACCTCGATGAAGCGCATCGTGTCGCGGCTCACCAGCATGATGGCGTCGGCGGTGGCGTCCATCGCCGCGCGGAAGCGCTGCAGATCGGCCGTGCGCGCCGCCACCTGCTGCTCCAGCACGAAACTGTGCTCCTGCAGATCGCCGAAAGCCTTCAGGCGCAACAGGTTGCGTACGCGCAGCCACAATTCGGTGCGGTCGACCGGCTTGGTCAGGAATTCCTCCGCGCCCGCCGACAAGCCCGCCAGGCGGGCACCGCGCTCGCCATGCGCGGTCACCATGATGATGGGAATATTGGCGGTGGCGGGGTTGGCCTTCAGGATGCTGGCGACCTGGTAGCCGTCGATGCCGGGCATCATAATGTCGAGCAGGATCAGGTCCGGGGCCGAGTGGGCCACCGCGCTGAGCGCCTCTTCGCCGCTGGCGACACTTTCGGTCTGGTAGCCCTCGGGGCGCAGCAGTACCGCAAGCAAGCGGCGGTTCTGCGCTTCGTCGTCGACGATAAGAATGGTGGGGGCGGCAAGGCTCACGGTGCGCCTCCATCGGGCAGCAGGGCGTCGATCATCGCGTAGAGCTGGCGATAGCCCAGAGGCTTGGCGATATAGGCGTCGCATCCGGCCTGGCGGCTTTTTTCCTGATCCTCCTTCATCGCCATGGCTGTCAGCGCGATGACGGGGATGCCGGCAGTCACCAGATCATGCTTGAGGATGGCGGTGGCGGCCAGGCCGTCCATACCGGGCAGCTGGATATCCATCAGGATCAGGTCCGGCAGTTCGGTGCGGGCGACCAACAGTCCGGCTTCGGCGTCCACCGCGCACAGTACGCTGTGATGAGCATTGCGCAGCAGCAGCGACGCCAGTTTCATGTTCGCCGCGTTGTCTTCTATCACCAATACCCTGGCCATGAGCGTCTCCCGCGTCAAGCCGGAGCGGCGGCGTGTGGTGGCGCCCGCAACGGCAGCCAGACGGCGAAGCGCGAACCCTTGCGCTCCGCGCTGGCCACGGCCACCGCGCCGCCTTGCAGTTCGGCCAGCTGCTTGACCATGGCCAGGCCTAGGCCGGTGCCTTCGAACTTGCGGGCCAGGCTGCTATCGATCTGGCTGAAGGCCTGGAACAGCCGTCCCATATTGTCTTGCGAAATGCCGATGCCATGGTCGCTGACGCAGATTTCAACGAAGTCATTGTATTCATTGTCCGCCTGGGGAAACCGGTGCGTAGGCCAATCGCCTTCCAGTATGCCGACCGCGCCCCGCTGCACGCGGCGCGCACGAAGCTGGACCGGTCCGCCGCTGGCGCTGAACTTGACCGCGTTGCTCAGCAGGTTGTAGACGATCTGCTTGGTCTTGCGTACATCCAGTTGCACTCTGCCCAGGCCTTCGCCCATGTCGAGTTCAAGCCCGATCAGCTGGGCCGCCGCTTTTTCCCGCACGATGGTCAGGCTGTTCTGCAGCAGGCTGGACAAGTCGACCGCCTCGAGTTCCAGCGCCATCATGCCGGCTTCGACTTTGGACAGGTCGAGGATGTCGTTGATCAGTGACAGCAGGTGCTGGCCGCTGGTGAAAATATCATCGATGGATTCGTGCTGGAGCGCCGAGGTTTCCCCCATCAGACCGTCCTTGAGCGCTTCGGAAAAGCCGATGATGGCATTCAGGGGCGTGCGCAGCTCGTGCGACATGGTTGCCAGGAATTCGGACTTCATGCGGCTGGCGTGCTCCAGCTCGATGTTCTTGTCCTCCAGCGCACGCTCGAAACGTTTGCGGGTCGTGTTGTCGGTGCCGATCAGCAGGTAGCCGATGATGTCGTCGTCCGCGTTGCGCAGCGCCGTCACCGACACAATGGCGGGGAAGCGGCTGCCATCCTGGCGGATGTACGTCAGCTCGTAGATGTCCTCGATGCCGCGCGAAGCCTTGAACACCAGCGCATCGAACCCTGGCGAGATCGGCGTGTCCAGTTCCTCGCTCAGTTCGGCGGCGCGCGCGATCAGTTCCAGCGGATCGGAAATATCGGCCGGCGTGATCCGGTTCAAAACGTCCAGTGCCTTATAGCCCAGCATGCGCTCGGCGCCGACGTTAAAAATCTGGATCACGCCCCGTTCGTCGGTGGCGATGCTGGAGAAATAGGCGCTATTGAAGATCGCATCCTGCAAGGCGCCGGTCTTGAGCAGGCTGGCCTGCCGTGTGTATTCGGTGTGGCCAGCCGCAGCCTCTAAACGGTCGTAACCGCCGTTGCCAAATCCGGTCGTATGCATGGACGCCTTCCAAGGAACTGCAGCTCAGCGTGATGGGTGATGCAGACATGACTGCTGAGCAGGCTCGCAGATTGGCGCCGAACAGCGCTGGATGACGAACAGGCCGGTGGCAAGGAGGAGATAGAGGCTCAATATAACAGCATTCGGCCTCAGCTATGCGCTAATGGCGCCCGGCAAGACTTTGCTGTCAGGTCCACAGGCGCGGCGCGCCGGTGTCGAGGTGGGTCAGGTACAGGCGCAGGTCGAATTCGTACTGGTGGTAGTTCGGTTCCATGTAAGTGCACAGCTTGTAGAACGCCTTGTCGTGCTGCTTCTCCTTCACGTGCGCCAGTTCGTGGACGGCGATCATCGTCAGGAATTCCTGCGGCACTTCCTTGAACATCGTCGCCACGCGGATTTCATGCTTGGCCTTCAGCTTGCCGCCCTGCACGCGCGAGATCGATGTGTGCAGGCCCAGCGCATGGTTGATCACGTGGATCTTGCTGTCGTACTCGACCTTGTTGATCGGTTCGGCATTGCGCAAATGCTCATTTTTCAATTCTTGCACGTACTGGTACAGGGCCTTGTCGGTGCGGACGTCGTGCGCCTTGCTGTAGCGCTTGAGCAGCACTTCGCCCAGGCGGTTCTGGGCCAGGAGTTGCGATACTTGCTGCTGGGTTTGCTCGGAGTAGGCGCTAAGATACTTCAGGGAGGACATGTCGGGCACGGCTGGAAAGATTCGAGGCGTGAATGTACCACACCTCGGTGCTTTCAGCCGGGCTAGTGCGCGTGGCGATGGTGGATGTCGGGATAGTGTTTATGCGTATGCCGCATCGGCTGATGCTGGTGCGGGTGCACATGCGGATCAATGCCATCCCATTCGAAGTCGTGCGTGTGCTGGTGGTGCGCATCATGACTGTGGCTATGGCTGTGCGCCAGCGCTTCATGCTCATGTTCGTGCTCGTGCGTTTCGGTCAGGTGCAGCCAGATGCCTGCGCCCATCAGCGCGGCGGCAAACCAGAATAACAGGCCGGGCTGATCACCTAGCATCGCCATGGAAACCGCCGCGCCGACAAATGGCGCCGCGGAAAAATACGCGCCCGTGCGTGCCGTGCCGAGGTGGCGCAACGCCAAGACAAACATGACCAGGCTCAAGCCATATCCGCTCAAGCCAACCACGCCCGCCATCAACGCCGTCGATACCGGGGGGAGATGGAACCCGAGCAGCAAGGCCAGCGCCAGGTTGGCCGATCCGGCCACCAGGCCTTTGACACCCGCGATCTGCACCGCGTCGCTGGCCGACACCTTGCGCGTGAGATTGTTGTCTATGCCCCAGCACAGGCAAGCGCCGACGATGGCCAGCGGCCCCCAAGGCACGCCAAGGGTCGGAGCCTGTTCCCACGACAGCAGGGCTCCGGCCAGCACGATCAGCAGCATGCCGATGAAGATGCGCCGATCGAAGTTCTCCTTGAATACGAACCACGCCAGCATCGAGGTCAGAACGCCCTCCATGTTGAGGAGGAGCGAGGCCGATGAAGCGGGCGTCACGGTCAGCCCGAACATTAACAGCACCGGCCCGCCTATGCCGCCGGCGGCGATCGCGCCTGCCAGCCAGGGCAGGTCGCGCGCGGTCAGCCCGGCTGTTTCGTCCTGCGCGCGCCGCGTCACGGAGCGCAGCAGGTAGAAAAAGGACAATCCCAGGCCGCTGCCAAGGTAAAGGGCGCCAGCCAACATGACCGGCTCCACATGGCCGACCATTGACTTGGCAAAAGGCGTGCTGGCGCCAAACAAGGCGGCCGCCAACAACGCGTAAACAACACCCTTATGCATGGCGAGTGATCTCATAAATACCGGTAGTTTAGCCTGCGAGACCCGCGCCGGCGCTACAGTGAAAAAATAAGTAGGTATCATAACAAATATTGTATTGATCACTACTTATGATATTCTGGGGTCATGAACGCCACCGATACAAACTGGTTGCTACTGATCGTCAGCCTGCCCTCGGACAGCGCCACGGCCCGCATGCGGATCTGGCGCGCGCTAAAGAGCTTGGGCTGCGGCGCGTTGCGCGACGGCGCCTACCTGCTGCCCGATCGCAAGGCGGAGCAACATCAATTAGCCGAGCTCGCGGCCGACACCATCCGCGAGGGCGGCAGTGCCTGGCTGCTGACGGTGCAAGCCCGCTCGCCCGGCGAAGGCGAAGCGTTCCGCTCACTTTTTGACCGCAGCGCGGCCTGGAATGAATTTGTAAAAGCGCTATCGGCGTCGCACCGTTTGCTGGCCGGCCAGTCGCCGCAAGAAATCAACCGCACGGTCCGTAAAATACGCCGCGAGTACGAAGCCGCCTGCGCGATTGATTATTTCCCGAACGGGGCCGGGGCCGCCGCTGAAGCAGCCTGGATGGATTTCATCAATACCGCCGAATCGCTGCTGTCGCCAGGAGAACCGCATGCCGTCGCTGCCGATATCGCGCGGCGCGATCCTGGGCAATACCAGGGACGGACATGGGCCACCCGGCGCCGCTTGTGGGTCGACCGCGTCGCCAGCGCCTGGCTGATACGCCGCTTCATCGACCGCCAGGCGCGGTTCCTCTGGCTGGAAACACCAGGCGATTGCCCGTCCGATACGCTGGGTTTCGACTTCGACCAGGCTGCCTTTACGCACATCGGCGACCGCGTCACCTTCGAAGTATTGCTGGCCAGCTTCGCGCTGGAGCAGGACCAGGGCCTGATGCGGCTGGGCGCGATGGTGCACGCGCTCGATGTCGGCGGCGGCTTCGTGCCGGAGGCGGCAGGGTTTGAAGCGATGCTCGCGGGCGCCCGCGCGAGCGCGCACGACGACGATCAATTGCTGGACACGATGAGCGTTGTGCTCGATGCCATGCACGCGCATTTTGCCGCCGCAGCGGAATCAAAATAAGGAGTATGCCTTGAACAGCACAGAATCAACGGCGGCCGGCCCCGGCTACACCCTGTGGCAAATGGTGCTGTACATGCTGCGCCTGGGGAGTCTGGGCTTCGGTGGTCCGGTCGCCCTGGTGGGTTATATGCACCGCGACCTGGTAGAGCAGCGCGGCTGGATCAGCGAAGCGGACTACAAGGAAGGCCTTGCGCTGGCCCAGCTGGCGCCGGGTCCGCTGGCGGCGCAACTGGGCATCTACATGGGCTATGTGCACTACCGCCTGTTGGGAGCGACGCTGGCGGGTATCGCCTTCGTCATCCCGTCCTTCATGATGGTGGTTGCTCTGGGTTGGGCCTATGTGCGCTATGGCGGTCTGCCCTGGATGCAGGCCGTGTTCTACGGCGTGGGCGCGGCGGTGATCGGCATTATCGCCATGAGCGCGCGCAAGCTGACCACCAAAAATATCGGCAAGGACAAGCTGTTGTGGGCGATCTACCTGCTGCTGCTGATCGTCACGGTGGTGACCGAATCCGAGGTGGCCTGGCTGTTCATCGCCGCCGGCGTCCTGGTCTGGCTGCTGCGCGCGCCGCCCAAATGGATCGCCAAAGGCGGCTTGCCGGCGATTGGCCTGGCGCAGTTGCCCGCGTTGCCTGCGGCCGCCGGAGTTGACTTGTCGGTGCTGACGCAAATTGGCATTTTCTTTGCCAAGGCAGGTGCTTTCGTGTTCGGCTCGGGCCTGGCGATCGTGCCATTCCTCTATGGCGGTGTGGTCACCGAGCACCACTGGCTGAGCGACAAGCAATTTGTGGATGCGGTTGCGGTGGCGATGATTACGCCTGGGCCGGTCGTCATCACGGTGGCCTTTATCGGATATTTGATCGCCGGCTTGCAGGGGGCGTCGGTGGCCGCGCTGGCTACCTTCATTCCGTGCTACCTGTTCACCGTTGTCTCTGCGCCGTATTTCAAAAAGTACGGCAAGTTGCCGGGCGTGCTGGCCTTCGTCGACGGCATCACCGCCGCGGCGATCGGCGCCATCACGGGTTCCGTGATTGTCATCGCGCGGCGCTCCATCATCGACCTGCCCACCGTCGTGATCGCGGCTGTCACGGTGCTGCTGCTGTGGCGGTTTAAAAAGCTGCAGGAGCCGGTGGTCGTCGGCGCGGCCGCCATTGTCGGGCTGGTGATCTATCCCTTGCTGCATCCGTGACATCCCGATCCCGGTCGCGCTACCTCAGCTGCTCTGCGATGGACCTGGTGCGCGCGGTGACTTCGCTGCCGGTATGCAGCGTGGCTTTCTTCTCGATCAGCATGATCAGGCATTCCTGTTCCGCCACCGGATTGTGGCGCACGCCCTTGGGCACGACATAGGCCTGGCCCTCGGACAGCTCGACCGTCTCATGCTCCATCTCGATGCGCAGCCGGCCTTTCAGGATGAAGAACAGTTCGTCCTCGTTGTCATGGCTGTGCCAGGCCAGCGATCCGTGCACCTTGGCGACCTTGACATAGTTGTCGTCCAGTTCGGCAATCACGCGCGGCGACCAGTGTTCGGCCAACGCGGCGGCGCATTCGGCGGGGGAAACGGGAGAATTTGTTGTCATGGTGGCTCCTGGTGATGGTGGAGCCCCGACTCTACAGCGCCGTGCGCGGCGCGTCTTGAACGTTTGTGCGTGCGCCTTGCAGCCGCAGCCAGCGCGCCGGCGGGATGCCGTAGGCGGCGACGAAGTGCCGCGTCAGATGGCTTTGATCGGCAAAGCCGGCGATGGCGGCGGCGTCGGCCAGCGACAGGCCGCGCAGCATGGACTGCCTGGCCAGCGCGACGCGGCGCATGGTGACGTAGCGGTGCGGGCTGACGCCGAAAAAGGTGCGGAAATCGCGCGCCAGGCTCCAGCGGTCGCGGCCGCTGGCCCGGGCCAGGTCGTCCAGCGTCAGCCTGGTGTGCAGCGCGTCGTTGATGTATTCGCGGGCGATGTGGGCGGCGCGGAAGTCGCCACCCGGCAGCTGGCGCTGGCCGGCCGCCTGGCGCAGCGCGGTGGCGATGTCGACCAGCGCGTCGTCCAGTTCCATCGAGCCGGGCGCCGCGTCGAAATTGGCCAGCAGGCCGGCCGCCGCGCGCACCAGCCGGCGGTCGGACGACACGCCGCCGTCGACGAACGGCAGCGGCGCGCCGCCCAGCACCTGTTGCAGCAGCTCCGGCGCGAGGTAGGCGATACGGTAGCGAAAGCCGTCCTCGGTGCCGGCCTGGCCGTCGTGGGCTTCGTCCGGATGCAGCACCAGCGCCTGCCCGGACAGGCTGTGGCGCATGGCGGAGCGGTAGCGGAACGATTGCACGCCGGCCATGGTCAGGCCGATGGCATAGCTGTCATGGCGATGCGACCCGTAGGCCGCGCCCTGGAAGAATGCCTCGACCAGCTCGATGCCGTCGGTGACGGGGCCGTGTCGCAGCCAGTCGTTCATGGCTGGCCGGAGCGGTCCGTCGCGCGGGCGTTTTCGAAGCTGGCGCGGGTGGTGTCCTCGTCGCGCTGGCCGAAGGCGTAGTTCGATTCCAGCCACAGCACGTTGATGATGGCGGCCGCCAGCGCGAAGCCGAGGCCCAGGATCCAGCTGAAATACCACATGACGATTCCTTTCAGTATGCAGTGTGTTGGTTTTCACGGATGTGCTCTTCCGTGACCTTGCCGCGCACCACCCGATATACCCAGCCAGTGTAGCCGACTACGATGGGCAGCATGACGACGACCACCCAGAACATCACCGCCAGGCTCTTGTGGCTGGCCACCGCGTCCCACGCGGTCAGGCTGCTGCCGGGCGCCAGCGACGACGGCATGACGAAGGGGAACATCGCGGCGCCGGCCGTCAGGATGATGCCGCTCACCGCCAGCCCGCTGGACAGGAAGGCCGGCAAGGTCAGGCGGCGCGCGCTGAAGCCGATGGCCAGCGCGGCGCCGGCAAAGGCGGCGGCGGGGAAGGCCAGCGTCAGCGGCCAGCGCCGGTAGTTGTCCAGCCAGGCGCCGTGCGCGCGCTCGACCGTCTTGGCGATCGGCATGAAGGCGGCGCTGGCATCCGGCATGGCGCTGATGCGGTAGCCGGCGATGCCGGTGGCGACCCACACGCCGGCGGCGGCAAACAGCACGATGGTCAGCGCGCCGGCGCCGATCGCCACGCGGCGCGCGCGGGCGGCGATCACGCCGTCGGTCTTTTGCTGCAGGTAGGTGGCGCCGTGCATCAGCAGCATGGCGGCGCTGAGCACGCCGGCCAGCAGGCCGAACGGGTTCAGCAGGCCGAGGAAGTTGCCCGTGTATTCGAGGCGCATGGTGTCGTCGTAGCGGAACGGCACGCCCTGCAGCAGGTTGCCGAAGGCGACGCCGAAGATCACCGGCGGCACCAAACCGCCGGTGAACAGGCACCAGTCCCAGGTGCCGCGCCAGCGCGGATCGGCGATCTTGCTGCGATAGTCGAAGCCGACCGGACGGAAGAACAGCGCAAACAGGCACAGCATCAGCGCGATGTAGAAGCCGGAAAACGCGGCCGCGTAGACCAGCGGCCAGGCCGCGAACAGGCAGCCGCCGGCGGCGATGAACCAGGTCTGGTTGCCTTCCCAGGTCGGGCCGATGGTGTTGATGATGACGCGCCGCTCGGTGTCGTTCTTGCCGAGGAAGGGCAGCAGCATGCCGATGCCGAAGTCGAAGCCGTCCGTCAGCGCGAAGCCGATCAGCAGCACGCCGACGAAGCACCACCAGATGATCTTGTAGGTTTCATAGTCGAATAACATCATGGCTCCTTGTGCGCGTTTTCCCAGTGGTACTTGCCGGTGTGCAGGCTGCTCGGGCCCTGTCTGGCGTACTTGATCATCAGGCCCAGCTCGATCACCAGCAGCAGCGTGTAGAAGCCGATGAAGCCGGCCAGGCTGAAGTACAGGCTGCCCACCTGCAGGCTCGACGCCGACAGATGCGTCGGCAGGATGCCGGCGATGGTCCACGGCTGGCGGCCGTATTCGGCCACCACCCAGCCCAGCTCGGCCGCCACCCACGGCAGCGGAATCGCCGCCACCGCCAGCCGCAGCAGCCAGCGCTGCGGCGCCAGCTTCTTGCGGATCAGGAAGTAGAACGCGCTGCTGAAGATGAACAGGAACAGGATGCCCAGGCCGACCATGATGCGGAAGGACCAGAACACCGGCGCCACCCTGGGCACCGTATCGTTGACCGCCATCCTGATCTGCGCCTCGGTGGCGTCGACCACGTTGGGGGCATACTTCTTCAGCAGCAGGCCGTAGCCGAGGTCGTCCCGCAGCGCCTTGAAGGCGGCCTTGGCCTCGTCCGACTTGTCGCCGGATTTCAGGCGCGTCAGCGCCGCGTAGGCGTGCATGCCGTTGCGGATGCGCGCCTCGTTGCTCTGCTTGAGCTGCTTGATGCCGGTCACTTCCTCGCTCACCGAACGGGTGGCGATCAGGCCCAGCATGTAGGGGATCTTGACTGCGTAATCGGTGCTCTGGGTGGCCTCGTTGGGCAGGCCGAACACGGTGATGCCGGCCGGCGCCGGCTGGGTTTCCCATTCCGCCTCGATGGCGGCCAGCTTGACCTTGTTGACTTCGCCGACGGTGTAGCCCGATTCGTCGCCCAGCACGATCACCGACAGCGTCGACGCCAGGCCGAAGCCGGCCGCGATGGCGAACGAGCGCAGCGCGAACGGAATGTCGCGCGCCTTCAGCAGGTAGAGCGCGGAGATGCCGAGCACGAACATCGAAGCCGTCACGTAACCGGCCGCCACCGTGTGCACGAACTTGACCTGTGCCACCGGATTGAAGATCACGTCGACGATGCTGGTCAGTTCCATGCGCATGGTTTCGTAGTTGAACTCGGCGCCCACCGGGTGGTTCATCCAGCCGTTGGCGATCAGTATCCACAGCGCCGACAGGCTGGAGCCGAACGCCACCAGGAAGGTCACGCCCAGGTGCTGCACCCGCGACAGCTTGCTCCAGCCGAAGAAGAACAGGCCGACAAAGGTGGATTCGAGGAAGAAGGCCATCATGCCTTCGATGGCGAGCGGGGTGCCGAAGATGTCGCCGACGTAGTGCGAGTAATAGGCCCAGTTGGTGCCGAACTGGAATTCCAGCGTGATGCCGGTGGTTACGCCCATGGCGAAGTTGATGCCGAACAGCTTGCCCCAGAAGCGGGTCATGTCCTTGTAGATTTCCTTGCCGGTCATGACATAGACCGATTCCATGATCACCAGGATCCAGGACAGGCCGAGCGTGAGGGGGACGAACAGGAAGTGATACATCGCGGTGGCGGCGAACTGCAGCCGCGACAAAGTGACGACATCGTCGAGCGGGCTCATGGCTTTCTTTCAGGTGGGGAGACGGGGGGAGTGGGGGCGAGCAGATGCTGTTCGACCGTGGCGGTCGGCATCCGCATGTGCTTGGCCTGGGGCGCGGAAAAGAAGGCTTTCCACAGCCCGAACAGCAGCAGCGCTTTCAGCAGCAGCGCCAGCGTGATGGCCAGCGCAAGCGGGTAACCATGGAGCCGGCGCAGCATCATTATTTTTTATCCTTGTCGGGGGCGGCATCTTCCACGCTACGCCCGAATCGGAAAGTGTCGCGCACGGTTTCGCCGACATCGAGCAGCTTTTTCACCGTGGACCCCATTTTCATCAAGGAGGCCAGCGTTTCCGGCGATAGGCGCTGCACGTCGTCGAACCAGGAGCTGGACAGCTCGATCAGGTTGTACATCTCGCGCATGCGCTCCTGGGCCACGCGGTCGGCCTCGGTGGACGGCGTTTCCAGCAGCGCGTCGCGCAGCATCGACAGCGTCGGCTCGACCTCGCGCCGGCGGCGTTCTTCCAGCAGCGCCTTGAAGATGTCCCAGATGTCCTTAGGCGGTTCGAAATATTCGCGGCGGTCGTTCGGTTGGTGCAGCAGTTTGACCAGCCGCCAGGATTGCAGTTCCTTCAATCCCATCGAGACATTCGAGCGCGAGAACGACAGCGATTCGGCGATCTCGTCCGCGTTCAATGGCCGCGCGCTGACGTAGAGCAGCGCGTAAATCTGGCCGACGGTGCGGTTGATGCCCCAGCGGCTGCCCATTTCACCGAAATGGAGGATGAATTTCTGGGCCAGAGGCGTCAGCGGAGGGAGAGGCGGGGAGGTGCTCATGGTTTCCTTATTTTTGAATTTTCAGTAATTACTGAAATTATAGAAGGTATACAAAATCTCTGCATGACACGCGCCCGCCCCATCGCTATATAATCGGGTATATTGCGGTTTCGTTACCAAAGGGAAAAACACGATGCGAGCTTTGAGACTGGGCGCGGCGGCTGTACTGGGCGCGATGGCGGCGATGTGCGCGACGGCGTCGGCCGCCGATATCACGGTGTCGGCTGCTGCCAGCCTGACCAACGCGTTCAAGGAAATCGGCGCCGCTTTCGAGAAAGAGCATGCCGGCGACAAGGTGCAGTTCAACTTCGCCGCCTCCGATCCACTGGTGCAGCAGATCAGCAAGGGCGCGCCGGTGGACGTGTTCGCCTCGGCCGACCAGGATGCGATGGACAAGGCCGACAATCTGAAACTGCTGGCGCCCGGCAGCCGCAGGAATTTCGCCAGCAACAGCCTGGTGCTGATCGCGCCGCTCGCCGGCGCGCTGCCGATCAAGGGCATCGCCGACCTGCGGCAGGCCGCCGTCACCCGCGTGACGCTGGGCAATCCGGCCAGCGTGCCGGTGGGCCGCTATGCGAAAAACGCGCTGGAGCAGGCCAGGCTGTGGGCCGCCGTCGAGCCGAAAGCCATCTACGGCACCTCGGTACGCCAGAGCCTGGACTACGTGGCGCGCGGCGAAGTCGATGCCGGCTTCGTCTACGCCACCGATGCCGCCATCATGAAGGACAAGGTCAAGGTGGTTGCCACGGTGCCGACCGAAACGCCGGTCAGCTACCCGATCGCGGTGATCGCCGCCGGCCCGCAAGCCGCGGCTGGCCGCCGGTTCGCGGACTACGTGCTGTCGTCGGCCGGCCAGGCGATCCTGGCCAAGTACGGCTTCGGCCGCCCGTAAGGTGTTCGACAACCTGCTGGCCGAACCGGCGTGGATCGCGCTGCGCCTGTCGCTGAAGGTGGCGTGCTGGGCGACGCTGCTGGACCTGGTGCTGGGTGTCGCGCTCGGCTACCTGCTGGCGCGCAAGCGCTTCCCGGGCCGCGAGCTGCTCGACGCCGTGCTGACCTTGCCGATGGTGATGCCGCCGACGGTGCTGGGCTACTACCTGCTGGTGGTGATCGGCCGCCACGGCGTGATCGGCGCGTGGCTGCAGCAGACGCTGGGCGTCAACCTGATCTTCACCTGGCAGGCGGCGGTCATCGCCGCCGCCGTGGTGGCGTTTCCGCTGGTGCTCAAGGGCGCGCGGGCGGCCTTCGAGGCGGTCGACACGCAGCTGGAGCAGGCCGCGCAGGTGCTGGGCATCCCGCCGTTCGGCGTGTTCCTGCGGGTGACCTTGCCGTTGGCCTGGCGCGGCGTGCTGGGCGGCACCTTGCTGGCCTTCGCCCGCTCGATGGGCGAGTTCGGCGCGACGCTGATGGTGGCCGGCAGCATCCCCGGCAAGACGCAGACCCTGTCGATCGCCGTCTACGAAGCCGTGCAGGCGGGACAGGACGACACCGCCAACCTGCTGGTGACCATTACGTCCGTGGTCTGCATCGCGGTGCTGATCGCGGCCAACAAACTGACGCCCAACCGGAATCCGCAGGCATGACCATGCAAATCTCAGTCGACATCCGCAAGACCCTGCGTTCCGGCGAGCGCACGTTTCATTTGAACGCGCGCTTTGAATCGGCCAGCCAGCGCATCGTCATCTACGGCCCGTCCGGCGCCGGCAAGAGCCTGCTGCTGAAGGCGGTGGCCGGCCTGATGCGGCCGGACAGCGGCCGCATCGACGTCGCGCGGCGCTGCCTGTTCGACCGGCACGGCGGCATCGACGTCGCGCCGCAGCAGCGCAAGGTCGCCTATCTGTTCCAGGACTATGCCTTGTTCCCGCATCTGAACGTGCGGCAGAATATCGGCTTCGGCTTGCGGCGCGGCTGGCGCAATCCGCTGGCGCGGGTCGACGATGCGGCGATCGGCTACTGGCTGAAGGCGTTCGAGCTGGAGCATGTGGCGCTGCAGTTGCCGCATCAATTGTCCGGCGGCCAGCGGCAACGGGTGGCGCTGGCGCGCGCGCTGGCGCCGGAGCCGGCGGCGCTGCTGCTGGACGAGCCGTTTGCCGCGCTCGACCCCGGCCTGCGCGAGCGCATGCGCGGCGAGCTGGACACCCTGCAGCGCCGGCTGGCGATACCGATGATACTGATCACCCATGATCCCGAGGACGTGCGCGTTTTCGGCGAGCATGTGCTGCGCATGGAGCACGGCAGCCTGAGCAATATGAACGAAGCGGCCTGAGGACGAGCACACCATGGAATTACAGGGCAATGTCTGGATGACGATAGGCGGCCAGAAGCTGGGCGGGCAGGACAGGGTGGAGTTGCTGGCGGCCATAGCCACGCACGGCTCGATCACCGCCGCCGCCAAGGCGGTCGGCATCAGCTACAAGGGGGCGTGGGACGCCATCGAGGCGATGAACAACCTGGCCGGCGAGCCGCTGCTGGAGCGGGTGGCCGGCGGCAAGGGCGGCGGCGGCACGCGGCTGACCAAACGCGGCGCGCAGCTGGTGGAAAATTTCCGCAAGGTCGATGAAGAGCACCGCAAGTTCGTGGCCCACCTGAGCAGCCAGTCGCATGCGCTGGCCGACGACTTCTTGCTGATCCAGAGGATGAAAATGAAAACCAGCGCGCGCAATCAATTCAGCGGCAAGGTCGTGGCCTTGAAAGAGGGCGCCGTCAACGACGAGATCACGCTGGAGATCGTCGGCGGCCAGCACATCGTGGCCACCATCACCCGCGACAGCAGCGACAGCCTGAGCCTGACCGTCGGCTGCGAAGCTTTTGCGCTGGTCAAGGCGTCGTCGGTGATCGTCGTGACCGGGATGGGCGAGGCTCGCCTGTCGGCCCGCAATCAGTTGGCCGGCACCGTCACGCGGGTGCAGGTGGGCGCGGTGAACACCGAGGTCAGCATCGAGTTGCCGGGCGGCGGCGCGATCGCCGCCATCGTCACGCGCGACAGCGGCGAGGCGCTGGCGCTGGAAGTCGGTAGCGAGGTCATCGCCGTGTTCAAGGCTTCCAGCGTCATCATCGGCATACCGGCCTAGACAGATCCTGCCTAGCGCTCAGCGGCCTTGCCCCCTTGCATGTTGCCCCCTTTGGCTGATTGCTCGGAGCCGGCACTGGCGGCGGCTTTGCTGGCATTGGCACGGGCGGCGGACTGGCGGCTTTCGCCACCCTTGCGGCCGATCTGCGCCATGTGTTCACGGTCTCGGCTCACCGCCTCGCCGCCTTTCTGGCCGGCACGGCGGGCTTCCTCCGAGTTGAACTCATGGGCCGTCCCTTTCTGGTGGGCCGCCTGTCCCCCCTTGCTGGCGATGCTGCGCTGGGTTGCCTCGTCCATCGCCGCAAAGCCGCGCTTGGCCGTGCCTTTCGGCTTGCTTTGATCGTTACCTGAATTACTGGCCATAAAACCTCCTCATGAGTGTGATGACATTCCGTCAGGGTTCGCCGAGCAGTTTTGGCTGCTCTGTATGGTTAGAGATGCAAGCTTGACGGAAGTTCCACATTCAATGGCGGGTCTGGCTAGCTGTTTGATACCTGGACATCTGCTCGGACGCCTGCTCCGAGGCGCGCTGCATCATTTCCTGGGCAACGTCGGTGGCGGCGCGCTGCACGGCCGGTCCGTGGGTGGCCGCCGTTTGCGCCATGCTGGAGCTGGCGCGGGTGACGATTTCGGCCAGGTGGCGCTGGTAGCTTTGCAGCGCGCCGCTCTCCGGCGCCGGCCGGCCGGGGTCGAGCAGCTTGCCGCTCATCAGGCGTTGCGTGTTGGCGCCGGCTTCGGCGATGAGGTCGCGCGCCAGCTGCATGTTCAACTCGCTCAGGCTCTGCATGGTTTCCAGCGCGCGCTGCGCCAGGTCGGTGTACAGCGTGATGAGGAGGTCGAGATGATTCTTGACGGCGGGGGTGAAAAATTGGGGAGTCATGATGCGTCCTTGGCGTGGTCCTTCGACGAAAGAAGGATAGACGCCGAGGACGCCAAAAAGTTCCCTTTATTCGCTGGCCACCTGCAGCACCAGCTTGCCGAAGTTCTTGCCTTCGAACAGCATGTTCAAGGCCTGCGGGAAATTCTCCAGGCCCTGTACGATGTCTTCCTTGCTGTGGATCTTGCCTTCCTTCATCCACTGGCCCAGCTGGGCGATGCCCAGGTGGTAGCGGTCGGCGTAGTCGAACACGACGATGCCTTCCATGCGCGCGCGGTTGACCAGCAGCGACAGGTAGTTGGCCGGACCCTTGACCGGCGTGGTGTTGTTGTACTGCGAGATGGCGCCGCAGATGACGATGCGCGCCTTCATGTTGATGCGGGTGAGCACCGTGTCGAGGATCTCGCCGCCGACGTTGTCGAAGTAGACGTCGACGCCGTCCGGGCAATGCTGCTTGAGACCGTCCTTGACCGAGCCGCCCTTGTAGTCGATACAGGCGTCGAAGCCCAGCTGGTCGACCACGAAGTCGCATTTTTCCGTGCCGCCGGCGATGCCGACCACGCGGCAGCCCAGCTGCTTGGCCACCTGGCCGACGGTCTGGCCGACCGCGCCGGCCGCGCCGGACACCACCACCGTCTCGCCGGCTTTCGGCTGGCCCGATTCGATCAGGCCGAAGTAGGCCGTCAAGCCCGGCATGCCCAAGGTGTTCAGGTAGGTGGGCAGCGGCGCCAGCTTGGCGTCGACCTTGCGGAAGCCGACGCTCTTGTCGTCGGCCGGTCCGATCCAGTAGCGCTGCACGCCGGTGCCGCCCTGCACGTAGTCGCCGACGGCGAAGCGGGACGACTTCGATTCCACCACCACGCCGATGCCGCCGGCGCGCATCACCTCGCCGATGCCGACCGGGCGGATATAGGATTTGGCGTCGTTCATCCAGCCGCGCATGGCCGGATCGAGCGACAGGTACAGCACCTTGACCAGCATTTCGCCGTCGGCCAACTCGCGCAACGGCTCTTCCACTTGCTGCCAGTCGCTGTCCTTGACCATGCCGACCGGACGGGCTGCCAGGCGGAATTGCAGGTTAGTCTCTTTGTTCGTCATTTTTATTCCTCGAAATGGGGTGTGGGGGCCAATATACCGTAAATTGCACGATCGTGCTATTTTCACGTGCGCGGCCCAGCCGTGCGACAATACCGGCCTTGTTAGACCAATAACGATGGTAGATATGAGCAATCCCGAATACATTTTGACACTCTCTTGCCTGGACCAGCGCGGAATCGTTCATCGCGTATCGGGCTTCCTTGCCGATCACGGCTGCAACATCATCGACTCGGCCCAGTTCGGCGACGGCGAGTCGAAGCTGTTCTTCATGCGCGTGCATTTCGCACTGGAAGACAGCAACGTCAACGACGACCTGCTGCGCGCCGATTTCGGCCTGCTGGGCAGCGAGATGAAGCTGGACTGGCAGTTGCGCGACGCCCACTACAAGCCGCGCGTGATGCTGATGGTGTCGAAGATCGGCCACTGCCTGAACGACCTGCTGTTCCGCTACAAGAGCGGTCTGCTGCCGGTGGAAATTCCGGCCATCGTGTCCAACCACATGGACTTCTACCAGCTGGCCGCCAGCTACAATATTCCGTTCCACCACCTGCCGCTGGCCACCGGCGCGCCGCAGGAAGCCAAGCTGGCGCAGGAAACCAAGATCATCGAGCTGATGAACACCCACAAGATCGACCTGGTGGTGCTGGCGCGCTACATGCAGATCCTGTCGCCCGGCCTGTGCACGGCGCTGAAAGGGAAGGCGATCAATATCCACCATTCCTTCCTGCCCAGCTTCAAGGGCGCCAAGCCGTATGCGCAGGCGCACCACCGCGGCGTCAAGCTGATCGGCGCCACCGCGCACTTCGTCACCGGCGACCTGGACGAAGGTCCGATCATCGAGCAGGACGTCGAGCGCGTCGACCATTCGATGGATGCCGAGACGCTGTCGGCCATCGGCCGCGACGTCGAATGCGTGGTGCTGGCGCGCGCGGTGAAGTGGTTTGTCGAACACCGCATTTTGCAGAACGGCGACAAGACTGTCGTCTTCAAATAACTATAGAGATTCACAGATGGCCCTCAAAGCAACAATCTACAAAGCCGATTTACAGATCGCGGACATGGACCGCAACTTCTATGAAACGCAGTCGCTGACCTTGGCGCGCCATCCGTCGGAAACCGACGAGCGCATGATGGTGCGCCTGGTCGCGTTCGCGATCCACGCCAACGAGGCGCTGACGTTCACCAAGGGCTTGTTCGACGTCGAGGAGCCGGACATCTGGCAAAAGGACCTGACCGGCGCGATCCAGCTGTGGATCGAAGTGGGCCAGCCGGACGAGAAGGTGATCCTGAAGGCCTGCGGCCGTTCGGAGCACGTCTATGTCTACAGCTATGCGGCCACCAGCCATATCTGGTGGAAGGCGCTGGCCAACAAGGTCGAGCGCTGCAAGAACCTGACCGTGATCAACCTGGACGCCGACGCCACCGAGCAGCTGGCCAAGATGGCCCAGCGCACCATGCAGCTGCAGTGCACCATCCAGGACGGCCAGATCTGGCTGAACGACGGCACCGATACCGTGGAGATCGGCCGCGAGACCTTCAAGGCCGAGCGCTGATACAATCTCAAGATGAAAAAACTCATCCTTTCGTTATTGCTGGCGGCATGCGCCCCGGTGGTGCTGGCCCAGGTCGAGGTCAAGGACGCGTGGATACGCGCCACCGTGCCTGCCGCCAAATCGACCGGCGTGTTCATGGAGCTGAAGTCCAGGCAGGATGCGCAGCTGGTGGAAGTGCGCTCCAGCGTGGCCGGCGTGGCGGAAATCCACCAGATGCAGATGGATGGCCAGATGATGAAGATGCACGCCGTGCCGTCGCTGGAACTGCCGGCCGGCCAGAGCGTGAACCTGGCCTCCGGCGGCTATCACGTGATGCTGATGGATTTGAAGCGGCAGTTGAAGGAAGGCGAGACCGTGCCGGTCACGCTGGTCATACGCAAGAAGGGCAAGAACGAAACCATCGCACTTGACGTGCCGGTCAAACCGTTGACCTACACTCCACCTAAGGGGCAGTGATGAAGATGACTTCCACCATGCTGGCGCTGGCAATGGCCACGATCGTGCCGGCCGCGCAGGCGCACGTCACGCTGGACCAGGCCACCGGTCTGGCGGGTACCTATCAGAAGCTGGCGTTCCGCGTCGGCCACGGCTGCGACGGCGGCGCCACCACCGGCCTGACGGTATCGCTGCCGGAAGGCGCCAACGCCGCCAAGCCGATGCCCAAGCAGGGCTGGAAGATCGACATCGCCAACAGCGGCAACCTGCATGAAATCAGCTGGAAGGGCGGTTCGCTGCCGGATGCTTATTTCGACGAATTCGTCATGCAGGTGAAGCTGCCCGAGACGCCGGGCAAGCTGTATTTCCGCATCGTGCAGCAGTGCGGCAAGACCAGCGTGGCCTGGGATGAAATCGCCGCCGACGGCGCCGCCAGGCCGAAAGCGCCGGCGCCGGTGCTGGAGGTGCTGCCGGCACCGGCCGGCACCGCCACGCACCAGCACTGATTATTTGACGACGGCGCCGCCCTTCATCACCCACTGGACGCTTTCCAGCGTCTTCACATCCTTCAGCGGTTCGCCGTCCACCGCGATCAGGTCGGCGAACTTGCCCGCCTCGATCGTGCCCACCCTGTCGGTCCAGCCCAGCAACTCGCTGGCGTTCAGCGTGGCCGCGCGGATGGCCTGGATCGGCGTCATGCCGAGCTTGACCAGGATGCCGAACTCGCGCGCGTTCAGGCCGTGCGGATACACGGCGGCGTCGGTGCCGAAGGCGATCGGCACGCCGGCCTTGATGGCGCGGGCAATGTTCTGGCGCGCCATCGGCAAGGTCACCTTGGCTTTTTCCAGCAGCGGCTTGGGCAGCTTGATCGCTTCGGCGTTCTCGATCAGCCAGTCGCCCAGGTAGACCGTCGGCACCAGCCAGGTCTTGTGTTCCTTCATCAGCCTGATGCCCTCGTCGTCGATGTAGGAGCCGTGCTCGATCGAATCGACGCCGGCCAGCACCGCCAGCTTGATGCCGTCGCCGCCGTGCGCGTGGGCGGCGGCCTTGCGGCCGAGGCGGTGGGCGTCGCTGATGATGGCCTTCAATTCTTCCAGCGTGTATTGCGAGGTGCGCGGATCGTCGCCGAACGACAGCACGCCGCCGGTGGCGCAGATCTTGATGACGTCGGCGCCGTACTTGATGTTGCGGCGGGTGACCTTGAGCGCCTCGTCGACGCCGTCGGCCACGCCGAGGGCGGTGATCTTGTATTCGGGCGCGTGCATGGTGTCGTCGCAGTGGCCGCCGGTGATGCTCAGCGGCGGGCCGGAGGCGGCCATGCGCGGGCCGGGCACGTCGCCGTCGTTGATGGCGTCGCGCAGGCCGATGTCGGCATAGCCGTCGGCGCCGACGTCGCGCACGGTGGTGAAGCCGGCCTGCAGCGTGATGCGGGCGTTCTTGGCGCCGGTCAGCGTGACGCGCGGGATCGACTTGGCGACGATGGAATAGCCGGAATCCTGCGGGTCGCCGGTCAGGTGCGTGTGCATGTCGATCAGGCCGGGCAGCAGGGTCTTGCTGCCGAGGTCAATGACCTGGGCGCCGGCCGGGATGGCCAGCTTGCTGCCGGCGGCGGTGATGCGTTCGCCGCTGATCAGCACCACCGCGTTGTCGACCAGCGCGCCGCTGCGCACGTCGAGCATGTGGGCGGCCTTGACGGCGGTGACGGCGGCGGGAGGCGCATCGGCGGCGCCGGCGGCGGCGCAGGCCAGTAACAGAGAGGGCAGTAGCGCGGGTAGCGCATAGGTGCGACGGATGGCTGAAGCGGTAGCGTTCAAGTACGTCTCCTTGAGGTGGTGGTTGCTTGATCCGAGCCAAGCAAAGCTCGCCGCCTAGCGTACCCGGCAATGAAAGCGGGCGCTACAATTTTCCGAAAAAATCAATGCTGCCGACGTCTGCCAGCTCAGCGCCTGGCTCCCGATGACTTGCTTACTGCGGCGAGCCACCCAGGCGCTTGATGCTGCCCGAGCCCATCACGCTCTTGGTCACCTGCGGATCGCCGTAGTAGGCGATGTCGCCCGAGCCGGCCACGCTCAGGTTCAGCGTCTGCTTGGCCCACACCGTGGCCTGTCCCGAACCGCCGATGCTCACCGTCACGTCGCGCGCCGCCAACTGGCCCGCCTGCACCCGTCCCGAACCGCCGATCGACACCTGCAGCCGCTCGGCATTGCCGCCAGCCTTCAGGTTGCCGCTGCCGCCCAGCGCGATCGCCACCGACTCGCTTTCCACGCTGCGCACGCTGATCGAGCCGGAACCGCCGACGTCGAAACTCAGGCTCTCGCCGCGCAGCTTGTCGGCCTCCACCGAACCGGAACCGGCCACCGCGATCTTGTCCAGCGAGCGCGCCTGCACGACGATCTTCATCACATGCGCCTCCAGGTTGATATCCTTCCTGGCCGGGCGGATGCGCAGCGTGCCGTTTTCCACCACGGTCTCGATCAGCGCCTGCAGATTGTCGTCGGTCTCGACGCTGATGCTCTCGGTATTGCCGATGCGGATCTCGACGTTGCCGCTGACGGCCGTGGCCAGCGCCGTGAAGTGCCCCACGTCGCGGTTCGACTTGGTGACCTTGCCGCTGCCCTGCACGCGCTCGCCGTGGAGCCAGCTCAGCGGACCGGCCTGCGCCACCCCCGCCGGCACGGCGACGGCCAGCAGGCCGGCGGTCAGGAACAATGGGCTCAGGATACGGCGGATAGTTGCGGACATGTTGTTCTCCTCAAATAAGTTCGGACAGCTCTTGAGATTGGATACTACGGACTTCCCCCGGGGCGTGACATCCGGTTGCGACGGATTGCAGCCTTGGCGGAGCAGAATGCATGAGTGAAGGAACAGGCGGCGGGCAGGGCGGCGGCATAAGGTATCATTCGGGCTACAACGTCATACTGGAATCACATGCTTATCATCACCATCAAACAGGGCAAGGAAAAGAGCCTCCTGGCCGGCGACCCCTGGATTTACGCCTCCGCGATTGAAAAAGTCGAGGGCAAGCCGCAGGAAAAGAACAAGCCCGGCGCGACCGCCACCGTGCAGACCTCGTCGCGCCAGTTCATTGGCCGCGCCGCCTACAATGCCAAGTCGCAAATCTGCGCCCGCATCTGGACCTACAAGGAAGACGAGCCGGTCGACCATGCGATGATCAAGCGCCGCGTGAAGGCCGCCATCGCCAAGCGCGCCGCCAGCGTGCGCGCGGCCGGCCCCAACGACCTGGTGCCGGTGGTGCGCGGCGACGAGGATGGCTTGTCCGGCCTGCTGGTCGACAGCTGGGGCGGCGTCAAGGGCTACCTGATCTGCCAGTTCCAGTCGGCCGGCGTCGAGGCGTGGAAAATCCCCATCGTGCAGGCGCTGCTGGCGGAAACCGGCTGTCCGAATGTCTATGAACGCTGCGACGACCTGATCCGCAAGGGCGAGGGCTTGCCGGTGTTTTACCGTCCGCTGGCCGGCGAAGAGCCGCCAGACCATGTGGTGGTGACCGAAGGCAAGCAGCGCTTCAGCATGGACTTGCGCACCGGCTTCAAATACCCGAAGGTACGCAGCTGAAAAAGTTTCGACTCTGCAATTTTTCTCTTATAATCGTCCGAGGCGTTCAACCGACCCCACGGAGATCAGAGTACAGATGGAAAATTACCAGTCGTCGCAAATTCGCACCCTGACCTACATCGAAAACGAAGACCACCCGGTCTTCGGCACGCTGGTCGAGCAGATCCTGCATTTGCTGAATTCCAAGCTGATCTTCAGCGACATCCTGATCCACCAGAACAGTCCGCTGTTGCTGCGCCAGCCGAAAGGGCTGGTGGCGGTGACCGATTCGCCGATCACGCGCGAGGAGCTGCAGGAATTCTTCGAGGTGGTCGAGCCGAACTGGGCCGAGCGGATCCAGGACCGCGCCTTCGACCGCGCGGTCGACCTGCACACGGCGCGCATCCGCGCCAACTGCTTCAGCTTCCAGGGCAAGAAACGCCTGGGCTGCGTGATCCGCCGCTTCCCGAAAGAGCCGATGGCGCTGGGCAAGCTGGGCCTGCGCCAGGCCGAGCAGAACTTCGCGAAACTGACCAGCGGGCTGGTGCTGATCATCGGCGACACCTGCCAGGGCAAGTCCACCACCATCGCGGCGATGCTGGACGAGATCAACAAGCACCGCTCCGGCCACATCATCACGATTGAAGATCCGGTGGAAACGCTGATCCCACAGCGCCAGTGCGTGATCACGCAGCGCGAGGTCGGCTTCGACGGCGACGTCGAAAGTTTCTACCTGGGCGCGCTCGACGCGCTGCGCGAACGGCCGGACGTGATCGTCATCGGCGAGATCCGCGACGCGCAGACGGCGCAGGAAGCGCTGGCGCTGGCCGAATCCGGCCCGCTGGTGCTGGCCTCGCTGCACGCGCGCTCGACCGAGCTGGGCTTGCAGAAGATGCTGCGGCTGCTGGGCAACAGCGAGGCGCAGTCGCAAGCGCTGGCGCACGCGCTGCGCGGCGTGCTGTGCCAGGCGCTGCTGCCGTCGGTCGACGGCGACCGCTACTACCTGGCCACCGAATGCCTGACCTCCAATCCGGACGTGGTCAACATGATCGCCGGCGGCCAGGTGTCGGCGCTGCGCGGCTGGATGGAAAACAAGCCGGGCGACGGCTGCCACACGATGAACGCCTCGCTGCGCGCCTTGCTGGCCGACGGCAAGGTCAGTGTGGAAGACGCGCGCAATGCCACCACCGACCGCATCGGCTTCGCGGAGTCCCAGTGATGTTCAAATATTTTGTCGCGCCATGTTTGCTGCTTTGGTCAGTTGGTGCCGCGCAGGCGGCGCCGGTTGACGGTCTATGCGCCCAGCGTTTCCTGTCGACCTTGGCAGATCCTGCGACGGCGCTCAAAGCCAGCGGGTTTTTCAATTTGCCGGGCGCAGCAGGCTCCGGTGCCGCGGCGACGCAAAACGCGCTGGACGCGATGATGCGCAAGCTGGGAGGCGTCAGCCGCATCGAGCCGCTGGCCGCCATGCCGGAAGGGAAAACCACACGGACCGCCATCGGCGAGCCGGCCTCCGGAACGCCGTTTGTCGGCAGCGCGTTCAGCGCCGTGTCCCAGACCGAGGGCCGGGTGATTTTCTTTGTCTCCCAGCGCATGGGCTACAGCTGCTCCATCAGTTCCCTGGCGCTGCACATCCCATAGCATCGGTAGCACTAACCCCGGGGTTTAATCCAGCGGTATCGCGCGGTAGCGATTGACGTCCGTGCCGGTCACCGGCGGGGCGTTGTTGCCCCAGGCGCTGCGCAGGTAGGACACCACCTGCGCCACTTCCACATCGTTGAGCACATGGCCGAACGGCGGCATGCCGTACGGGCGTGGATTGCCTTCCGTGCCGGGCGCGAAGCCGCCGTTGAGCACGATGCGGATCGGATTGACCGCCTGTTCCATCGTCAGCGCGCGATTGCCTCCCAGCGGCGGATAGCCGGGCGGCAGGCCGCCGCCGCCGGCGCCGTGGCAGTCGGCACAGTGCTTGTCGTACAGCTTGGCGCCGGCGGCCAGGAAGGCGACCGCCTCGGCACCCTTGTCGCGCTCGAAGTCGGATTTCTTGCCATCGCCCGGCAGCGCCTTCAGGTAGACCGCCATCGCGTTGATGTCGTCGTCGCTCAGGTATTGCAGGCTTTGCTGCACCACCTCGGCCATCGGCCCGAACACCGTCGCGCGCGGCGACACGCCGGTCTTCAGCAGCGCGGCGATGTGCGGCTGCAGCCATTCGCCCAGTCCGGCCTCGGCGCCGGAATTGAGCGACGGCGCGTACCAGCCCAGCACCGGTATCAGGCCGCCCGACAGGCTTTCGCCTTCGGATGCGCCCAGCGTGTTGCGCGCGCTGTGGCAGGCGCTGCAGTGTCCCAGCCCCTGCACCAGGTAGGCGCCGCGGTTCCAGTCCAGCGATTGCTTGCTGTCCTCGCGGAACACGGCCGGCTTGAAGTACAGCATGCGCCACGCGGCCAGCATGAACTGCTGGTTGTACGGGAAGCGCAGCTGGTGCGGCTGGCTGGCCTGGCTGACCGCCGGCACCGATTTGAAATAGGCATACAGCGCATCGGCATCGTCGCGCGTGATGCGGGTGTAGTTGGTGTAGGGGAAGGCCGGATACAGCATTCGGCCGTCCTTCGATTTGCCGTTATGCAGCGCGCGCCAGAAATCGTCGGCGCTCCAGCTGCCGATGCCGGTCGCGGCGTCGGAGGTGATGTTGGGCGAGATCACGTTGCCGAACGGCGTTTGCAGCGCGCGTCCGCCGGCATAGGGCTGGCCGCCGCGCGTGGTGTGGCAGGCCATGCAGTCGCCGGCCTTGGCCAGGTAGGCGCCGCGCGCGACCTGTTCGGCCGGCGCCAGCTTGGCGGTGACGGTAGGCGGTGGGCCGGCGTCGTCGCGGTTGCCGAACATGACCAGCAGCAGGCCGCCCAGTATCAGCGCGGAAACGATATAAATAATTTTCTTCATGATCGTCCCTTATTGCGCCGGCACGCTGCCGCAGTTCAGCGGCAGCGGCATGGCGATGCTGGTGGCGGGGCGGGCGGCGGCGTCCGGGGTCTGCTTGCTGAGCCAGCCGGACACGGCTGCCACGTCGGCCTCGGACAGTTTGCCGGCGATGTCGGCCATGCAGTCCGGCGCGGCGGCGCGGCGCACCTTGTTCTTCCACGCGCCGAACTGGGCGTTGATGTAGTCGCTCGGCAGGCCGATCAGACCCGGGATGGCGGGCGCCACGCCGGTCAGCGCGCTGCCGTGGCAGGCCGCGCAGGCGGGGATTTTCTTGGCCGGGTCACCTTGCTGCACCAGCGCCTGGCCGCGCGCCAGCGAGGCGGCATCGGCGCTGGCGCCGCTGCCGGCCTGCGCCGGCGGGTAGGGCGGATGCTGTGCTGAGAAGTACTCGGCGATCTCGCGCAGATAGGCGTCCGGCAGATGGTCGACCATGTAGGTCATCATCGGGTAATGGCGGCGGCCTTCGCGGAAGTTCACCAGCTGGTTGTACAGGTAGCCGGCCGGCTTGCCGGCGATGCGCGGGAAGAAGGCGTCGCTGCGCTCCTTCAGCGAGTGGCAGGCGACGCAGGCGGCCACGCGCTGTTCCAGCGTGTCGGGCAAGGTGGCGGGCGCGGCGGCCTGGGACTGCGCGCACCAGCCGGCCAGGGCCAGGGCCGCGCACAGTCGCATGGTGGAAAAAGTAGTCATACCATTCCTTGTTGAGGCAGGCCGGGACGATGGCTGCCTGACAAGGATATACCTGAGTTGCAAGGAATGACAGAGGACAGATTGTCTAAGTTGTTTTCGGCGGACGGGGCAGTTTGACGGCCTTCATCGGCGGCAGCTTGTTGCCGGCGGCGAGCCAGTGGCGGTAGACGCGCAGGGCCACCTGGGCATCGTCGGCCGCGTACAGGATCTGCTTTTCGTTCAGGCGCGGCAGGGCCCAGTTGGTGGTGGAGATTTTCTTGGACTTCTGCAGCTTCTGGCCGAAGAACTTGGCCACGGCGGTCTTGGCGCCGAGGTCGTTGCGCTGGCCCGGCGTGCGCAGGGCCACCGACAGGTCGACCACGCCGGCCGCGCGTATCGCCAGCTTGGCGTGCAGGCGCTTGACGTCGTCGGACAGGCCGAAGCCTATCTTCAGCGGCAATGCCGATTCCAGCACCGCCGTCAGCACTTCCAGCGTGTGCGCGCTGGTGCTGGCGCCGATCTGGAACAGCCAGGCCTTGTGGTCGGTGGAGAACTGGATCAGGTGCGGGCCGGTGGAGGTCTCGCCCTTGGTGAAGGTGGGCTTCGATTCGGTGTCGAAGCCGATGGCGTCGGCGGCCAGCAGGGCGATGCGCGCGGCGCTGGCCTGCTCGGCCGTGCTCACCATCTGCACGTCGGCGATGCGTATGCCGACGTAGGGCGGAAGCTCGGCCTCCGCCTCCGCCGGTACCGCGCGCTGCTGGCTATCCAACTCAGCCCTTGCGCGAGAACTTCGCGGTCAGCTGGTTCAGCTTGTCGGCGCGCACGCGGGCGGCTTCCTCGGCGGCGGCGGCTTCGCGTTCGGCCTTCTTGCGCTCGGCTTCTTTCTTGAAGCGGTCCTGCAATACCTGGGTCGCGTGGGCGCGGTGGGTGTCGGTGACTTCGGCGCCGGGGGTGCCGTCCAGGTCGTGGCGCACCTTGGCTTTTTCCATCACTTTCAGGTAGCGCAGCGAACCGGTGTGGATGCCTAGCGCGGTGCGCATGGTTTTACGATCCAGTTCAGGCATCACGGCGAGGATCTGCTTGTCGATACCGATCGACAAAGGCAGGAAGTCGCGGAAGGCCGGGAATTGGGTTTGTAATTGTTTCAGCAAGCTGCGCGGAGTCGGTGCGGCAGGGGCCGCGACAGTGGCTGCGACAGGCGCCGAATTCGCGGCGGTGGCTGCAGGCTCGATTGCCGGCGGCTGAGGGGTGAGGCTAGTGTTCATCGACTTCATAGTTTAAGCAAGAGGCGTCAGCATATCATGTGCACTACGGGATTGCAGTGCCTTTTAAACCAGCATGCCAAAAAGGCTACACTGGTGTCGCACGTCAGATGGCCGGGGGAGGTGCGTCCGGACCGCAAAACATGTATAATGCTTGACGCACCTTTGCAGGACGGTGCGGTTCAGTTTGGTACAGGATGCGATTTGGACGGTCTGACAAGGTGTTTTGGCGTTGCCTGGCCCTTGTTATATGGTTTTAAGATATCGGATATGGGTACTATAAATTATCCGGATGTCTCGCTATACGGCATACTTTGCCCTCTCCCTATTCTTCACTGAAAAGAGAAACAAGCCCGTTGTTACGATGCGGGCTTTTTTTATTCCGCAGATAATCGTCAGCTAAATTACAACATTTCCATCTGTGCGCACCGGTGACGGTCGGCGCTGGCTATGGCATTTTGTATTTTTCTGGCGGATACGCATTGAGAGATTTTTAATGACAAAAACGCCGAAAACTTTAACGTTGTCCGTCAAGGCCGCCAAGACCGCGCGTAGCAACTCCGCTCCGCTGGTGGTGCCAAAGACGACTCTATCTTATGTGATCGATAATGCGCAAGAGGCAGCGAGCAAAGTTACGGTAGTCAAAAAGAAAACGCGCCTGAGCGCCGCGGCCGAAGCGGCCCAGGCGGAGGCGCATGTGGCGGTGCAGGCCGATGCGGCCGAAGCACCGGTGAAGGCGGTCAAGGTCACGCGCAAGAGCGCCGCGGCCAACGCCGCCGCCGCAGCGGTGGCGGAAGTCGCCGCGCCGGCCGTGGTGGTCAAGGCCGCGCCGAAATCCAAGCTGGTCAAGGCTGCCAAGGCCGAGCCCGCGCCGGTCGTCATCGTGACCGCCGGCCCGGCCGTCAGCCAGGTGACCGACGCCGCCACGCTGGCGTCGATCGACACCTCCGGCTACCTGCTGCCGAGCGTCAAGGTGCCGGGCCGCCGCGGCCGCAAGCCGTCCGAATTCACGCCGGAAAACGACGAGGTCGCGGCACTGAACGCGGTCGAACGCGCCGAACTGAAGGCCGTGTCCAAGGCGCGCGAGCGCAAGGCCAAGGGCGGCGCCGCCGACCTGCTGGGCGTCGATCCGAAGAGCTCGGCCGAAGACCTGGAGCGCCGCCGCAACCAGATCAAGAACCTGATCAACATGGGCAAGGAGCGCGGCTTCCTGACCTACGCCGAGATCAACGACCAGCTGCCGGAAAACATCGTCGATCCGGAAGCGATCGAAGGCATCATCGCGACCTTCAACGACATGGGCATCGCCATCTACGAGCGCGCGCCGGATGCCGAATCGCTGCTGCTGACCGACAGCGTGGCCACCGTCACCTCGGACGACGAAGTGGAAGCGGCCGCCGCGACCGCGCTGTCGACGGTCGACTCCGACTTCGGCCGCACCACCGACCCGGTCCGCATGTACATGCGTGAAATGGGCGCCGTGGCGCTGCTGACGCGCGAAGGCGAGATCGAGATCGCCAAGCGCATCGAAGGCGGCCTGAAGGACATGATCCAGGCCATCTCCGCCTGCCCGACCACGATCGCCGAGATCGTCGCGCTGGCCCGCAAGATCGAAGCCGACGAACTGAAGGTGGACGAAGTGGTCGACGGCTTCGTCGACCTGAACGAAGCGAACAACACGCCGGCCGTGGCCGCCGCGCCGGCCGCCGCGGCGGACGACGATGAAGAAGAGGAAGAGGAAGTCGAGGAAGAAGACGGCGACGCCAATGGCGGCGCGGCCGGCTTCTCGACCGAGCAACTGGCGCAGCTGAAGAAAGCCGCGCTGGAAAAGTTCGACGTCATCTCGACCCAGTACGACAAGATGCGCAAGGCTTCCGGCGGCTACGGCTCCAAGGCTTACGTGGCGGCGCAGGAAGCGATTTCAGCCGAGCTGCTGGGCATCCGCTTCACCGCCAAGGTGGTCGAGAAGCTGTGCGACACGCTGCGCGGCCAGATGGAAGAAGTGCGCCACATCGAGCGCGCCGTGCTGGAGCTGTGCGTGAACAAATGCGGCATGCCGCGGGCCCACTTCATCAAGGTCTTCCCTGGCAATGAATGCGACTTGGACTGGGTCGACGGCGAAGTCGACAGCGCGTATCCGTACAGCGCCATCCTGGGCCGCAACGTGCCAGCGGTCAAAGAACTGCAAAAGAAAATGATCGACCTGCAGGCGCGCGTGGCGCTGCCGCTGGCCGACCTGCGCAAGATCAACAAGCAGATGGCCGCCGGCGAGAAACGCGCGCGCCAGGCCAAGCGTGAAATGACGGTCGCCAACTTGCGTCTGGTGATCTCGATCGCCAAGAAGTACATCAACCGCGGCCTGCAGTTCCTTGACCTGATCCAGGAAGGCAACATCGGCCTGCTGAAGGCGGTGGACAAGTTCGAATACCGTCGCGGCTACAAGTTCTCGACCTATGCGACCTGGTGGATCCGCCAGGCGATCACCCGTTCGATCGCCGACATGGCGCGCACCATCCGCGTGCCGGTGCACATGATCGAGACCATCAACAAGATGAACCGCATCTCGCGCCAGATCATGCAGGAAACCGGCAGCGAGCCGGACCTGGCGACCCTGGCGCTCAAGATGGAAATGCCGGAAAACAAAGTCCGCGAAATCATGAAGATCGCCAAAGAGCCGATCTCGATGGAAACGCCGATGGGCGAGGACGGCGATTCGCAGCTGGGCGACTTCATCGAAGACAACACCACGCTGGCGCCGCTGGACGCGGCGCTGCACGCGTCGATGCGCAACGTCATCAAGGAAGTGCTGGATTCGCTGACCCCGCGCGAAGCCAAGGTGCTGCGCATGCGCTATGGCGTGGAAATGTCGAACGACCACACGCTGGAAGAAGTGGGCAAGCAGTTCGACGTGACCCGCGAGCGTATCCGCCAGATCGAAGCGAAGGCGATGAGCAAGCTGCGCCAGCCATCGCGCTCGGACAAGCTGAAGACTTTCCTGACGCAGAACTAAGCGTCGGAGCGGCAAGCAAAAAGGGAGGCCTCGCGCCTCCCTTTTTGCGTTGGGCCGGCAGATGCGGTAGAGTTTCCGTCGACACCGCGCGCGCGGCCATACGGAGAGCCACATGACAGACTTCACCAACGTTCGATACACGCTTGCGGTGCTGGATCTGGAGAAATCCACGAACTACTACACCTCGGTGCTCGGCCTGGCCATCGACTTCACGGCGCCAGGCTGGACCTTCTTGTCACGCGGCAGCTTCCGCGTGATGCTGGGCGAGTGGACAGATGCCATGCCACCGTCGGAGCTCGGCGACCATTCCTGGTATGGCTATGTGACGGTCTCGGACGCCACGGCCTTGTTTGCGGAGTACCAGTCGGCGGGAGCGGAATTCACCCAGGCGCTGGCGGACAAGCCGTGGGGCATGCGGGAGTTCGGCATTCGCACCATCGACGGCCATCGCATCATGTTCGGCCAGGAGCTGTAAATCATGCATATCGCGATACTGACATTTGACGGATTCAATGAACTTGATTCGTTTATTGCCTTGGGCTTGCTGAATCGGGTGAAGAGAGAAGACTGGCGGGTGACGATTTCCTGCCCCAGTCCTTCGGTCACGTCGATGAATGGCGTGACAGTTCTCGCCCAGTCGACCATCGAGGAAGCTTGCGCGGCGGATGCCGTCATCGTCGGCAGTGGCGTAAAAACCCGGGCACTGGCGGATAACGAGAATTTCCTGGCTCAACTTAAGCTGGACCCGACGCGGCAGCTGCTGGGGGCGCAGTGTTCCGGCGCGCTGATTCTGGCCAAGCTCGGCATCCTTGACGGCGCTCCAGTTTGTACCGACCTGACAACCAAGCCATGGGTGCTTGAGGCGGGCACCGAAGTGCTGAACCAGCCGTTTCACGCGAAAGGGAATATCGCCACCGCCGGCGGTTGTCTCGCGTCAGTGTATTTGGCCTCGTGGATAGTCGCGCGCCTGGCGGGCGAGGACGCCGCGCGCAGCGCCATGCACTACATCGCTCCGGTCGGAGAGAAGGACCAATACGTGGCCAGAATGATGGAAAATATTCAGCCATACATCACCTCAGCGGAGTATCAGGTATGAGCTTGATGCTGCTTGAGGTTCCCTCTGTTTTTGTAAAACACCTCCTGCCATTGCAGTACATGTCGCGGCGGATTTCGCCGCTTTCAGCTAATTTTTTGGGAATCACCATGGTCCTGGACAAGCGGTCTTTATGGATGTGTGTTCTGCTGTCCGGCGCTGTCGGGCCGGTGGCGGCTGACGAATTGCTGGTTTCCGGCCGCGTCGAATCGATAACGTTGACGCCGGCGGGCGCGCCGGGCTGCCCCGACTTGAACGCTATGCACGGCCCCAGGCTGACCGTCTCCAACGATTGCGGCTGCCAGGAGGCCAGGATCAAGGTAGAGCAGACCTATGTCGGCGACGGCCCCGGCGCAACGCTCAGCGTCAAGTCCCGCCTGGGCGAATGGTGCAAGCCGACGCTGCCGGTCAGCGCGGCGGCGATCCTGGTGCGGACGCAAGGTCCCGAAACCAAGTGGTCGCCGCTGGAAATCAAGGATGGCGTCCAGCTGTTCAAGCCCGCCTCGTTCACCTATGTCGGCGGCTACCCGATGAAGGCCATGCCGGCCGATGACGCGGGCATGGCGCCGCTGGCGTCGCTGCTCGATCAGTTGAAGCAGGGCCGCGGCCCCGGGCCGACCGTGGTATGGGTCAAGCAGGGAAGCTACGCGGTGCTGGGGAGGGAAGTCGGCTCGGCCACCGAGTTGGCCACGCTGCTGCACGAGCAGAACATTTCCGACGTTGAACTGCGCGCGGAGGCCGAGGCCGGCTATGAGCAGATTGGCGCGGCGATCTATGGCCTCGCGCGCGGCGGCACGCGGATCGAGACGGTCAACACGGCCGCGCAACATCATCAGGACTGACATGAGAAAAGCCGGTATCGCTGCGCTGCTGATGGCATGCTGCCTGCTCGCCGATGCGGAGCAGATGGATGTGGCGACCGGCATCCAGCTGGCGCAGATCGACTTCGACTCCTATCACGCGGCTTTGCTGGAGCGATGCCGGACGCTGGCGCCCGATTCGGCCGGCGCGCTGGCCGCATCCATGGCGCAGTGGAAGGCGAAGAACGCCGACGCGCTGGCCATCCTGCGGCAGCTGTACAAGGCGCAGCTGGAGCGTAACATCCGCATCTCCCGGCCCAGGCTGTCGGATGCGGAGGCCGAGGCGCAGGTGGGCGCCGTGCTTGAACTGTTTGCCTCCGGACTGAAAGAAAAAGTGTCGCAGGTGCCGGACGACGAAACCCGGTCCTCCTGCGACGGCGGATATGCGGAGCAGACACTGGCCCGCCCCGACATGGACTTCAACGCGCTGCTGATGCGCATGACGTTCGGCCGCTAGCCGCGGTTTAGTAGGACAGCTTGGGATACCAGTCGGTCCCGCGTCCGGCCGGCGTCAGGTCGAGGATGTTCCACAGCGGCGTCGGATCGGGTGCGCCGCGCGGGTCCTGGCCGGGATCTTCGGTGCCGCCCAGCTCGCTGGCCCAGAAGTGCCGCACCTTGCCGTCGCGCTTGACCCAGACGTCGAGCGCCGGCCATTCGCTGCCGTCCGGTCCCAGGCCTCGGTAATCACGTGGAAAATTGTCGCCGACGCATTGGTAGAACGCCAGGTTGCGCCAGCCGCGTTCGCGGGCGAAGGCCAGCTGCCGCGACACGGGCGAACGGCCCAGCACCGCCACCGCGACGCGCTGCGCGATGTCGCGCGCCGGCGTGTCGAGCGCGCCGAGAAAGGCCGTGCACATCGGACAGGGGCGCTCGCGCTGCGGCCCGTACATCCAGAAATACGTGACCAGCGTGTCGTGCTTGCCGAACATGTCGGCCAGCTTCACCGTCTTGCCGTTTTCGTCGAGAAAATCGTAGTCGGGCGCCTCGCCGCCGTCGGGCAGCGCGCGCCTTTGCTCTGCAACGCGCTCGATATGGCGTCGCAGTTCGATTTCCTCGGCCAGCAGGGCGGTGCGCGCCGTGCGGTAGGCGGCGCTGTCGTTGGGATAGGGTTTGCTTCTGGCGGCCAGTTCAGCCGCCGGCGTCAGCATGCTCATGATCTCCTCCTATTGCATGAACCATCCATGGCTGACCACCAGCGATTGTCCGGTCAGCGCGTTCGACGGGAAGCTGGCGAACAGCAGCGCCACTTGCGCCACGTCCTCCACCGTGGTGAACTTGCCGTCCACGGTATCGGCCAGCATGACTTTCTTGATGACGTCCTCCTCGGAGATGCCCAGTGTCTTGGCCTGCTCGGGAATCTGCTTGTCGACCAGCGGCGTACGCACGAAGCCCGGACAGATCACGTTGGCGCGCACGCCGTGCTCGGCGCCTTCCTTGGACACGGCCTTGGCCAGCCCGATCAGCCCGTGCTTGGCCGTCACATAGGCGGACTTGAGCTTGGACGCTTCCTTCGAGTGCACCGATCCCATGTAGATCACGCTGCCGCTGCCGGCCTTGTACATATGCGGCAGGCAAGCCTTGGTGGTCAGGAAGGCGCCGTCCAGGTGGATGGACAGCAGTTTCTTCCAGTCCTCGAAAGGAAACTCTTCGATCGGGTGGATGATCTGGATGCCGGCGTTGCTGACCAGAACGTCGATCTGGCCCCAGGCCTCGATCACGCCGGCGATGCCGGCGTTGACTTGCGCTTCGTCAACCACGTTCATGGCGATGGCCATGGCCTGGTGGCCGGCGGCCTTCAATTCGTTGGCGGTCGCTTGCGCCGCTTCCAGGTTCAGGTCGGCAATCACGACCTTGCCGCCTTCGCGCGCGTAGACCAGCGCGATTTCCTTGCCGATGCCGCTGGCGGCACCGGTGACGATACAGACTTTGTCTTGCAGTTTCATTGTTTCGCTCCTCGCGGGTGTGGGAATGCAACCCCGCGATTACAGCGGCTATGCCGGCCGGCGTCTATGCGCCAGCGTACATAGCGGCCGGGCGGGGGCTATTCGGGCACCGAGGTCACCGGCAGGGTCATGCTCAGCACGGTGCCGGCGCCGGCCAGGTTGGCCACCGCCAGTTCGCCGCCGAAGTCGACCAGGCGCTCGCGGATGGCGCGCAGTTCCAGCGCGCCGGACACCTTCCGCCGATCGGGCAGGCCGTCGCCGCTGATGATGATGGACAGCTTGGCCGGCTCCAGGTTCAGCGTCGCCTGCACTTCGCGCACGCCCGAGTGGCTGCCGACATAGTCCAGCGCCGCCTGGGCGATGTGGAAGATGGCGGAAGTCTGGCGCTGGTCCAGCGCGGCGTTGTCGTTGAGCACCTTCAGGCGGCAGCTCAGGCCGTGACGGCGCTCCAGCTGCTGCAACTGCCATTCGACGGCGGCCGACAGGCCCAGCTCCAGTGTGCTGGGATGCAATTCGTTGATCAGGTCGCGCACCGCGACGATGCAGGCGTCCAGCGTGGCCAGCGACTGCGCGGCGCGCCGGTGCAGCAGCGGTTGCTGTTGGCTGGTGCGGGCGTGCAGGGCGGACACATCCAGCTTGAGCGCCAGCAGGTTTTGCGCCAGGTCGTCGTGGACTTCCTTGGCGATGCGGCGCCGTTCGTTGTCCTTGGCGCGGCGCTGGTGGGTCGACAGCGCGCGCAACTGCTTCATCGAGTTCACCATCGTGCGCTCGGCACGCTTGCGCTCGGTGATGTCGATGCACATGGCGATCAGCAGGCGTGGCCGGCCCTGCTCGTCGTAGGTCGGCTGCTTGTAGGTTTGCAGCCAGCGGTTTTCGCCCAGTCCCTTGTGCCACAGCAGTTCTTCGTTGACCAGGTGGCGGTGGGCGGCGAAGGCGGCGCGGTCCTGGGCGATGTAGCCGGGCGTTTGCTCGGGGAAATGCGCGCTGCCGTCGGTCCCGCGCATTTCGCTGAAGCGCACGCCCCACATGGCTTCGCAGGCCGGGTTCATCAGCACGAAGCGCGACTGCGCATCCTTGATGAACAGGGCCAGCGGCATCATGGTGATGATGTCCTGCAGCTCGGCGTCGGCCGCCAGCGGCGCGCCGCCTATCTCCGCCCGCAGTTGGGCCACCACGCTTTCAATTTCGGACTTACCCAGCGACTCGATTATAGTCTTCATGACAATGAATATAGTAGTTTAGCTAAGATTGTAATGCTAATTTTGTCATTTTGTCTTGTCTTTTGGGAAATAAAAAAAGCCCCATGCTGCCTTGCGACAATTTACAACGTCGCAAGGCAAACGGGGCTTTCAGTACTGCAGGGTAAGAAGATGCTTAGTGGCAATATCAGCCAGTGTTGCGCAGACCAGCGGCGACGCCGTTGATCGACAGGTGGATGCCGCGGTGCACCCGTTCATCCGCCTTGCCCGGCTCGCTCGACAGCGCGCGGTGGCGCTTGATCAGCTCCACCTGCAAGTGGTTCAACGGATCGAGGTAGGCGAAGCGGTTCTGGATCGAGCGCGCCAGCAGCGGATTGCCGGCCAGGCGCTCGGTGGCGCCGGTGATGCGCTGCAGGATGCCCAGCGTGTTCGCGTGCTCTTCGGTGATGCGCTTGAAGATGCGGTCGCGCAGGTCCTTGTCCTGCACCAGCTCGGCGTAGCGCGAGGCGATCGCCAGGTCGGTCTTGGCCAGCACCATGTCCATGTTCGACAGCAGCGTGGCGAAGAACGGCCAGTGCTGGAACATCGCCTGCAGCTGGGCCAGGCGCTCGTCCTGCTTGCCGTCGTTGATCCAGGCGCCGATGGCGCTGCCGAAACCGTACCAGCCCGGTAGCAGCAGGCGGCACTGGCCCCACGAGAAGCCCCATGGAATCGCGCGCAGGTCTTCGATGCGCTTGGTCGACTTGCGCGAAGCCGGACGTGAACCGAGATTCAGTTCGGCGATCTCGGCGATCGGCGTGGCGGCGAAGAAGTAGTCGGTGAAGCCGGGGGTTTCATAGACCAGGTTGCGGTAGGCCTTGTAGGCGCGGTCGGAGATCTCGGCCATGATGGCTTCGAACTGGCGCAGCTGGGCCTGGTGCGCGCCGTCTTCCGACTGCGGCATCAGGCTGGCCTCCAGCGTGGCGGCGACCAGCAGCTCCAGGTTGCGGCGACCGATGTCCTTGTTGGAGAACTTGGACGCGATGATCTCGCCCTGTTCGGTCAGGCGGATCTGGCCGTTGACGGTGCCGTGCGGCTGCGCCAGGATCGCCTCGTACGACGGGCCGCCGCCGCGGCCGACGGTGCCGCCGCGGCCGTGGAACAGGCGCAGCTTGACGCCGGCCTTTTCAAACACGGTGACCAGGTGGGTCTCGGCCTTGTACAGCTCCCAGTTGGAGGTCAGGAAGCCGCCGTCCTTGTTGGAATCCGAATAGCCGAGCATGACTTCCTGGATCTGGCCCTGTTTGGCGATCAGCGCCTTCACCAGCGGGATCGCCATCACGGCTTCCATGATGCCGGCCGCGCGCTGCAGGTCGGGAATGGTTTCGAACAGCGGGATCACCATCAGGTCCAGTTCCTGTTCGGCGATGCGCAGCAGGCCCATTTCCTTTTGCAGCAGCAGCACTTCCAGCAGGTCGGACACGGTTTCGGTGTGCGAGATGATGTAGTTGCGGATGGCGCGCTCGCCGTAGCGGGCACGGATCTGGCGCGCCGCGCTGAGCACGCCCAGCTCGGAAACGGTCTCGGCCGAGTAGGCGATGTACGGCGAGTACAGCAGGCGCGGCTGCGCCAGTTCGCTCAGCAGCAGCGCCACCTTGGCGTCCTCGTCCAGCGACGAATAGTCGGCCTGGCCGCCGGCCTTGGCGAACAGCTCGGCCAGCACACGCTCGTGGATGTCCGACGACTGGCGCATGTCCAGCGAGGCCAGGTGGAAGCCGAAGATGTCGGCCGCGCGCTTCAAGGTCGACAGGCGCGGCTGCACCAGCACAGCGCCGTGGTTGGCGTTGAGCGAATCGACCAGCACCTGCAGGTCGGCCGAGAATTCGGCGGCGTTGGCGTACGGCTCGGCGTGGCCCACTTCCTTGCGCAGGATGTTGGTCGCGCCCAGCGCGCGGGCGGTGCTGGCCAGGCGGGCGTAGATGCCGATCAGCGCGCGGCGGTACGGTTCGTCGGCGCGGTGGTCGGAAGTATCCGGCGAGTGGTCGGCCAGCGCCTGCAACGCGGGACTGCAGGCGATCATCAGCGTCGACACCGACAGTTCGGCGCCCAGCGTGTGCGCCTCTTCCAGGTAGAAGTCGAGGATGGTGGTGGCCTGGCGCGTCAGCGCGTGCTCCATGGTGCCGCCGTTGACGTTCGGGTTGCCGTCGCGGTCGCCGCCGATCCAGCTGCCCATCTGCACGTAGGGAGCGTTGATCTGCGTGGTGGCGCCGTCGCCGTTGCCGTAGTGGGCGGCGATGTCGGTCTCGATGTCGTCGTACAGGCCCGGCAGTTCGCGCAGGAAGGTGATGCGGTAGTAGGACAGGGCGTTTTCAATCTCGTCGGCCACGGTCAGCTTGGAGTAGCGCAGCATGCGGGTCTGCCACAGGGTCGCGATGCGGGCGCGCAGCAGGTGCATATTGGCCGCCTGTTCCTTCGGCGTCAGCGGCAGGTCGCGCTCGGCCAGCAGGCGGGCGATGTCGTGCTCGGCGTCCAGGATGGACTTGCGCTGCACCTCGGTCGGGTGGGCCGTCAGCACCGGCGCGATCAGCGCCTGCTGGAAGAACTCGCCCACGGTTTCCTGGCTGACGCCGGCTTCCTTGAGCTTGCACAGCGCGAAGCTGACGCTGCCCTGCTGCGGCTTCGAGCCGGCCAGCAGGTGCGTGCGGCGGCGGCGGATGTGGTGCTGGTCTTCGGCGATATTGGCCAGGTGCGAGAAGTACGAGAACGCGCGCACCACGGAAATGGTCTGCTCGCGCGTCAGGATTTTCAGCATGCCGTCCAGTTCCTTGGCGGCGCCGGCGTCGGCCTCGCGGCGGAAGCGCACGGCGGTTTGCCGGATGGTCTCGACCACGGCGTAGACTTCCTCGCCTTCCTGGTCGCGCAGCACGTCGCCCAGCAGGCGGCCCAGCAGGCGGATGTCTTCTTTGAGGGGCGCGTCTTTATCGAGATTCGTGTCCACGCCAGGTTGTTCAGCCGTTTGATCGTTCGTTGCACTAGATTGTTTTGCCATGAGATAAGCCGCAAAGGATGAAATGTCGGTGCAAAGGCTTGTGGCCCGGTTCTGCAAGAAGGTGAGCGTGATAAAATTTGTGATCTTAAACACGCGCGTGTTACTGGCCTGCGCCGGTTAGCGTCAGCTACAGCGAAAGAACTGGTTTTGAAAATATCGGAATTACTACAAAATCCCCCGTCCACGTTGGTAATCGCTTCGCGTGAAAGCCGCCTTGCCATGTGGCAGGCCGAGCATGTCCGCGCTCGCTTGACATTATTATATCCGCAGTGCGATGTCAAAATTGTAGGAATGTCGACAAAAGGCGATCAAATTCTTGATCGCACGTTGTCCAAGGTAGGCGGCAAGGGGCTGTTTGTCAAAGAACTTGAAGTCGCGATGGCCGAGGGCCGCGCCGACCTGGCGGTGCATTCGCTGAAGGACGTGCCGATGGAGTTGCCGGAAGGATTCGCGCTGGCAGCCGTGCTGGAGCGCGAAGATCCGCGCGACGCCTTCGTCTCCAACGACTACGCCTCGCTGGACGAGCTGCCGGCCGGCGCCGTCGTCGGCACCAGCAGCCTGCGCCGCCAGTCGCTGATCGCGGCGCGCTATCCGCACCTGGTCATCAAGCCGCTGCGCGGCAACCTCGACACCCGGCTGGGCAAGCTCGATCGTGGCGACTACGCCGCCATCATCCTGGCCGCCGCCGGCCTGATCCGCCTGGGCCTGCCGCAGCGCATCCGCGTCTTGCTGGATCCGGCCAGCAGCCTGCCGGCCGCCGGGCAGGGCGCGATGGCGATCGAAATCGCCGAGCGCGACGACGGCGTCGACCTGATGGCCCTGCTGGCGCCGCTGAACCACGAGGCCACCGCGCAGGCCGTCACGGCCGAGCGCAAGGTGTCGAAAGTGTTTGGCGGCAGCTGCCAGGTGCCGCTGGCGGCGTTTGCCACCGTTGAAGGCGGGCAGATGCATCTGCGCGCGATGGTGGCGACGCCGGACGGCAGCCGCATGGCCAGCGCGGAAGTGCGCGGCGCGGCCGCCGATCCCGAGGCGCTGGGCGCGCAGGTGGCCGAGCTGCTGCGCGCGCAGGACGCGGTCGGCATCCTGTCGGTGTGCCTGAGCGAGGCGGCGCAGGCCGACGCCGACGCCCGTTCGGCCGACCTGGCGGCCCAGGCCACGCCGCCCGCTGCAGACGCCTGACCTGCGGATGACCGGCGCCGTCGTCATCACCCGTCCCCTGGCGCAAGCCTTGCCGCTGGCGGCCCGCGTGACCGCGCTGGGCCGCCGGGTCGAATTATTGCCGCTGCTTGAAATCGAACCCCTGCCGCAACCGACCGCCCTGCTGGCCGCGCTGGCCAGGCTGACCGCGCCGGTGCCAGGCTACGTGCTGGTGGCCTTCGTTTCGCCGAACGCCATCGACGCCGCCTTCGCCCACATCCGGCAGTGGCCGGACGGCGTCACGCTGGCCGTGCTGGGCGAGGGCAGCCGCGCGGCGCTGGCCGCGCACGGCGTCACGCCGGACCGGGTGCATATCGTCAGCCCGGCCGACAGCGCCCACAGCGATTCCGAACACCTGCTGCAAACGCTGGACCTGCAGGCCTTGCGGGGCCAGCCGGTGCTGATCGTGCGCGGCGAAAGCGGGCGTGAACTGATGGCCGACGGCCTGCGCGCCGCCGGTGCCCTGGTCGACGTGGTGCCGGCCTACCGCCGCTCGGTGCCGCGGCTGACGCCGCAGCTGGCGGCCACCTTGCGCCATTTGCTGTCGCAGCAAAATGACTGGATCATCACCAGCTCCGAAGCGTTGCGCGGCCTGTGCGATCTGCTGGTCCGGCTCGACCAGGAACATCCTGATGCGGCGCAGCAGAATAGCGTTGTATTGATGCAACAGCAGCATTTGATCATTCCGCATGCCCGAATTGCCGAAACGGCAAATAATTTGGGGTTTTCCCGACTGACGCTCACAGGATCAGGCGACGAACGCCTGCTGGCCGCGTTACAATCACGCCTATGAACGATTTGCCTACATTACCTGATCCCGTCGTCTCGACCGGCGCCGCCCCCGAGACCCCGCCTGCCGCCAAGCCGCCGCAGCCCGAGCCCAGCCTGCTTGAGACCATCCAGCAGCCGCAGACGCTGCTGGTGGGCATCGTCGTGCTGGCGATCCTGCTGGCCGGCCAGACCTGGTCGTCGCACAATCAGGTGCGCAACCTGCGCGAGGAAATGGCGCGCCGCCTGCAAAAGGGCGACGCCAGCAATGCCGAAACCGGCACCCTGGCGCGCGCGGTGCAGGAGAGCAGCAAGGAGCTGCAAGTCAAGGTCAGCCTGCTGGAAAGCAAGCAGCAGGAAGCGCAGAGCCAGCAACTGGCGCTGGAGCAGTTGTACCAGGACCTGTCGAAGAACCGCGACGAGTGGGCGCTGACCGAGATCGAACAAGTGCTGTCGACCGCCAGCCAGCAGCTGCAGCTGGCCGGCAACGTGCCGGGCGCGCTGATCGCGCTGCAGAACGCCGACCGCAGCCTGTCGCGTTCGGACAAGCCGCAATTCATCACCATCCGCCGCGCCATCGCCAAGGACACGGAAAAGCTGAAGGCGCTGCCGAGCGTCGATTCGGTGGGTGTGGCGCTGCGCCTCGACAACGCCATCGCGCAGATCGACACGCTGCCGATGCTGTCGGACGAAAAGCCGACGCTGCCGGCGCCGCCGGAGAAAAAACTCAAGCCGGCCAAGCCGCTGGCCAAGGGCGTCAAGCCTGAGCCGGTCGAGCAGACCAGCCCATGGCTGCAGGCGCTGCAGGACACCTGGAGCGGCTGGAGCAGCGAGATGTGGATCGACGTGCGCCAGCTGATCCGCGTGCGCAGCGTGGAAACGCCGGATGCGCTGATGCTGTCGCCGACCCAGGCCTACTTCCTGCGCGAGAACCTGAAGCTGCGCCTGCTGAACGCCCGCATGGCGCTGCTGTCGCGCAACGAGGCGGCCTTCCGCGCCGACCTGATCGCGGCGCAGGAAGCGCTGGTCAAGTATTTCGACGTGCGCGCCAAGTCGACGCAGACCGTGCAGGCGCTGTTGCGCCAGGTGCAGGGCAGCAATCTGGCGATTGAAATGCCGACCCTGTCGGACAGCCTGAACGCTGTGCGCAACTACAAAGCGAAGCCATAGCCATGCGTTTATTTCTCTGGATAGTCGCCCTGATGGCCGCGGCGATCGGCATCGCCGTGACGGCGCGTTACAACCCGGGCAACGTGGTGCTGTTCTACCCGCCCAATCGCATCGATTTGTCGCTGAACTTCTTCGTGGTGCTGGAAGTGGCGCTGTTCGCCTTCCTGTACCTGGTCATCCGCGCCTTCCGCGCCACCGTCAAGATGCCGGGCAAGGTTGCCGCCTACCGCCAGCAGAAGCGCGAGCGTGACGGCAACAAGGGCTTGCGCGAAGCGCTGAAGGCCTTGTTCGAGGGCCGTTTCGGCCATGCCGAAAAAGCCGCCATGCGCGCCGCCGAACTGCCGGACAACGCCGGCGTGGCCGCGCTGATCGGCGCCCGCGCCGCGCACCGCATGCGTCAAAGCCAGCGCCGCGACAACTGGCTGGCCCGCCTCGGCGGCGACAACGCGATGAAGACCGCGCGCCTGATGACGATGACCGAGTTGCTGGTCGACGACCATCAGCCGGAGCAGGCGCTGGAAGCGGTGCGCGAACTCAACGCCAGTGGCACCCGCCACATTCACGCCCTGCAATGGTCGCTGAAGGCGCAGCAGCAGGCCAAGAACTGGCCGGAAGTGCTGCGCCTGGTGCGTTCGCTGGACAAGCACCGCGCGCTGCATCCGGCCTTGTCGGCGCGGCTGCGCGAGCTGGCCTACGATGACATGCTGTCCGACGAGGGCCACGACGCCGAATCGCTGCAGCGCGTGTGGTCGACGGTGCCGAACTCGGACCGCATCAAGCCCTACGTCGCCTGCCGCGCCGCCACCGCGCTGAACGCGCGCGGACTGCATGACGAAGCGCGCCTGGTGGCGGAAGAGTCGCTGGCCGCCGACTGGGACGACCGCGTGGTGCGCGCCTACCGCGAAGCGGCGGCGCCGGCCGGCTCGGCCGCGTTGCTGATGCAGATCGAGCACTGCGAAAACTGGATCCACGCGCGCCCGACCGACGCCGAGCTGGCGCTGACCTTGGGCTCGCTGTGCCTGAAGCAAAAGCTGTGGGGCAAGGCCCAGCGTTACCTGGAGCAAGCCTTGTCGGACGCCTCGGATCCGCGCATGGTGCGCGAATCCCACCTGAAGCTGGCGCAGATGCACGAAGCGCTGGCGCAGCCGGAAGACGCCGCCAACCACTACCGCCAGTGCGCGCTGGCCACCATTCTTTAAATCCGGGGTCAGATCCGACATTTGGACACGAACTCTGCTGTAGCGGCTACTACAGCAGAGTTCGTGTCCAAATGTCGGATCTGACCCCGGATTTTGGGTGCTGCGCTGCACAAGCGGGCTGTACTTCGCTATAATTACGCGGTTAAACATTTGCCAGCACCTACGAGGAAACCCCCATGAGCTTGAATAAAGTATCTTCCGGCCGCGACCTGCCGAACGATTTCAACGTCATCATCGAAATCCCGATGAACGCCGATCCGATCAAGTATGAAGTCGACAAGGAGTCGGGCGCGATCTTCGTCGACCGCTTCATGGGCACGGCGATGCACTACCCATGCAACTACGGCTACGTGCCGAACACCCTGTCCGACGACGGCGACCCGGTCGACGTGCTGGTGATCACCCCGTTCCCGCTGATCCCGGGCGTGGTGGTGCGCTGCCGTCCTATCGGCGTGCTGAAAATGACCGACGAATCCGGTGAAGACGCCAAGGTGCTGGCCGTGCCGGTCGACAAGGTGCTGTCGATCTACAGCCACTGGCAGAAGCCGGAAGACCTGAACGAACTGCGCCTGCGCCAGATCCAGCACTTCTTCGAGCACTACAAGGACCTGGAAAAAGGCAAATGGGTCAAGATCGACGGCTGGTACGGTCCTGAAGAAGCGAAGAAGGAAATCCTGAGCGGCGTCGAGTCGTACAAGAAGGAAAACGGCGTCGCGTAATTTCCGCTGCCGCAACGAGAAAGCCCCGCGTTAGTTTATTGCGGGGCTTTTTTTATTCCGGCTGGGCGGCTGCCGCTTCGGCCTCGCGCCGCAGGCGCGACATGTATTGCGGCGTGATGCCCAGGTAGGACGCCACCGCGCGCTGCGAGATGCGCGCCTCCAGTCCCGGATATTCTTCGCGGAACGCCGCCAGCCGCTCGTGGGCCGAGGTTTCGCCGTTGGTGTAGGCGCGCTGCGCCAGCGTCTGCAAGCCGTGCATGGCGATGTTCAGGTGATAGTGCTGCATCACTTCGTGCTGCGCGCGCAACTGGCAGGACAGTTTCCAGTCCAGCGTGAAACCGTTCACAGGCGTTTCCGCAATCAGGAATTGCACCGCGGGCTGGCCGCTCTCGCCGCTGATCAGGTCGGTCAGCGTGGTGGCCGATTCGCCTTCGCGGTAAAAGCGCAAGGTCATTTCCGTGTTGTCGCGGTTGAAAAAGCCGCTGCGCACTACGCCGCTGCTGATCCAGTGCACCTGGGTCGCCGGGACGCCGGCGCGCTGCAGATAAGCTCCCTTGCGCACATGGAACGGCTTGGCGATGGGGGCCAATATCTCGGTGACGTTGTTGTAGGATTCGTCGCTGACATCGATCCGCTTCATCGTGGCGGACCTGAACCGCTCACGCTGTCTTATAAAATCTGCATTCATGCTTGCTTGCCATGTCCTGATAAAACCCTACAAGGGGCGCAAAGTATAGGCCCGATTGACGTTGCTGTGAAGCAAACTGGTTTCATCTACGGGTTTCCTCTACGTAAAAATCGTAGGTAACGCTTCCATTTTACCGGTTTGCGGAACCCTTTGCCCGCCAGACCGCTCTGAATGAGATGAGACGCTACGGTGTAGGAGGGGATATGGATGCGAAGCCCATGGTGTTGCGGTCCTGGTGGGTGCTGGCGCTGCGCGGCGTGCTGCTGCTGGTGTTCGGCGGCCTGGCGCTGACCATGCCCGGGCCGACGGTACTGAGCCTGGTGGCGATTTTTGCGCTGTATGCCTTGCTGGCGGGGATAGTCTACCTGGCCGGCACGGTGCGGCACCGGCGCCATGCCACCGGTCCGCATGCGCTGGACTGGTGGCTGTTGCTGCTGCTCGGGCTGGTGAGCCTGGTTGCCGGCGTGCTGGCGGTCATGCGGCCCGGCTTGGCCGCGCTGGTGCTGGTGATCGTCATCGGGGTCAATGCGCTGATCACCGGCGTGCTGGATATCGTGCTGGCCGTGCGCCTGCGCAATCATTTGCGGGGCGGCGACTGGCTGCTGCTGGCCGGCGGCCTGGCGGCCATCGTGTTCGGCACGATTTTGCTGACGCTGCCCGCCATCGGCGCGCTGGCGCTGGTCTGGCTGATCGGCACCTACGCGATCGTGGCCGGAGCGCTGTATCTGGCGCTGGCGTACCGCTCGTATGGGCGCATGCCCTGGTCGGCGGCCAGGCAGGTGAATGCCGAGCGCCGCGTCGGCGAACGCCGCACCGCGCCGGCCGCCCAGCACTGAAGCGGCCTGTCAGCAGGCGGCCTTGAACGGCACGTGCTCGGCCAGCTCGTCGATGTAGTCGTCCATGGCGGCCGTTTCCTGCGCCAGGAAATCGGCGATGGCGTCGGCGAAGCGCCGGTCCGCCACCCAGTGAGCGGACCAGGTCGGCGTCGGCACCAGCCCGCGCGACATCTTGTGCACGCCCTGGGCGCCGCCTTCAAAACGGGCGATGCCGTGCCGGATGCAGTATTCGATCGACTGCACGTAGCAGGTCTCGAAATGCAGGCCCGAGACGAATTCCTGCGTGCCCCAGTAGCGCCCGTACATGATGTTGCCGCCGACCAGGTTCAGCGCCGCCGCCACCGGCTGGCCGCCGCGTTTGGCCAGCACGATCATCAGGCTGTCTGGCTGCTCGCGCAGTATGCGCTGGAAGAACTTCAGGCTCAGGTAGGGCTTGGAATAGTGCGCCTCGTAGGTCGAGACGTAGCAGCTGTAGAAGAAGCGCAGCGCCTCGTCCGTGATCTGGCCGCCGGCCAGGTGCTCGAAGGCTATGCCGGCGTCCAGCACGCGGCGCCGGTCCTGCTTCAGCTTCTTGCGCTTTTCCATTTTCATGCTGGACAGGAAGGCGTCGAAATCCGCGTAGCCGGCATTCTCCCAGTGGAACTGCACGCCTTCGCGCAGCATGAAGCCGGCCTCGGCCAGCGCCTGCCTGTCCTGCTCGTCGGGGAACAGGATGTGCAGCGACGACGTGTCCAGCTGCCGCGCCACCTGCAGCGCGGCGCGCGCCAGCAGCTGCCGGTCTTCCTGCGTGTGCGCCAGCAGGCGGCTGCCGGTCACCGGCGTGAACGGCACCGCCGACAGCAGTTTCGGATAGTAGTCGATGCCGTTGCGGTGGAAGGCGTCGGCCCAGGCGTGGTCGAACACGTATTCGCCCCGGCTGTGGTCCTTCAGGTAGAGCGGCATGGCCGCCCGCAGCGCGCCGTCGCGGTGCAGCACCAGGTAGCGCGGGGTCCAGCCGGTGTGGGGCGAGGCGCAATTGGTTTCGTGCAGCGCGTGCAGGAAGGCGTAGGACAGCGTCGGATTGTCGCCGGCCAGCGCCTGCCATTGCGCCGGGTCCACGCCTACCAATGAGTCGATGATCGTAAACTCTGCTTCTGACACGCCTGCCTCCGGCCTTTGATGTTGGCGCCAGTCTAGCTTATCTGAGGCATTCCTGTTGACGGCGGAGCGGCCGCCCCCATGCGATAATTCAATTTTGTATGTCCGTAGTGCACGCGAAAGACTAGACATGACCTCGAATTTCCTCAATCTGTACTCGCACGACTTTGCCCGCGTGGCGATCGCCGCGCCGATTTGCCGCATCGCCGATCCCGCCTACAACGCCGCCCAGACCATCCAGCTGGCCGCGCAGGCCGCCGAACAAGGCGCCGCGCTGGTCGCCTTCCCGGAGCTGGGCCTGTCGGCCTATACCTGCGACGACCTGTTCCATCAGCGCGCCTTGCTGGACGGCTGCCTCGAAGCGCTGGACGACATCGTCGCCGCGTCGGGACAGTGGAAGATGACGATCGTGGTGGGCGCGCCGCTGCGCGTCGAGCACCAGCTGTACAACTGCGCGGTGGTCATCGCCAGTGGCCAGATCCAGGGCGTGGTGCCGAAGAGCTATCTGCCCAACTACGGCGAATTCTACGACGCGCGCCAGTTCAGCAGCGGCGACTATGCGGTCGCCACCGAGATCGACCTGCTGGGCGAGCGCGTGCAGTTCGGCTCCGGCCTGCTGTTCGAGGTGGCCGACATGCCGCTGTTCAAATTCCACGTCGAGATCTGCGAAGACGTGTGGGTGCCGATACCGCCGTCGTCGTTCGCCGCGCTGGCCGGCGCCACGGTGCTGGTCAACCTGTCGGCCTCGAACGCGCTGGTCGGCAAGGCCGGCTACCGCAACCAGCTGGTGTCGCAGCAATCGGCGCGCTGCATCGCGGCCTACCTGTACACCTCGGCCGGCACCGGCGAGTCGACCACCGACCTGGCGTGGGACGGGCAGGGCGTGATCTGCGAAAACGGCGAGATGCTGGCCGAGTCCAAGCGCTTCAGCGACGAAGCCACGCTGACCTTTGCCGACATCGACCTCGAGCGGCTGTCGCGCGAGCGCATGCGCATGAACACCTTCGCCCAATCGGTGCAGCGCCATGCCGCCGAGGTGAATAAATTCCGCACCGTGTTCTTCGAGCTGGACATCAACCGCGAACAGCCGCTGGCGCTGAAGCGCTGCGTCGAGCGCTTCCCTTACGTGCCGGCCGATGCGCGCCGGCGCGACGAGCGCTGCAACGAGGTCTACAACATCCAGGTGCAGGCGCTGGCGCAGCGCCTGACGTCGAGCAACATCAAGAAGATCGTCATCGGCGTCTCCGGCGGGCTTGATTCGACGCACGCGCTGCTGGTGTGCGCGCGCGTGATGGACAAGCTCAAGCTGCCGCGCACCAACATCCTGGCCTACACCATGCCCGGCTTCGCCACCAGCGAGCGCACCTTGACGCAGGCGCACCAGCTGATGAAACTGGTCGGCTGCACGGCGCAGGAAATCGACATCCGCCCGAGCTGCATCCAGATGCTGAAGGACCTGAACCATCCGTACTCGGAAGGGCAGGCGCAGTACGACATCACGTTTGAAAACGTCCAGGCCGGCGAGCGCACCAACCACCTGTTCCGCCTGGCCAACCACCACAACGCCATCGTCTGCGGCACCGGCGACCTGAGCGAGCTGGCGCTGGGCTGGTGCACCTACGGCGTGGGCGACCACATGTCGCACTACAACGTCAACGCCAGCGTGCCGAAGACGCTGATCTCGCACCTGGTGCGCTGGGTCGCCGAGTCCGGCGTGATCGGCCGCAACGACGCGCAGGTGCTGCTCAATATCCTGGCCACCGAGATCAGCCCCGAGCTGGTGCCGGGCACGGCGGACGGCCAGCCGGAGCAGCGCACCGAAAGCACCATCGGCCCGTACGAGCTGCAGGACTTCAACCTGTACTACGTGCTGCGCTTCGGCTTCCGCCCGTCGAAGGTGGCCTTCCTGTCGCTCAGCGCCTGGAGGGACAAGGAGCTGGGCCGCTGGCCGGACGGCGATCACGTCACCCGCAACCAGTACGACCTGGCCGCGATCAAGAAGAACCTGGGCATCTTCCTCGACCGCTTCTTCCGCACCAGCCAGTTCAAGCGCAGCTGTGTGCCGAACGCACCGAAGGTGGGCACGGGCGGCTCGCTGTCGCCGCGCGGCGACTGGCGCGCGCCGAGCGACGCGCAAAGCGTTGTATGGCTGGAAGAATTACGCTCCATTCCGGTGCAAGATTAAATGATTTAGCTGGTATTCGCAGACGTTGATGGACAGCGGGTGCGCGTCGATTACAATACAGACGTGCGCTCGCTGTCCACAGTTGGCCGGCTACAGATTTTCGATTCAGGTTTTAAATAAGGAGAAGTCATGAAACAGATTACCGCTGTGATCAAGCCGTTCAAATTGGACGAAGTGCGTGAAGCGCTGGCTGAAGTCAATGTCACCGGCCTGACCGTCACCGAAGTAAAAGGCTTCGGCCGCCAAAAGGGCCACACCGAGCTGTATCGTGGCGCCGAATACGTGGTCGACTTCCTGCCGAAAGTCAAAGTGGAAGTGGTGGTCGACGACGGCGTGGCCGAGCAGGTGGTGGATGCCATCATCAAGGCCGCCCGTACCGGCAAGATCGGCGACGGCAAGATCTTCGTGCAGAACGTCGAACAGGTGATACGCATCCGTACCGGCGAGACCGGCGCCGAGGCGGTGTAATCGCCGCCTGCGCCTCATCCCCACAATGCCGGTTTATCCGGCATTTTTTGTATAACGATGTTTGGTTATATTAGTTCGGGTTTTCTGGGTGGATTAGTAATATAGACACACTGTCCACTCCTGAGAACGCGTGTCATGACCACCACCACCAAGCTTGCAGCACTATCACTCCTGGCGGTTGCCGCCAACCTGGGCGCCGCGCCCAGCGTCTATCCCACCGGCGTTACCCGCTACGATACCGCCACCGCCTACAACAGCTACGTCATCTTCAGCGGGCAGGACAAGAACACCCACCTGATCGACATGAACGGCAACGAGGTGCATCGCTGGAACGCCGAAGGCTTTCCGCCGGTGCTGCTGGACCCGGCGCTGACGGGCGGCAAGCGCGGCCATGTGCTGGTGCAGCTGGCCAGCACGGCCGGCACATCCAACGAGGGCAACGGCCTGCGCAACCAGGCGATAGGCGAGCTGGATTGGGACAGCAAGGTGGTATGGCAGTGGGGCGCTGCGGGCGGCGCGCAGGATGCGTATGCGGCGCCGGTGGAAGGCAAGGCCTCGCCGCAAGTGCCCGGCGGCAGCGCCAAGCAGCACCACGACTGGCGCCGTCTGCCGAACGGCAATACGCTGGTGCTGGCCAACCTGGTGCATCCGCTGGCCGGCTTCGCCGCGCCGCAGGTGCTGGACGACGTGATCTACGAGGTCACGCCCGGCGGCGATATCGTCTGGAAGTGGGTGGCGTCCGATCACCTGGACGAATTCGGCTTCAAGCCGGAATCGCTGAAGCTGGTGAAGGGCGGCTACTCGCCGCGCGGCAAGGCCGCGCCGTTCGACTACCTGCACATCAATAACATGTCGGTGCTGGGCCCCAACCGCTGGTTCGACGCGGGCGACCAGCGCTTCAATCCCGAGAACATCCTGATCGATTCGCGCGAGGCGAACTTCATCGTCATCCTCGACAAGCAGAGCGGCAAGGTGGTGTGGTCGCTGGGGCCGGACTATCCGGCGCAGGTGCGCGGACCGCGCGTGCTGCCGCGCCCGGTGGACCAGATCGTCGGCCAGCATGACGCCCACCTGATCGAGCCGGGCTTGCCGGGCGCCGGCCACATCCTGGTGTTCGACAACCAGGGCGAGGCGGGCTATCCGCGCGTCGGCGTCGGCGTGCAGCCGCGCTCGCGCGTGCTGGAGATCGACCCGGTCAGCAAGCAGATCGTGTGGGAGTACACCGGCGGCGATTCCAACGGGCCGGATTGGGGCTTCTACAGCTCGTTCATCAGCAGCGCGCGCCGCCTGCCGAACGGCAATACGCTGATCGATGAGGGCATGAACGGCCGCATCTTCCAGGTCACATCCAGGGGCGACATCGCCTGGGAATACGTCAGCCCGTACTTTGCGCCGACGCCGGTTGCCGGCGCGGGCAAGCCGGTGCTGAGCAATTGGTTGTACCGCGCCCAACCGGTGCCGTACAACTGGGTGCCTGACGGCACGCCACGCTCCGAAAAGGCGGTCACCCCGCCGGAGCAGGGCAAGTTCCGCGTAGCCACAAACTAAACGCCACCTACTCATGACGATCAACGCGCCGGCCGCCAAGCCGGCGTGCGGGGCGGTTCACGCCCGCGCAATTCGCAGTACAACCACAGGAAAATAGTCATGCAACAGAATAAACTGGCCGCCGCCGTCGCGGCTTATGGATTGATCATCGCGGCCTCGGCGCCGGTGTATGCGCAGAACGCCGCAGCCGTGGGCTTGTCGGCCGTGTCGGGGACGGCGGCGGAAGCGGCTGCCGCGAGCACGGCAGCCGCCGAAGGCGAAGGCCAGGCCGCCACCACGGCCGCCGCCGACGCGTCGCTGGAAGTGGTGGCCCGCGTCACCGTCTCCACGCGGCGCCGCAACGAGACGTCGCAAAGCGTGCCGACCACCATGAGCGTGCTCGACAGCAGCGCGCTGGAAGGCAACCGCGTCTATCGCGTGCAGGACTTGCAGCAGCTGCTGCCGAGCACCACCGTCAACTACGTCCACGCCCGGCAGATGAGCTTTGCCGTCCGCGGGCTCGGCAACAATCCCGCCAGCGATGGCCTCGAAGGCAGCGTTGGCGTCTACCTGGACAACGTCTACCTGGCCCGTCCCGGCATGGCCGCGTTCGATGCGCTCGACATCCAGCAGCTGGAACTGCTGCGCGGTCCGCAGGGCACGCTGTTCGGCAAGAACACCACCGCCGGCGTGCTGAATATCACCACCAGGCAGCCGACTTTCCGCAGCGAGAACAGCGCGCAGATTTCGGCCGGCGAGCAGGGCTATGTGCAGGGCAAGGCTGTCATCTCGGGCGCGTTCTCGGACACGGCGGCCGGCCGCCTCGCCGTCTACAAGACGCATGAAGGCGGCTACATCACCAACGTCTACAACGGCGACAAGGTGCAGGGCGGCGACCGCGAAGGCGTGCGCGCCCAGTTGCTGCTGGAACCGAACAACAAGGTCAGCGCGCGCCTGATCGCCGACTACAACGTCGAAGACTCCAACAACGGCACGCTGGTGTTCTACAACGCCGGCCCGAGCGGCAAGTTCCTGGCGCAGGCCGCCGCCGTCGGCGGGCACCCGATCACCGATCCGTCGCTGCGCGAGGTCAACCTGGACCGCGGCTCGCACGTGGACGTGCACCAGGGCGGCGTCTCCGGCGAGGTCAACTGGAAGCTGGACAACGACTACAAGTTCACCTCCATCAGCGCCTACCGCTTCTGGAACTTCACCCCGCACAACGATGACGGCCTCGAAGTGCCGGTGGTGCTGAACGTCGGCGCCTCCGCCCGCCACCGCCAGTTCACGCAGGAGCTGCGCCTGGCCACGCCGTTGGGCCAACCGGTGGAATCGGTGCTCGGCGCGTATTACTACTACCAGAATCTCGACAACGTCAGCTTCACCTACAACGGTCCGCTGGCCGACAAGTTCAACGCGACACCCGCAGGCGCATGGAGCAACGTCACCAGCATCGGCAACGGCCACTTGCGCGTCAACAGCTACGCCTTGTTCGGCCAGTCGATCTGGCACATCGATCCGCAGTGGGACCTGACCGGCGGCCTGCGCGCCACCTATGAAGACAAGATCGCCCAGGTGACGCGCGACGCGCCCGCCGGCGGCGCCGCCGTCACCGGCGCCGCGCTGGCTTCGCGCAACGCCCGCTACGGCGCCTACAACTCCGGCGACGTCCACCTGAACAACCTGAGTCCATCGGCGCTGGTCACGCTGGCCTACAAGATCGATACCGACGTGCTGGCGTTCGGCAGCGTGTCGCACGGCGAAAAATCCGGCGGCATCAATCTGTCGGTGCCGGGCGCGGCGGGTGTATCCTCGCTCAAGGTCAACAACGAGAAGGCCAACAACCTCGAGCTGGGCATCAAGAGCAACCTGCTGGAACGCCGCGCGCAAGTCAACGCCAGCCTGTTCTGGAACGAGGTCAAGGGCTACCAGAGCAACGCCTACGACCCGGTCAGCGCCACCTCCTACCTGACCAACGCTGGCAACGTGCGCAGCCGGGGCCTGGAGCTGGACACCAGCCTGGTCGTGGCGCGCGGCTTCACGCTGGGCGCCAACGGTTCGTTCAACGACGTCAAGTACAAGGAGTATAAAAACGCCCCGTGCCCGCCGGAGAAAGCCGGCGCCTTCTGCGATCTGTCGGGCCGCGCCGCGCTGGTCAACGCGCCGCGCTGGATCGGCAACCTGAGCGCGCAATACGCGCACGCGGTGGCCGCCAACATCGAAGGCTATGGCAACATCAACTACGCCTACCGCAGCAGCACCTACGGCACGCTGGACGCGTCCGAGTACGGGCGCATCCCGTCGTGCAGCCTGACCAACCTGTCGGCCGGCGTGAAGATCAGGAACGGCGCGACGCGCTGGGACATTTCGTTCTGGGCCAAGAACGTGTTCGACAAGCTGTACTACACCAGCACCTGGAACACCAACCCGGGCGCTTACAACGCCGTGATCGGCACGCCGCGCCAGCTCGGCGTGACGGCCCGCGCAGACTTCTGACTGGAGACCAAGCATGACTGACCATACCCGCCGCAGCGTCCTGAAAACCTTGCCGGCCCTGGCGCTGGCTGGAGCGCTGCCGAACGTCTTCGGCGCCGGCAAGGAGCAGCCGAACATCCTCTTCATCCTGGCCGACGACCTCGGTCACGCCGACCTGGGCGTCTACGGCCAGACCGACTTCAAGACGCCGCACCTGGACCAGCTGGCCGGGCAGGGCATCCGCTTCACGCAGGCGTACGCCAATTCGGCCGTATGCTCGGCCACGCGTTTCGCGCTGATCACCGGCCGCTACCAGTACCGGCTGCGCGGCGGGCTGGAAGAGCCGATCGCCGGCGCTTCCGACACCATCGGCCTGCCGCGCACGCATCCGACCCTGCCGTCGCTGCTGAAGAAGCAGGGCTACGGCACGGCGCTGATCGGCAAGTGGCACCTGGGCTATCTGCCGACCTTCGGCCCGCTGAAGAGCGGCTACGACAGCTTCTTCGGCAACTACGGCGGCGCCATCGATTACTTCACGCACAAGCCGGGCGTCGGCCCGCAGGTGAAGGAGGATTTGTACGAGGGCGAAGTGCCGGTGCGGCAGATCGGCTACTACACCGATCTGCTGGGCGCGCGCGCCGTGGACTACGTCAACAAGCAGCAGGCCGGCAAGCCTTTCCTGCTGTCGCTGCATTACACGGCGCCGCACTGGCCGTGGGAGGGGCCGGGCGACGAGGCGGTCTCGCGCGACATCGACAACATCTTCCACTACGATGGCGGAGACCTGGCCACCTACGGCCGCATGGTCGAATCGCTGGACGCGTCGATCGGCCGCGTGCTGAAGGCGCTGGAAGACAAGGGGCTGGCGCAGAACACCATCGTCATCTTCACCAGCGACAACGGCGGCGAACGCTTCTCCAGGACCTGGCCGCTGACCGGGCAGAAGACCGAGCTGCTCGAAGGCGGCATCCGCGTGCCCGCCATCGTGCGCTGGCCGGCCAGGGTCAAGGCGGGGCAGGTGAGCGAGCAGGTGGCGATTTCCATGGACTGGCTGCCGACGCTGCTGGCCGCCGCCGGCGGCGCGCCCGATCCGCAATACCCGAGCGACGGCCAGAACCTGCTGCCTGTCCTGACCGGCCAGGCGGCCGACAACGAGCGCACGTTGCTGTGGCGCTACAAGGCCAACGCCCAGCGCGCCATCCGTTCCGGCAATTGGAAGTACCTGAAAATCGGCGGCAACGAATTCCTGTTCGACGTGGTCAAGGACCAGCGCGAGCGCGCCAACCTGGCCAAACGCCACCCCGAGGTGTTTGCGCAACTGAAGGCCAAGTGGGAGGCTTGGGACAAGGAGATGTTGCCAATTACCATCGATGTACGCACCCATGGTGTCAGTGGTAATGTGCAGGCGGATCGCTATGGAGTTCCGCCCGGAGGGAAAATTCCCGACTAAAGTTCAGAAATCCCCGCTTCGGCGGGGATTTTGTTTTGTCAAGCCTTGTTTAGCTGATACGGTTAAACAGCAACGTTTGGGAGATAATTATTTGTTCGTTGATCGAATTAATGTTAATTTCCAATCACCAGCACGCAGTTGCCGGACATATAAAAAAATACGGGAGACACACACATGAAAGTTTTACAGAAGACGGCCATTGCTATGGCCGCGGCCCAACTTGCCCCGGGATCCGGGGCATATGCAAAAGCCGCCCTTGGTTCGACCAAAAATGAAAACGTTGTCATAAAATGAGTGGCAACGACATGAATGGCGACGCGATCCGCAGGATCGTCATCGTGGGCGGCGGCACCGCCGGCTGGATGACGGCGGCCCCGCTGGCCCAGCGCCTGGCACGCCACCCGACCCAGCCCTGCGAGGTGACGCTGGTGGAATCGCCCGAGATCGGCACCATCGGCGTCGGCGAGGCGACCCTGCCCACGATCCGCGTCTACAACGAGGCGCTGGGCCTGGATGCCGACGACTTTGTCAGCAAGACCCAGGCCAGCTACAAGCTGGGCATCGAATTCAAGGACTGGGGCCACGTCGGCAACCGCTTCTTCCACGGATTTGGCGATTTCGGCCCGGCGCTGGCCGGCCTCGGCGCGCACCAGCACTGGCTGCGCCTGGCGCAGGCGTTCGACAAGATGCCGGATATGGAGAACTGGTCGATGCCCTCGATCATGGCGCGCCACGGCAAGTTCGTCCCGCCGAATGAGGAAACGCCCGGCATGACCGACGCCTATTCCTACGGCTTCCATTTCGATGCCAGCCTGTACGCCAGCTATCTGCGCGACTACGCCGTGGCGCGCGGCGCACTGCGCATCGAAGGCATGATCGTCGATGTCGAGCAGCATCCGGAGACCGGCTTCGTCACCGCCGTGAAACTGCGCGACGGCCGCCGCGTCGAAGGCGACCTGTTCATCGACTGCTCGGGCTTCCGCGGCCTGCTGATCGAAGGCGCGCTGAAGGCGGGCTACGAGGACTGGAGCGAGTACCTGCCCTGCAACAGCGCGCTGGCCGTGCCCTGCGCCTCGGTCCCGCAGCTGACGCCCTACACCCGCTCCACCGCGAAGGAAGCCGGCTGGGTCTGGCGTATCCCGCTGCAGCATCGCACCGGCAACGGCCACGTGTACAGCAGTGGCTTCACCAGCGACGAGCAGGCGCGCCGCGTGCTGCTCGACGGCCTCGACGGCGCCGCGCTGGACGAGCCGCGCCAGCTGCGCTTCGTCACCGGGCGGCGGCGCAAGTCCTGGGTCAAGAACGTGGTCGCGATCGGCCTGTCGGCCGGCTTCGTCGAGCCGCTGGAATCGACCAGCATCAACCTGATCGAAACGGCGGTGGGCAAGCTGCTCGAACTGTTCCCGGACCGCGATTGCGCGCCGGAGCTGGCCGACGAATTCAACCGCGTCATGGGCATCCGCTACGAATCGGTGCGCGACTTCATCATCCTGCACTACAAGCTGACCAAGCGCGACGATTCGGAATTCTGGCGCTACTGCGCCAACATGGCGATCCCCGACTCGCTGCGCCACCAGATCGAGCTGTTCCGCGCGACCGGACGCGTGGCGATCGTCGATCGCGGCGGCTTCGCCGAGCCCTCGTTCGTGGCGATGATGATGGGCCTCGGCGTGGTGCCGAAGCGCTACGACCCGCTGGCTGACCGCGTCGACATCCGCGTGGTGCACGGCCACTTCGCCGAACTGCGCGACCTGATCGCGCAGGCGGTGACGCGGATGCCGGAGCACGGCGCCTATGTCGCGAGCCAGGCTGCGGCGAGCGTTTCATCCTGATTACAAAACTTATGGAGGCATAAACTTTCGAACGAGTACTTATGAAAAGACCAGTGTCAGTTGTTAAATATAAAAACCACCTGTATGGGGGAGAGACAAATTGAGTAAGTTCCAAAAAACGGCGATCGCCGCCGCGGTCGCACAGGTTGTAGTGCTGCACATCAGCCCGGCATGGGCCCAAACGGCAGATACCGCCAGCGCCGGACCGGTCGTGGTGGTGAGCGGCCAGCGCGCCGCACTGCAATCCGCACAAAAACTCAAGCAGAATGCCGACGAAGTCGTCGATTCGATCGTCGCCGAAGACATCGGCAAGCTGCCGGACCGTTCGGTCACCGAAGTGCTGCAGCGTATCGCTGGCGTCACCATCGACCGCAACATGGCGGGCGACCCGAACCGTCAATCGGTCGAGGGCTCCGGCGTGTCCGTGCGCGGCCTGACTTACGTGCGTTCGGAAGTCAACGGCCGCGACGCGTTCTCGGCCGGTGGCGGCCGTTCGCTCGGCTTCTCCGACGTGGCGCCGGAACTGATGGCCGGCGTTGACGTCTACAAGAATCCGTCCGCGGAACAGATCGAAGGCGCTGTCGCCGGCCTGGTCAATCTGCGCACCGCCATGCCGTTCGACTACAAGGGCTTCAAGGGTACGGCCGGCGTGTCGGAATCCTATTCCACGCTGCGCAAGGGCGCACCATCCCCGACCGGCACGCTGCTGCTGTCGAACCGCTGGAACACCGGGCTCGGCGAGATCGGCGCCCTGATCGATATCGCCCATGCGAAGAGCCCCAGCCGGTCGGACGGCGTGGGCGTCGATCCGTACTTCCCGCACGTGAACTCCACCAACCCGGCCCTTTACGACCGCAACAAGACGCAATGGATACCGCTGGGCGTCGGCTATCGCTCGCAGGACTTCGACCGCACCCGCCGCGGCGACTATGCTGCCCTCCAGTGGCGGCCGAACAAAGACCTGACCGCCGCGCTGACCTACTTCAAGACCCGCTACAAGGAAGACCTGGACGAACACGTGGTGGCCTCGTCCGAAGACAAGTGGTACCAGCAGGTGGCCAGCGCCAACTCGGTGTTCGACAGCAAGGGCGCGTTCCAGAGCGGCACGATCTCGAACCCGACCTATGGCGGTTCCCCGTTCAACAGCTCGCAGCGCATCAACACGCGCGAATCCGCCACCCGCGACGTCGCCCTGAACGTCCAATGGCGCATCTCGCCGTCGCTGAGCTGGACCAATGACTTCCAGCATGTGCGTTCGACCACCGAGGGCTTCGACGCCGACGTGTCGACCGGCTTCATCCTGCCGAACCAGACCATGGACATGACCGGCAAGGTTCCGCAGATCAGCCTGGGTTCGGCGGCCTACATGGCCGACCCGAAAAACTACTACTGGGCCTATACCCAGGAAGCGCTGGACCACGCCACGGCCACCCAGAAAGCGTGGAAATCCGACGTCAAGTACTCGTTCGACGACCCGGTGCTGCGCGACATCCGCTTCGGCGTCCGCATGGCCGACCGCGAAGGCGAGAACAACAAGGCCCAGAAGTTCTACAACTGGCAGGCGATCACCTTCCCGTGGATGGAAGGCTGGCAGATCAACGGCGTTGCCCGCCTGAGCGATCCGCGCTTCGCCGGCGGCGCTTCGCTGCAGCAGATCGGCAACTTCTTCGGCGGCAAATACAACCTGCCGCCGATGCTGTTCGCGGACGCGGCGACGGTGCGCGGCTTCCCGGAGCAATGGAGCAAGATCCACGCTTACCACGACGTGCTGTGCGCCGAAAAAGGCTCGACCTGCGATCCATGGAAGCCGGCGACCTTCAACGACCCGGCCGCCACCAACACGCAGACCGAGAAGACCCGCGCCGCCTACACGCAGCTGCGCTTCGGCTGGGATGACCTCAAGTATCCGGTCGACGGCAACGTCGGCATCCGCTACGTGAGGACGCAAGGTTCCGGCAGCGGCTACGTCGCGTTCACCCCGCCGTCCGTCCCCGTCGTCGGCACCGGCGTCAACGTCAGCGGCCAGGACAAGCTGATCAACATCGCCGGCTTCGCGGAAGCGCAGTCGTTCAGCAACTCATACGGCAACTGGCTGCCGAGCCTGAACCTGCGCATGAAGGCCAACGACGAACTGCAATTCCGCTTTGCGGCGGCCAAGTCGATGTCGCGTCCGGACTTCAACCAGCTCCAGGTGCAGACGGCGCTGAGCGCCCAGCACCAGCAGACGGTCACCCGGGACGCAGCAGGCAACACGACGGCGGTGCGCTTCGACGGCACCACCCTGACCGGCACCAGCGACGGCAACCCGATGCTGAAGCCGATCACGTCGACCAACATCGACCTGACCGCCGAGTGGTACTTCGCCAAGGCCGGTTCGCTGACGTTCTCGGCCTTCAACAAGGACCTCAAGGACATCATCATCACGCAGAACTACGCGTACACGGCGAAGGATGTCACCGGCAAGCCGCAGACGTTCGTGGTCACCGGTCCGGTCAATGGCGCCAAGGGCTTTGCCCGCGGTTTCGAGATCGCCCACCAGCAGTACTACGATTTCGTACCAAATTGGCTGCGTGGCGTCGGCACGCAGGCAAGCTGGACCTACGTGTCGAGTGAGCGCACGCTGAAAGACCCTGTGGCCGAAGCATGGTGCTCGGGTAACGATGCGTCCTCCAACTTCAACCTGAGCATCAACGGTTGCGATACCGATGCGCGTCCATTCGGCAAGACTGCGCTGCCGGGCCTGTCCCGCCACACGATCAACCTGGCGCTCATGTACGAGCAGAACGGCCTGTCGCTGCGTCTGGCCTACAACTGGCGCTCGCGTTACCTGCTGGGTGTGAACCAGTGGGGCAGCCGTGGCAACAACGGCCTGAACACGAATCCGGACGCTGGTGCGGGCAAGTACCTGATCCCGACGACCAACAACGATCAGGCCTATGGCCTGCCGTTGTACCAGGCGGCGTACGGTCAGGTGGACGCGTCGGTCTTCTATGACTTCACGAGCAAGTTCCGTGTCGGACTGGAAGCGACCAACCTGACCAACTCGTACACGCGTCAGATCATGGAGCAGCATGCGGGCGACTTCACCCGTCAGGTCTTCATGAGCGGTCCGCGCTACACGCTGTTGGCACAGTACTCGTTCTAACGAGCGGGTTAGTAAAGGGTGGCGCGCTGACGTTCGGGCAATTGCCTGTCGTATTGCGCGCCATCGATGGCGTTACCGCTGAGTGCCGCAAGGATGGTTCCGGCACTCGGCAGTTCGCTGTCGCGCTGGCTCGACGCGGCGTCCCAAAGATGCGAACGCAGGATGGCGCGGGCGCATTGGAAGAACACGGATTCAACCTTCACCACCAGGACGCACTTCGGCGTCTTGCCATCGACCGCGAAACGTTCCAGCAAGTCCGGCGCGACCACTATGCTGGCGCGGCCGTTGACGCGCAGGGTTTCGCCGTGACCGGGTATCAGGAACAGCAACGCGACGCGCGGGTCCTCGACGATATTGCGCAGGCTGTCGATGCGATTGTTTCCGCGGCGCTCGGGTATCAGCAGCGTCGTCTCATCTTCCACCACCACGAAACCGGGCGCATCGCCGCGCGGCGATGCATCGAGACCATGCGGGCCGCTGGTGGCCAGCACGAAAAATGGCGAAGCCTTGATCAGCGCCCCGTAATGCGGATGGATGAACGCGACCTCCTTGGAGACGGACGCGGCGGCGGGCGCGTCGAACAAACCCTCTAGTGCGCTGATGCTGGTGATCGTGAACTGGTCTGAGTAGTCAGCCATGGCGGCGCCCCTAAAATGCAAAAAAACAAATTTTCTCATAGTCGAGGGCATTTCCGTCCCCTTGCGCGTTTGCGCTGGATGGGTATATGATTCGTATACGTTTCGTATATAGGATTAAATATGGGCATTGTGAACATCGACGATGAGCTGCACGACCAGATACGCAAGGCGAGTTCCGTGGCCTGCCGATCAATCAATGCGCAAGCCGCCTTCTGGATCAAGATCGGCATGCTGTGCGAAATGAATCCTACGCTGGCTTTCAACGAGATCGTTGTGCGGGAACTCAGGGCCGCCGGCGTGGACGCCCAGGCTGTCAGGGGAGCTCTGACATGACCAAGCGGCCGGAAGAAATCGCGCTGATGGCGGAGTCGGGCAAGCTGCTGGCAAGTGTATTTGCTCGCCTGGATCAATTGAGTCTGATCGGCATGTCCACCATGCAGGTGAATGACATGGTCGACAGTTTCATCGTCAATGAACTCGATGCGCGTCCCGCGAGCAAGGGGCAGTACGGCTATGCCTTCGCGCTGAACTCCTCGCCTAACCACGTCGTTTGCCACGGCGTTCCGTCGCCGGCGGATATCCTGAGGAACGGCGATATCGTGAATTTCGACATCACGCTGGAAAAGAACGGATTTATCGCCGACTCCAGCAAAACCTATTTCGTCGGCGAAGTGTCGCCATTGGCCAGGCGGCTGGTGCAGGTGACTTATGAAGCCATGTGGCGGGGCATCAAAGCGGTCCGCCCAGGCGCCAGGCTTGGCGATGTGGGCCATGCCATCGAGCGTCACGCCCGGCGAAACGGCTACTCGGTGGTCAGGGAGTATTGCGGACACGGCATCGGTCGCGAGATGCACGAAGCTCCGCAAGTGCTGCACTGGGGGAAGCCGCAAACCGGACTGGTGCTGCGGGAGGGCATGGTGTTCACCATCGAGCCGATGCTAAACCAGGGGCGTCGCGCCGTTCACACCGAAGATGACGGCTGGACGGTCGTGACGACAGACGGGAAGTTGTCCGCGCAGTTCGAGCATACGGTGGCCGTGACCCACAACGGCGTGCAGGTCCTGACCTTGCGCGCCGAGGAAAGACTGCCTGTTTAGTTCTTGTGGTAGTGCAGGTGCAGCTCGAACTTCCATGTCACCAGCCGCAGGATGGTGATGAACGCGGCGCTGGCCCACAGCGCGAAGTCGTCGGAGACGTCGGTGTACTGCAGGCCGATGTACATCCAGCAGCCGAAGAAGGCGCAGATGGCGTAGGGTTTGCCGTCGCGGAAGACCATCGGCACTTCGTTGCAGACGATGTCGCGCAGCACGCCGCCGAAGATGCCGGTGATGACGCCCATCATCGAGGCGATGAACAGCGGCATGTGTGCTGCCTGCGCCTGCGACACACCGGCCACGGCGAACAGGCCCAGGCCGATGGCGTCGGCGATCACGATCAGGCGTTCGGACAGGATCTGGCGCAAGGTGCGCATCAGCGGCGAGGCCACCAGCGCCAGGATGAAGATCAGGATCGCGTATTCCTGGTGCATGACCCAGAACAGCGGGCGCCGGTCGAGCAGGATGTCGCGCAGGGTGCCGCCGCCGAACGCGGTGATGAAGGCCACCGTGAACACGCCGACCACGTCCATCTTCTTGCGGCGCGCTTCGACGAAGCCCGAAAACGCCCCCACCAGGATAGCCACGATCTCGATGACGGTGATCAGGGAAACGTGCGGAACCGGGACGTGCTTCATGTAGGCTACGGACAAAGTGATGATGTCCGTAGGTTAACATGACAAACAGTCACCGTGTGAGATTGTTTCTCGCCAGGAATTAATAGCGTTGCGGTTGCAGCGCGGCACGCAGCAAAACGATCAACGCGCCTTCGCCGCCTTCGTTGTTGCGCGCCTGGCAGAACGCCACCACCTCTTTTTGCACCAGCCAGCTGTGCACCATCGACTTGAGCACCGGCTCCTGGCCGCGCGAACCGAAGCCGCGGCCGTGGATCACGCAGACGCAGCGGTGGTTGCGCTGGGCCGAGCGGGTCAGGAAGGCGCCGAGCGCGTCGCGCGCCTGGTCGCGGTTCATGCCGTGCAGATCCAGCTCGTCCTGCACCGGCCAATGGCCCTTGCGCATCTTCTTCATCACGTCCGGCCCGACGCCCGGAGCGCTGTAGTTCAGCGCCGGATCGTCTTCCAGGTAGTGATCGACTTCAAACAGGTCGGACAGCGACTCGCGCAGCACGGCCGCGTCGTCCTCGGCCTGCGTCAGCTTGCGGGCCGGCGCGGCGGCCGTGGCGGCCGACTTCGGCAGCGACGGCACGTAGCGGTCCGACACCGGCATGCGCTTGACGCCGCCCAGGCTGGTCTGGAAGATATTCGCTTCCGCCGCCCGCGTCTTTTCCTGCTTGACGCGCTCCGCCTCGGCGGCGGCGCGCGTCTCGGCCTGTTCCTTGAGCTGCTTGCTCAGGGATTTGAGGTCGGCGAAGTCTTTCAGTCCCACTGTTTACTCCTGGCCTTCCAGGTAGCGCTGCGCGTCCAGCGCGGCCATGCAGCCGGTGCCGGCGCTGGTGATCGCCTGGCGATAGATGTGGTCCTGCACGTCGCCGGCGGCAAACACGCCCGGCACGCTGGTGGCGGTGGCCATGCCTTCGGTGCCGGTCTTGGTCTTGATGTAGCCGTTGTGCATGTCCAGCTGGCCTTCGAAGATGCCGGTGTTCGGCTTGTGGCCGATGGCGATGAACAGGCCGTGCACGGTCACGTCGGTGACGGCGCCGTTGTCGGTCGACTGGATCTTGATGCCGGTGACGCCGCTGTCGTTGCCCACCACTTCCTGCAGCGTGTGGTTGTACTTGATGACGATCTTGCCTTCGGCGACCTTGGCGTTCAGGCGGTCGATCAGGATCGCTTCGGCGCGGAACTTGTCGCGGCGGTGGATCAGCGTGACCTTGGTGGCGATGTTCGACAGGTACAGCGCTTCCTCGACGGCGGTGTTGCCGCCGCCGACCACGGCCACTTCCTGGCCGCGATAGAAGAAGCCGTCGCAGGTGGCGCAGGCCGACACGCCCTTGCCCATGAACGCCTGCTCCGACGGCAGACCCAGGTACTGCGCCGAGGCGCCGGTCGAGATGATCAGCGTGTCGCAGGTGTATTCATGGCTGTCGCCGATCAGGCGGATCGGTTTTTCCTGCAACTTAACCGTATGGATGTGGTCGAACACGATGTCGGTATTGAAACGCTCGGCGTGCTGCAGGAAGCGCTGCATCAGGTCCGGGCCTTGCACGCCCATCGGGTCGGCCGGCCAGTTTTCCACGTCGGTGGTGGTCATCAGCTGACCGCCTTGCTCGACACCCGTCACCAGCATCGGCTTCAGGTTGGCGCGGGCCGCGTAGATGGCTGCGCTGTAGCCGGCTGGGCCGGAACCGAGGATTAGTACACGAGCGTGTTTAGCAGTGGTCATGGAAGGCTTCTTAAAAATATGTTGGATTAATCCGAATTTGGGGGCATTTGCGATCACGGCAAGGGCGGCGGTAGGGCAGTCGCTATTGCATTCACGCAGGCAATACAAGATTATAGTGCAAGCAGCGGCCCGGCATGAATCGAAGGGCCTGTTCCGTCCCATATGCCTTAGAATAGCCGCATGTGAATATTTACTGGCCGATAACGTTGCAACACCTTTATACCTATGAGCAGTAAAAAAGTTCAGGAACGACTGCCAAAAGCCAGTTCTCAGGGCGCCTCGTCCGCCTATACCCGCACCCCGACCGAGCGCCAGCCCCTGCCAAACCGGCTGGTTCGGCTGCTGTCCGAGGCGCGCTGGCTGGCGCTGGCCGTGCTGGGATTGTATTTCGTGCTGATTTTGGCCACGTACAGCAAGGTCGACCCAGGCTGGTCGCATGAGACGGTGGTAACCAAGGTCGTCAATATGGGAGGGCGCGCCGGTGCCTGGCTGTCGGATTTGTTGCTGTATATCTTTGGCATTTCGGCCTGGTGGTGGGCGTTCTGCCTGTTGCGTCTCGTGTGGCAGGGCTATCGCGGGCTGACTCAGAAGTTCGTGATGTCCCGGGAACCCGATCCGGAGCACGCGCAGGAACCCTTGATCCGCGCGATCGGCTTCGTGCTGTTGTTTATCGGCAGTGTCGGCCTCGAATTCTTACGCTTGCGCACCCTGACCAGCCATATGCAACTGCCGCGCACCTCGGGCAGCGTGCTCGGCGAGCTGATCGGCCATTCGGCCCACGTGGCCTTCGGCTTCACCGGCGCGACCCTGCTGCTGCTGCTGCTGTTCGGGCTGGGCCTGAGCCTGTTCTTCCATGTCTCGTGGCTTACCCTGGCCGAGCGCATCGGCGGCGGCATCGAGATGATCATCGAGTGGTTCGTGCAGCGCTACCAGTACCGCGAAGACCGTCGCCAGGGCGAGGTTGCCGCCGTCAAGCGCGAGGAAGTGGTGGTCATCGAGCGCGCCAAGCACGTCGAGAAGCATCCGGTGGCGGCGCCGCCGGTCAAGATCGAGCCGCAGGTGGTCACCGTGGTCAAGTCCGAGCGGGTGGAGAAGGAACGCCAGGCCAACCTGTTCCAGGACCTGAGCGGCGACAGCCAGCTGCCGGCCCTGTCCCTGCTGGACGAGGCGGCCGAGGTGCAGGAAACCGTATCCATCGAGACGCTGGAATTCACCAGCCGCCTGATCGAGAAGAAACTGTCGGACTTCGGCGTGGAGGCCAAGGTGGTGGCCGCGTATCCGGGCCCGGTCGTGACCCGCTACGAGATCGAGCCTGCCACCGGCGTCAAGGGCAGCCAGATCGTCGGCCTGGCGCGCGACCTGGCGCGTTCGCTGTCGCTGACGTCGATCCGCGTGGTCGAGACCATTCCGGGCAAGAACTACATGGCGCTGGAACTGCCGAATCCGAAGCGCCAGATCGTGCGCCTGAGCGAGATCGTCGGCTCCAAGGTCTACAATGACAATCCGTCGCCGCTGACCGTGGCGCTGGGCAAGGACATCGCCGGCAAGGCCGTCGTGGCCGACCTGGCCAAGATGCCGCACTTGCTGGTGGCCGGTACCACCGGCTCGGGCAAGTCGGTGGGCATCAACGCCACCATCCTGTCGCTGCTGTACAAGTCCGACCCGGCCGACGTGCGCATGATCCTGATCGATCCGAAGATGCTGGAGATGTCGGTGTACGAAGGCATTCCGCACCTGCTGGCGCCGGTGGTGACCGATATGCGCCAGGCCGGCCACGCGCTGAACTGGGCGGTCAACGAGATGGAGCGCCGCTACAAGCTGATGTCCAAGCTGGGCGTGCGTAACCTGGCCGGCTACAACGCCAAGATCGCCGAGGCCAAGAAGAAGGAGGAACACATCCCGAATCCGTTCAGCCTGACGCCGGATTCGCCGGAGCCGCTGGAAAAGCTGCCGACCATCGTCATCATCATCGACGAGCTGGCCGACCTGATGATGGTGGTCGGCAAGAAGGTGGAAGAGCTGATCGCCCGTATCGCGCAAAAGGCCCGCGCGGCAGGTTTGCACTTGATCCTGGCGACGCAGCGCCCATCTGTGGACGTGATCACCGGCCTGATCAAGGCCAACATCCCGACCCGTATCGCGTTCCAGGTGTCGTCGAAGATCGACTCCCGTACCATTCTGGACCAGATGGGCGCGGAAACGCTGCTCGGCATGGGCGACATGCTGTACATGCCGCCGGGCACGGGCTTGCCGGTGCGGGTGCACGGCGCCTTCGTGTCGGATGAAGAGGTGCACCGCGTGGTCAAGCACCTGAAGACCACGGGCGAGCCGAATTATATTGAAGGCATCCTCGAAGGCGGCACGCTGGAAGGCGAAGCCGGCGGCGGCGATGCCGTGGCGGGCGAGGGCGGCGGCGAGGCCGATCCGATGTACGACCAGGCGGTGCAGGTGGTGCTGAAAAACCGCCGGGCCTCGATCTCGCTGGTGCAGCGCCATCTGCGCATCGGCTACAACCGCGCGGCGCGTTTGCTGGAACAAATGGAAAATAGCGGAGTCGTCTCCGCCATGCAGTCGAACGGCAACCGCGACATTCTGGTGCCGGCTGCCAGTGCAGAATAAAAAAGGATAAACCGTATGATGCGTTTCAAGAATGTGGCAATGCTGACCGCCGGCCTGTTGGCCGCGGCCTTTGCCCAGGCCAGCGCGCTGGAGCAGTTCAAGTCGTTCGTCGCCTCGACCAAGGCCGCCAAGGGCGAGTTCACGCAGCGCCAGGTCAAGAACACCAACGGCGAGGCGCCCAAGGTGTCGACGCCGGCCAGCGGCACCTTCGTGTTTGCCCGCCCGGGCAAATTCATCTGGACCTACGTCAAGCCCTACGACCAGGTGCTGCAGGCCGACGGCGACAAACTGTACATCTTCGACAAGGACCTGAACCAGGTCACCGTGAAGAAGCTGGGCGACGCGCTGGGCTCGTCGCCGGCGGCGATCCTGTTCGGCAGCAACGACCTGGAAAAGAACTTCACGCTGTCCGAAGGCGGCACGAAGGAAGGCCTGGAATGGCTGAAGGCCGTGCCGAAAGCCAAGGACACCAGTTTCGAGCAGATCACCATCGGCCTGCGCAACGGCTTGCCGGAAGCGATGGAGCTGAAGGATTCCTTCGGCCAGACCTCGGTGCTGTCGTTCAAGGGCATCGAGAAAAATCCTGCGCTGACTGCGACGAGTTTTAAATTCGTCATGCCGAAGGGCGCGGACGTATTCAATAATTAAGAACCTGCAGTCGCGGGCGCCGACGCCGCAGCTGCGACGCTGCGGCGTTTTTCCATTGTAAAGACCATGGCTGATTTATTTTCCACTGAACCGCGCCAGCCGCTGGCCGAAGCGCTGCGGCCCAAGACGCTGGACGACGTCATCGGACAGCATCACCTGCTGGGGCCGGGCAAACCGCTGCGCCTGGCGTTTGAGTCGGGCCAGCCGCATTCGATGATCCTGTGGGGCCCGCCGGGCGTGGGCAAGACCACGCTGGCGCGGCTGACCGCCAACGCCTACGAGTGCGAGTTCATCGCCTTGTCGGCCGTGTTCTCGGGCGTCAAGGATATCCGCGCCGCGATGGAGCAGGCCCAGCACAACCTGGACATGGGCAAGCACACCATCCTGTTCGTCGACGAGATCCACCGCTTCAACAAGTCGCAGCAGGACGCGCTGCTGCCGTACGCCGAATCGGGCCTGGTCACGCTGATCGGCGCGACCACGGAGAACCCTTCGTTCGAGGTCAACTCGGCATTGCTGTCGCGCTCGCAGGTCTACGTGCTGCATTCGTTCAACGAAGAGGAACTGCGCCAGCTGGTCGACAAGGCGCGCGCCAAGGTGCTGACGCATCTGGAATTCGAAGACGCCGCCATCGACACGCTGATCGGCTATGCCGACGGCGACGGCCGTCGCCTGCTGAACCTGCTGGAACAAACCAGCACGGCGGCCAACGCGGCCAAGACCAACAAGATCACGGCCGAGTTCATCCAGAACGCGCTGACGCTGAACGCGCGCCGCTTCGACAAGGGCGGCGACAATTTCTACGACCAGATCTCGGCGCTGCACAAGTCGGTGCGCGGCTCGAATCCGGACGCGGCGCTTTACTGGCTGTGCCGCATGCTCGACGGCGGCGCCGACGCCAAATACCTGTCGCGCCGCATCGTGCGGATGGCGTGGGAAGACATCGGCCTGGCCGATCCGCGCGCGATGCAGCTGGCCAACGACGCGGCCGCCACCTACGAGCGCCTCGGTTCGCCGGAAGGCGAGCTGGCGCTGGGGCAGGCGGTGATCTACCTGGCGATCGCGGCCAAGAGCAACGCTGGCTACAACGCCTTCAACCAGGCGATGGCCTTCGTCAAGAAAGACAAGTCGCGCGAAGTGCCGGTCCACCTGCGCAACGCGCCGACCAAGCTGATGAAGGAACTGGGCTACGGCCACGAGTACCGCTACGCCCACGACGAGCCGCATGCCTATGCGGCCGGCGAAACCTACTTCCCCGACGACATGCGCGAACCCGGCTGGTACCAGCCCGTCCCGCGCGGCCTGGAAAGCAAGGTCGCCGACAAGATGGCCTTCCTGCGCAAGCTCGACGAGGACGCCGGCAAGAAATCTTAGTGGCTCTTCCTAATATCTTTTGCAGCCAGCAGATGTTGTAAGATAAAGCATTGATGAAACTGGCTAGGCGAGGAACGGTATGCAGCAGGTAATAAAGGTCGATGGAATCGAGGTCTACATAGAGGGAGAGGGCACAGAGACCATCGTGATGATTCATGGCTGGCCAGACACCCACCGCGTGTGGGACGCGCAGGTGGAGGAGCTCAAGCAGCGCTATCGCTGCGTGCGCTTCACCTTGCCGGGGTTCGACATCACCAAGCCGCGCCGCTCGTATTCGCTGGACGGCACCATCCGCTTCATCTCGTACGTCGTCAACAGCGTCAGCCAGAAGCAGAAGGTAATCCTGATGCTGCACGACTGGGGCTGCATGTTCGGCTACGAATATTACATGCGCAACAAACAGGCGGTGTCGGCCATCATCGGCGTCGACATCGGCGATGCGCAGTCGAAGGCGGTGCAGCGCTCGCGCACGCTGTCGCAAAAGATGATGGTCAACGGCTACCAGGGCACGCTGGCGCTGGCCTGGGCCATCGGCGGGCCGATCGGCAACATCATGACGCGCACGATGGCGCGCATCCTGGGTGTGCCGTCGCCGAAGGAATTCATCAGCGCCAAGATGAACTTCCCGTACTACATCGCCGCCGCCGGCGAATCCGGTTCCTACCGTTCGCTGGTGCCGTTCGTGCCCAAGGTGCCGATGCTGTTCATTTTCGGCGCCAGGAAACCATTCATGTTCCATTCGGACGCATGGGCGGACAAGCTGGCGCAAAAAGAGGGCTGCAAGGTTGTGGCCTTCAACACCGACCACTGGCCGATGCTGCGCCAGCCCGAGCGGTTCAATCAACTGGTGATGGGATGGCTGGAAAAACCGGCCGACAACGACGAAGCCGCCGAGGAAAACGCGGCGGCCTGATTGATTAGCGCAGGCGGATAGGTTTCACGTACGGAGCGAACGGCGGCGCCGGCAGCTGCACCGAGGCGTAGGCCTGGCGGAAGCACGCGGCCTTGCTGTTTTCGACGTCGGTGGTGCTGCTTACGACTTTGCCGCTGGCGTCCAGCGTCAGGATGATTACCACTGGATACTTGGACATGTCGTGGCAGTTGCCGCGCTCGTCCAGTTTCTGCGCCTTGTTGTAGTTGATCGAGATCTCTTCGTACTTGCTCGCCTTGTCGTTCGGGAACTGGGCGTTGAACTTGGCCATCTCGCCGGCAAAGGCCGGATTGGCCGGTGGCGGTGCCTCATCCTTCGGCGGGCCGCCCATGGTCGAGCAGCCTGCTGCGGCAATCATCAGGGCGCCGATGGCGCCGATTTTCAGAAATGGTGTTTTCAAACTATTCTCCTCGGGTGTCTGTATTGTTGACGTATCGTACATAGTCCGAGGATTTCATGGCGCACGATTAGTTGCGTAGGTGAAATCCTACAGCCAGCAAGCCGTGCAGTTCAGTGGCGAATTTATGTTTGAAGGCGGCCCATCCATGCGGCACCTCGGTGTCGGCCGGCAGGCGCACCCGCACCACGCCCGAGCCGGCGGCGTCGATCAGCATCAGGCCGTTGTTGGGGACCTCGAAGCATTGCCCCTGGCGCAGCATGAAGTCGGTGTTCTCGCCGTAGGCGGTGATCCAGGCGGTGCCGTCCAGGCATTCGACATAGCGGCCCGCCGCGTGGGCGATCCGCAGTGGATGGTTTTCCGTCAGGCGGTATTCCGCCTGGCCCTGCGATACTGCGAGTAATTCCGGTTGCATGGCTGCCTCCTGCTGTGGTGAATCATGAAATCAGAATACGCAGCGGCGGCCGACCATAACAGATGCAATAAAACGAAATTGTTACCGTCACAAAGCGGTTTTGGCTAAACTGTCATGGTCGAAATTTGCGGTCGCTGTACCTGTCGCGGCAGGGCGGGGCGGGCGCACAATAACAAAATGTCCACCTCACTGAACCTGTACGAGCATCTGGCCAACGAGCTGGGCGGCCTGATCGCCAGCCGCGTGTTCGCGCCGGGCGACCGCCTGCCGTCGATCCGCCACCTGGCGCAGCAGAAGCGGCTGTCGGTCAGCACCGTGATGCAGGCGCTGCGGCTGATGGAGGACCGCGGCCTGGTCGACGCCAAGCCGCAGGCCGGCTATTACGTGCGCCACCGCCAGCGCATGATGGCGGTGATGCCCGATGCCGGGCATTTGCAGGAGCCGGCCTATGTCGGCATCAACAACCTGCTGATGCGGATACTGAAGGCCAACGAGGACCCCAGCGTCGTGCAGCTGGGCTCGGCGTGGCCGGTGGACGAACTGCTGCCGTTGAAGCGCATGCAAAAGACCGTGGCCGCCGTCGCCCGGCGCGATCAAAGCCTGCTGAGCACGGTCAGCTGCTACGAGACCAACCACCCGGATTTCAGCCGCCAGATCGAGCGCCGCGCGCTGGACTGGGGACGGATCGACCCCGGCGAAATCGTCGTCACCGGCTCCTGCACCGAGGCGATCAGCCTGTGCCTGCGCGCCGTGGCCAGGGCCGGCGACACCATCGCCATCGAATCGGCCACGTATTTCGTGCTGCTGCAGCTGATCGAGTCGCTGGGCATGAAGGCGCTGGAGATCCCGACCCATCCGAAGACCGGCCCGTCCATCGACGCGCTGGAGGTGGCGCTGAACGCCGGCCTGGTGCAGGCCGTGCTGCTGATCCCGAACGCCAACAACCCGCTGGGCTGCGTCATGCCGGAGGCGAACAAGCAGCGGCTGGCGGCGCTGCTGTCGCGCCACGACATTCCGCTGATCGAGGACGACGTCTATACCGACCTGTGCTTTACGCCGCAGCGGCCTTGGCCGGTCAAGGCCTACGACACCAGCGGCAACGTCATGCTGTGCTCATCGTTCTCCAAGGCGGTCAGCCCCGGCGCGCGGGTCGGCTACGTGCTGGCGGGGCGCTACGCGCAGGATATCGCCTTGCTGAAGGTGGTGTCCAGCGGCGCCAACAGCCACTTCTTCCAGGCCGTGCTGGCCGATTTCCTGACCGGCAGCGCCTACGAGATCCAGCTGCGCAAGATGCGCCGCGCGCTGTCGCAGCGCATCGCCCGCATGTCCGACGCCATCTGCGGCAGCTTCCCGCACGAGTGCACGGTGTCCGAGCCGCAGGGCGGCTTCGTGCTGTGGGTCAGCCTGCCGCAGCAGGTGGACGCGCTGGCGCTGCACCACGTGGCGATAGAGCGGGGCGTGGCCTTCATGCCGGGCCAGCTGTTCTCCGCCTCCGGCAAGCACGGCAATTACATCCGCCTCAACTGCGGCAACGCCTGGAGCCCGCGCGTGGAGGCGGCCATCGCCACGCTGGGCGAGCTGGTGCATCGCGCCGCCTGAATATTTCATTTCCCACCCGTTTTTTGCACTTCAGACGCCGTTTCCGGCGTTTCGTCGCTTGCCGGTGGCTGCCCATACGGCCTTTAGGTACAGTACAACCATACCAAGCAGCCTTAGTAAGTAACCGAAACCAACCACCTGAAGGAGCACATCATGAACATCGCTAAAAACATGGAAATCATCTTCGTCGCCGCTACCGTACTGGCCGCCGCCACGAGTTTCGCCACTGCCGCCGACGCTCCCGTCGCTCCGGTCGCGCCAGCCGCCAAAGTCGCCGTGTCGACCGCCAAGATGCAAGTCGTCACCGTGACTGCCAAGCGCCTGACCGCCGCCGAAAAAGCAGCCCTGTAATTCCGCCAGCCGGCGGGCTGTTCAAAACTCGCAAGGAAGTGGCATCCTCTTGGTACAATTGACGTTTTCGATACAACGGCATTTGTTCCCATGATTGATATCCAACTTCTCCGTAAAGACATAGCCAACGTCGCCGCGCGCCTGGCGACCCGCAAGTTCCAGCTCGATGTGGACGCGTTCAACGCCCTCGAAGCCGAACGCAAAGCGATCCAGACGCGCACCGAAGAGCTGCAGGGCAAGCGTAACTCGCAGTCCAAGCTGATCGGTATGATGAAGGGCAAGGGCGAAGACACCACCGCCCTGATGGCGGAAGTGGCCGGTCTGGGCGACGAGCTCAAGGCCAACGAAACGGGGCTGGCCGCCGTGCAGGCCAAGCTGGCCGATTTCATGCAGGCGATTCCCAACCTGCCGCACGAATCGGTCCCGGTTGGGACGGATGAAGCGGGCAACGTCGAAGTGCGCAAAGTCGGCACGCCGCGCGCCTTTGAATTCGAAGTGAAAGACCACGTCGACGTCGGTGGCCCGCTGGGCCTGGACTTCGATGTCGCGACCAAGCTGACCGGCTCGCGCTTCTCGGTGATGAAAGGCGGCATCGCCCGTCTGCACCGCGCCTTGGCGCAGTTCATGCTGAACACCCACACCGACGAGCATGGCTACACCGAGTGCTACACGCCGTACATGGTCAACGCCGATTCGCTGCGCGGCACCGGCCAGCTACCGAAGTTCGAAGCCGACCTGTTCTCGGTGAAAAAAGGCGGCGCCGAAGGCGAGGGCGAAAACTTCTACCTGATCCCGACCTCGGAAGTCACGCTGACCAACCTGGTGCGCGACGAGATCGTTGCCGCCGACACGCTGCCGCTGAAGATGACCGCGCATACGCCGTGCTTCCGCTCGGAGGCGGGCAGCTACGGCCGCGATACCCGCGGCATGATCCGCCAGCACCAGTTCGACAAGGTCGAGATGGTGCAGGTGGTGCATCCGGACACCTCGTACGCGGTGCTGGACGAGATGGTCGGCCATGCGGAAACCATCCTGCAACGCCTGGGCCTGCCGTACCGCGTAATGTCGCTGTGCACCGGCGACATGGGCTTCGGCGCCACCAAGACTTATGACCTGGAAGTGTGGCTGCCGGCGCAGAACACCTACCGCGAGATTTCGTCGCTGTCGAACTGCGAAGCCTTCCAGGCGCGCCGCATGCAGGCGCGTTTCCGCAACGCCCAGGGCAAGCCGGAACTTCTGCACACCCTGAACGGCTCTGGCCTGGCGGTCGGCCGCACGCTGGTCGCCGTGCTGGAAAACTACCAGCAGGCGGATGGTTCGGTGGAGATCCCGGCGGTGCTGCGTCCGTACATGGGCGGATTAACGCATCTGAAGGCGTAAATACTCCTTCCCTTTTCCCAACGGCCTGCTATAATCTTGCCTTCTCGCAGCAGCCGGTGGGAAAACGGAGAGGTGGCAGAGTGGTCGAATGTACTTGACTCGAAATCAAGCGTAGGGGCGACCCTACCGTGGGTTCGAATCCCACCCTCTCCGCCACATAACGCTGCTGATAGAAATGTACCACCAGGAGAGGTGGCAGAGTGGTCGAATGTACTTGACTCGAAATCAAGCGTAGGGGCGACCCTACCGTGGGTTCGAATCCC